>CAKKPG010000189.1:13692-28360 GCA_919901555.1 Nitrospiria bacterium | reverse complement strand
ATTAAAACCAATGTTCAATTTATACCGTCCTCTGGCGCCATTTACCAAATCTTAGAATTCTCCTAAAGGACAAATAAAGCGTCCTAAAGGACAAATCAGGCTTTACAACATGCTGATATTTCACTTATTTATTATTTCCAGGCAACATCTAAAGCCCATTATTTCCGTCGTGGGCTTTAGACTTGACAATAATCCACCTGGCCCAGCGTCTTTTGCCTTTTAAGAAAACCCTCCCCTCATCCCGCAGTTCGGTTAAGAGGCGCTGCACATTGCGAGCAGAAAGAGCTGGCAGTACCTGCTCCAATTCAGAAAGAGGTGCACCTTCAGCGGCGCGCTTCATTAAATGTTTCTCAAGCAAAGCTTTGTTGGTATCGCGATCAAGACCGCGCTTCCGCGTATGCACTCCATGTGCACCCAACTCTGAGTAAAACGACTCCGAAAGGATATAACGCGTTCCCTTTCCACGGCCCACGGATTCAACCGCCCCAACATCTATTAGTCCTGGCACGCGTGCCTTTAGATACTCAGGCAATCGTTTATCACGGCAAATATATTCTAAAGCTAAAAAATCATACGTGGAAAAGCTTTTTAGTCTCTCCTCACCGAGACGTTCCATGAATCGCACAAAAGCCGGGTCTTCAACAACGCCCTTGAGCGTAAGCTTAACTTGATGAGCAGTTGTGCCGCTGAAAGCAGGCAAGGGCTTACCTTGTTTTATCGCGGACTCGAACATCAGATTCATGCCCTGCCCCGACCGCTCGATCAATCCGCACTTGGCCAGTGCTTCCGCAAGGCGACGGTTGCGGGGATTTTGCTGATCAAGAATATTTTCCGGAGAGATCCCAGGGGGGAAGCCGCCGGGGCTCACGATCTCAAGCCTGTGCATAAACTGCCTGATGAATATGGAACCGCCCAGACGGTAATCACGATGCGCCACGGCATTCAAGAGGGCTTCCCGGACAGACACCTCGTCAAAAGTCGGCAGGTCCATCCGGAACAGACCATCCTGATAGCTCTGGCGGTCATTGCGCAAGTTTATCTTATTCCATATTGCATCCTGCCAAAGAAAGAAGCCTTCCCGCAGCTCCTCACGGTCCGCAGCGGGACCGGATGCATCAGAAGAACGGTACTCGAAAACCAGCTCAGCCTGCGCGAGCCGACGGCCCAGTGCGGCGCGGGTGCCGAACAGGATCAATGCTGCATAGGTTACCTGTCCATCCACCAGCAATTCAGCATTGGTCAATGTTTCGACGTCGGTCCAGCCGGCCTTCCGTTCGTCGCGCATTTTTTTCGCCCAGCGGGCGCGATATGTTGAAATAGCTTCCGATGACAAATCAGCAAGGATTGCACCTGGGCAGGGCTCTGCCGAAAAATCCGGCCCCGTTTCGGCGAAGATAACCCGCAGCTCCGCGTCGGACATTCCGATGAACTCATCCCCTGCACGTTTGAGAAAACTCCCTTCGATCTGCCAGGCCGTGCCCGGTAGGCGTGGTGGCACATGTACTACCAGCACCCGTCCTTCAGCGGTATGTATTTCCTCAACCGGAATGCGGTGCGACAGACGATCGTACAGACCCGCCTCGGTTCGGCCGGGTTCTGCAAAGGCTGTTGTCCCGACAATTCTTCGCGGGCGTAGGTCCGTCACGCCAAAAATGATCTTGCCTCCGCCCTCATTGGCGAGGGCCACGCAATACTGTACCAGCTTCTCGAAATGGAAGTTGTTTTTGGCTTCCTTGAATTCGAGGTTCGTGCCCTCCGGCTCGCTGAGCCATTGCTGCAACTGTTCGAGGCTTGTGTTCAAGATACTCACTGCACCGTCCCCTTCTTCCTCTCCACAATCTTTACCTCTTCATTCGTGAGGCAGGAGAGCTTATATACCTGTGGTGGCTTGCTGCCGTGAGCCGGGCTGCAAATTTACCGTGACTACCGCCTCACGCCGTCTTTTCACATCTCACAGAATCAATTCGATGTCGCGTGCAAAGAAACAGGCATTTGATCCATCCCATTGCAATGCACTCTGAGAACGAACGGCGCCAAAATTGTTTCTGTCGCCAAGAGAGTCCTTATCTCGCTTGAACCTGACAATGGGCTAAAGCATCAAGTACCCATCAAGTACCGCATGGCACATCAACCTATTGATATTATTAGCACTATTATCCGCAAACCAGGCTAATCTATATAAATAATCAAGTACCCATCAAGTACCGGCCTTGTTAGCAGCAGCCCACCAAGGGATGTATTTCATTAATTTTGGGGCAGCTGACATATCATAAGGCAAAATGGCTTTCGCTTCGACCGCTTCCTTAATCAGCCTTGAAGCTGCGGCAATATTCTGAGGTTCAATGCCGAAACGCTCGCGAACGGATGTATTAGTCAGATATCCCCGGTTTACATATTTCAAACAAGCATGAAGGTAGCAGGCCCTGATGCGATCATCTTTATCCATACGATTGAGCGGCCGATGCGCAAACAATACGGCTCGTGTGGTTTCTCCAGAGACTTCGAATATCGGAGCCGGTAACTGGTAATACTCCGTCTGAAATACGACTTTATCCACGCCACTGCCACGCTCTTCGCAGATACCGATCCGCCTCATGAGAGAAGCAAGCGCTTCATTTCTTGACTTTGGTGGCGTATCAAGAAAGCGGTCCGTAGACACCAGCGGCATACCTGGGTTACTGATCTCCATGCGGTCCTCAAAGATTTCCACCATCGGACCGGCGCCGGCAACAAAGAAATCCTGATGGATAAGCGCATTCACCACCAACTCACGAATGGCCAACTCCGGATACATGGGCACTGTCTTGCGAAGCGCTTGTTGGATCACCTCATTAGAAGGCACCAGCCCGTTTATATAATCGATCAAGCCCTTGAAACCGCTGGCATAACCTTTCGTACCGGTTTGTTCCTTGATCGTCACGACACGGCTGTTGCCGCGATAGAGAATGACCCTCATCGCTTTTCGTTCAAGTGAGCGGAAGTCTGCAAGACGCTTTGCAAATAGAACAGCGCCGAGGTTCGTGATATTCCAACCTCCTGCATCTGCCTGCTGGATCAGCTCATCGTCTTTGAGCGCCTGGAGAATGCCCTCACGAGCTTCGGGCAAAGGGCGGTTCATCAGTTCGAAATAGGCGGGATAATCCAGCAGCTTCAACACTTCCTCGCTGCTCATCCGCTCTGCCGCGACACCATCCTCAAAGGGCGTCTGGTCGAAGATCCGCCACAGTTGTCGCTCGCGGTCAGGGGCTTCCTTGAGTGGTTTTTTCACCGCACCGATGCGGATGAATTCGTTTCCCTGGAAGCGCACCGGATGGCGAAACGCCCGGCCCACTTCCAAGAGCGCCACCGGCTTATCATCTACGACAAACTCGTAAAAGTGGAAGTGGATTTTCGGCGTCAGCAAACGAAGCAACCATGTCTCAAGCGGCTCATTGCCCTTCTTCGCGGCGGATGGAGAGAACTTGGTGCCGATGATTCGGTGGGTCTGATTCTCGACGCCCCAGATGAGATAGGCAAAGGCCTTTCCGTTCAGAGCGGCTGAGTTCGCCAACGCAGAAAGATACTCCCCAATCTCTTCAGGATCATCATTGCTGACCTTGAACTCGACCCACTCGGTCTCACGGGGAAGCTTGCACAATTCGCGCATGAGACCGGTCAGATATTCCGTGGAGCGATCAGTCGTCATGCGTCGGCCTCCTCGGGCACGGCTTCCTCCGTCAGTGCGTCACTGTCATCGATCGTCTCTGATTCCTCGACCGTGTCTGTCAACTTCATCGTGGGCGGCACTTACCAGCTATTGTGGTGGCTTGTTGCCGTGAGCCGGGCTGCAAATTTACCGTGACTGCCGCCTCACGCCGCCTTTTCACATCTCACAGAATCAATTCGATGTCGCGTGCAAAGAAACAGGCCTTTGATCCATCCCGCCGCAAAGCACTCTGAGAACGAACGGCCCCGAAGTTGCCCTCCATCAAGAAGAAATATAGCTAAAAAAACCACGCCGAGCTCTAAAGTAAACAATAGGTTATACCATCGTACAGCTAATTTACAGCTAATTTATTGCTAAAATCACCCTGTGGTCCATCGTGGGCTCTTTCTCGGCCCCGTGTTTTTTATCGCTTTATCCTTTTTGGACATTTCGTAAAGCAGATTATGTATCTTGTTCAGCTTTTGCTTTTTACTCAGGGTGTCCGAGAGTTTATTTTCAAGGAGTTCGTCTATTTCCTGCCGACTTGCGGACCCTTTCTCTTTTAGATACAGCATGACCAAGTCCTTGTAGTATTTCTTGTCGAAAGCGCGATATTTGATATAACTCGATTGATCTCCGGTAATAGCCGCTATGTGGAGCGCGATATACGGATTCGGGTACCGGCCTTCAACAAGACCGTTTTTCTTCAGATATGCAAAAGCCTCCTTCGTTATCGCTTGGCGCTTCTGGACTTTATCCAGGAGAATAGTCGTTTTCAGATCGATATCAGCGCGTTCGATGAGCAGCTTCGTATAGTTCTCATCTAAAATATGGCCGTATATTTTCAGTGAAACCTTCTGTGGATCGGAAACGTCGTATTCCGGCATAGGCAGATAACGTTTCCGCTGCTGAATAAACATCGTTTTAATACCCGATCCCACGGTATCAATCATCCCCAGATTTTGCATCGCCTGTGCCAAAAAGAAGTTGCGATACTTTTCCGGCGTCCTGTTTCCGAGCGTGTAATCATCAACGGTCCCTTCGAAGAATCTCCCGGCATTCGTAAAAATCAGTTCACCCGTCCGTTCAGTGACGATGATACGTGACTGAAGTGAATAGTCCTGATGAGCGATGCAGTTATTCAGAGCTTCCAGTATGACCCACTGCTCGTACTTATTGATCTCAATCGGTAGAAGGGTGTTTTCAGGAAGGATTTTGTACCTTATGTTTCTGATCTTCTGATATACCTTGTTAACGTTCGTATAAAACGGAGGGTCGAAATGTTCATACGCCCGCTCCTCGCCCTCAAGCTTCCAGGTGATCCGCGCCACCGACGGCGACAAGAAATGTGTCGCCTCCGGCTTGCCCAGAAGAATGATTGCCGCATTTGTTATTTTGCCGTTGACCGAGAGCTTCGCCTTATCCAGAAAAGCGGCGACATCCCATCTATCGATTTCAGAAGAGAAGGTTCTATCTCTGCTCCGAGCTTTAAAGGCGTCCTTGGCCGCCAAAACCGTGGGACCGTCAAGATCGCCTATCGATGCCTCTTCACATATCTCCGCTGACCAGTCGGATTGCGTCGCCTGGCCGCGTATCTGCTCTATTTCCTGGAGATTCAGCGCTCCGAGGGATTCGCCGTCTCTGCCGTAATAGTGCTTTTCCCATGTTATAGGAATGCCTCGCGGCGCAGCGGGAATTTGGAACATGATCACCCGGCCTTCAGGCAGATGCAGCTCGTGGATTTCTACGAACGTAATGTGATTGGTGGTCTTCTGGGCGAGCTCCGCCTTCAAGCTGTCAAGCCCGCTCCGGTCCGGCCGGTACCGCGTGCCGATGATTTTTCGCGCTTTGTCCTCGACACCGAAAACCAGCCAGCCGAACTCTTTGCCTTTCAGGTTCGCTTCATTGCTGAGCGCGGAGAAATATTGCCCCAGCTCCTTAAAGCTGAAGCTCGCTTTGGCCTCCTTGAACTCGACCCATTCCGTTTCCTTGGGCAAGGCCCGCAGTTCATCAAGCATTGCTTTCAATTCCCGACTTATCAATCCATCTCCTCTTAATGACGAATCACGTTCGGTTAAAGTACAGCAAAAATAGAGGACCACCATGAAAATAAACCGAATGAACAAAAAAGCAATTCACGCTAAACCGCTTCTCGCAATATCGTTTGCAACTTCATCGTGGGCGGCACTTACCAGCTGCTGTGGTGGCCTGTTGCCGTGAGCCGGGCTGCAAATTTACCGCGACTTCCACCTCACGCCGCCGTTTCACATCTCACAGAAGCAATTCGATATCACGTGCAAAGAAACAGGCCTTTGCTTCATCCCGCCGCAATGCGCTCTGAGAACGAACGTCCCGAAGCTCTACTTGATATTATTGTTTTTTGGTAAATAGTTCTGTTTGCTTACAATACTTCTGCCCAACTCCTTTTCCGTTTCTTTCCGTGCTGTGCCGGCCACACTTCCTCCACGCTTGGCCACCTTTTTACTTTTTCTGAAGGTGTCAGGTTTTTCCTTGTGTGATATTTCAGTAGTAACTTTTTCGCCAAGCATTGTAAAAATCAATTCCAAATCGGTCATGTGATCGCGAAGGTTATCATTCTTCCTGGTCAAATCTTTTATTTTTTTGTATTTAGAAGGCGTTATGCCGAACGTCGCTTTTGATATTTCAGCGGTAAGAATGGCATAATCCGATTCAGTTTCGATCCCTCTTTCCTTCCATTCATCAGTCAGATTTTGGCGGATAGCTATGCCACGCAAGCGCTTGTCAATCCAATCCTTGGGATATCCTTTTTGTTCATACAATTGCTTCATGCGCTCCTGCGCCAGCTCGGGATTTTCAATTTCCTGAACTCTTTCGTAGCCCACTTGCGCCAGCCATAGCTTAAACGGCTCGGCTTTTGACGACGGGATGGACTGGATGATACGGAACATACCTTTAGTATTTGCGCAGTCGGTGGTGTATTTTTTGCCGTCCGATGCCTCTAATTTCAGTTGTACCCAAACTGGGGACAACTGAAGGTCTATAAACTCTCTTTGCTTCACTTTCCCCCAATATTGACGAGGGGTGGGGGAGTCTGTCAATGCTTCTACAACATCAACAACGGAAAAATACCATTCGTCATTGTGCCAGGTCCGCCTGATTTTTTTGCTTCCGAAAACTACAATTCTATTATGTTCCATTATTTATTTCCCTATTCATTTATATCCGACATGCCAACCTCTTTTACTGCGCATTTCAATCCGCAATCCGCATTCTGCAATCCGCAATCTGAATGCCGCCTTTTCACATCTCACAGAATCAATTCAATGTCGCGTGCAAAGAAACAGGCCTTTGATACATCCCGCCGCAATGCGCTCTGAGAACGATAAGTTTCCTTGAATTGTATAACCAATTGTATAACACGCCCTGCATCGAGCCAAACCTATACAAATCGCAACCTCCTGTTATCATTGCGGGTTCAACTGTGTACGGTGTCGAAAATTGCATATTTGCCGGCATAATTCATCCATGTTCACGGGATTTATACAATTCCCATTGCGCGCCCTTACCGCATCTCCCCGTCACCTGTCGCTCCCTATCCCTCCCGCTGCAAAACGCTCTGAAAATGAACAACATCACAGTGTCCCCGCCGTGCTGTAAACTATATTTTACCTTGACAAACGATAGTAAAGTATAGTATATAGTATAGTATAAAATAAGTAGAAGCATTCAAAACCCTGCTTAACCGAAGTCTGACGTTATGCGTCAGATGCTCATGTAGGTTAAGCGGGGTTTTCTATTTTTTGCCCTGTTTTCGCTTGGTTAGATGCGCATCATATTTCGCTGACTTCGGCTCAAATACCCAGTGCAAATATGGCTTTTCCCAACGGCCGCTGAGGCTCCCGCCCGTACTTGTCGAGACCCCGATATTGAAATTCCTGTGCAGCTTTCTTATTTCCTGAAGGATCATTTTATAAAGAGCTTCCTTCGCTCTCGTTCGCTTTCCCCGCACGTGCATTCCCGGCGGCTTTTCCTTGTGCCTGTCGTTCAGGCGGAATGCCATGGAGCCCAGAACGATGTCGAGGCATTGAAGCAATACATGGTCATGAGAATGCACCTCGGTGATGTCTTCGACGGCGATCCTGATGCGCGCGGAACGGAATTCCGTGCGTTCTCGCAAGCCGAGCAGATACCCCTTGAAGCGCGTCACTTTTTCACCGGTGTCCGGGAACGTATCAAAGTAAAGCCTGAGCCGCATGCCGGTTTCCGAGGGACCAATATACTGCAAACCAAAAGCATGCTTTATAAATTGATAGTACAGCAGGTAGTATTGAAGTTCTTTTTGCTCTTCCGTTAACCCCCGGGGCTGTCTGGCATTGTGCCGGAACATAATTCGCACTTTTACCGCACCAGCGGTGATCTCCTCGAAAAAGTGACGGACCATAGCCTGGTATTTTGGTAAATATCGCTCGGTCACCTTTTCCCATTTGATCTCGCCGAAAAGATTCAGCTCTTGCTTTGCCGCGTTTAAACGCCTTGTAACGCGCTCGTAATGCGAAGAGCCCACGATCAAGCCGCCGTAGAAGTTCGAGTAATATTTCCCCTTTTTCTCCGACTCATCGCAGAAAATGATATATTCTTTTTCGCTCACACTCTGTCCTTAGCCCGACTCCGAAACGACTCATTTCCCATGAATTCAACTCTATGCCACAGGCAAAGAAACAATACCATGACCATTTCGCGGGAATTTGAGCCGGGCTGCAAATTTACCGTGACTACCGCCTCACGCCGCCTTTTCACATCTCACTGAATCAATTCAATGTCGCGTGCTGGGAAGGAAACAGTCCTTTGATCCATCCCGCCGCAATGCACTTTGAGAACGAACGTCCCGAAAGTTCTCCCGTCCCGAAAGTTCTCCGCTTTTCCGCTTACCGCGAGAACGGTTACGGTAAAATATTTTGACGGTTTCTTGGCGAAGAAATCAAAACCCAGATCACCGCTTTCGTCAAGATACAGATAAAGCACTTCCGCGCTCCTTTTCACTCCGCCTTTTCACGTCTCACAGAATCAATTCAATGTCGCGTGCAAAGAAGCTGGTCTTTGATCCATCCCGCCGCAATGCGCTCTGAGAACGAACGTTTCCAAAGTTTTTCCGCAGGTCAATCCGTTACAGCAGTTCTCTATTTGCCTGTTCCTTTCTTCAATTCCTTAAGAGTAGCTTTCTTGTGCTGCTCTAAGATGCGTTTCTCTAGTTCAATACCTTTCGCCACTTGGTCGGTTCCACCCAAAGCCTTGTACTCCTTGTAAACAGCCTCCGATGCTGATTCAATGTAACCGTCAGTCATTTTCTGTAGATTCACAGCCGCAACGTTGGGCACTGATGGACGTGGGACACCAGACAACCGGAGAGTTACGAGAGTTGCAACATAGAACCGGAGATTATTAGCATGCTCACGATACACATCAGGCACTGTCGAACCCTTGAGGACATGCTCAGTCGCCCTAGCTATAGCTGCGCATTTATAATATAGGTCAAGAGGATAAGATAGATTGAATATACGACGGTAAGCCTCATCGTCCTTTACTAAAGTCGATGGTCGCGCCCGCGCATTGGCTGGTTCCAGCAAAGCGCACGCAATCACAGCCTGCGCCATGAAAGGTATGCCAATGATTTTCTTTACGGGTTTCCCCGAGTTCTTGTAATGGTTTTTTCTACGATCGTAGTAAAGACCTTTTAAAGAAAGAAACTCCTCTATATCTCGATGTATTTTATCCGTCGCTCTTAGCGAGGCAGGCGGAATGGCAGTTTGGCTGTTAGTAGCCTTAATGATGCGATCCCTGCTTATTTCATCATGTGGCTTTAAGACGCGCACAAGTAAGTTTCTTGTTTCGGCTGCGGGGTCGGTTCTCGACAAAACCTCAAATATTTCACGAGATGTTTGCAGGCCATTGACGATTTCCGGATCCTCAATTGTCAATGTCTTGCCCGTTAAACTGGCATTAGAACACAGCATCGAGATACCATTGTTCAGCCACCAAAAATCCTCCTCTGACTGTTTTTCCAATGTCGCCCGAATCTCTCTGTTGACCTCAGTGTTGCCCTGGTAGTCTCGCACATTGCCCTCAAATAGCTGTGTTCTGATATAACCGCTATCATCCCTCACAAAGGTGAAAAAATCCTTTAGCGCCACAAGGCAAATAAAGCCTTCTTGACCCGTTGATATCGGATTTTCTGCAAGAGGAAGTCGATATGTAACTGAAGGAGCTTTGCGCGCGAGTGCAAGTAGCCGTGAGGCAGTGACGAATTCAAAGGAAAATACGACGGGAGAAATAGCACGTTCCAAGGTTTCTTGAAGCGACTTAACTTTACGCTCGACATTCGGATGAACTTCAACAGCTTTTGCCACATAAGCGTATCGAAAAGATACTTGAGGAAACTTGCCTGCCAGAGCTTTGTAGGTCTCTCGGAACTCATGCACACGATTCAAAAGGTCTTTATGGTACACTTTTTTCAATGAGGATAAAGATATGTTAAGATCAAACATATCTCGAGTAGCACTGACGAAGTGGTCCATTCCGCCCTCGCTAAAGCCGGAAGATGTTTTAGATTGAATTATGAAAACCACAAGATCTATATTCTTTTTGAAGGCGTTCAGGTCCAAGTCTTCGCTGTAGAGCGTTCCGTTAATGAAGAGATAGAAGCTATCAATCCCCCCGTCACCCGCATTGTCTACGATGCCGCTTTCGATTTCGTCATACGACAAGTCTTCATCCTTCAATACCTGCTCAGCGGAAAATATTTCGAAATAATCGGAGGCCGAGAGACCGGCGCCAGCCTCTGTCATTCTTTGTTCCAGCATCTGATTAAGCAAAATGAGATCATTTTGGCTCATCTACATGTCCTCCTACTCAACCTATGCTTCTATAGTAATGCACCAAATACCTGCATTTATTAGCAACTGTCTACGCTATGCAAGGCCATCGCCATCGCTTGTATCCCGCCCCATGCGATACTTGATGTCGTAGTTGATGATGAAGTCCAGCTCCTCGTCCGTAAAGCCGTAATGACGCGCCAGGGGGCTAAGATGCGTTCCTAATCACTCTTACTTAGGCTGTTACGAAAAATATTAATTTTCCTTAGCGCTTCTTTTATCTCTTGTGGGATAATTGTGCATCCATCAATTGTTAGCATTGTCGCGGCTGCTTTATGCTCACTTTTATGAGTGCCAAAAAGATGTTCTATCGACTGAGAAAAGCCAAAGTAGTGATTTTTCCCAGACCACTCAATTATGGTGGCATTGGATGGATCTGTATCATTTTTATCATCCTTATCAAATAACGTGAAAAAAGGAATTTCGAAGGCTGTACAAATTATTTCATAATGAGGGATTTTATCTTTCCCATTACATGAAATGATGGTGATATCTGATATGTCGACGCCTTCTTTTTGTGACAACACTAAAATTCCATATTTCTCAGCCGGGCCTTCAACCAAGAGACAGCCTCGCGCAAAAAGCATCTCGTTATTTTCCCGAAAGAATATAGTCTTGTCCTGATAAAACTGCTTTACTTCGTCAAGATGCTCCTCTATACGCTTCGACTTCCCTTTATAAGACAGCGTCGTACGTAGTTTATCTTCAGTTGGGTAACATCGTTGTGTCGTGTCAAATCGTTTGATGGACCGCCATTCACCGAGGTCAATCAACGCCTCGGAATGCGTCGAAGCAATGATCTGAGAATGACTGTTTCTGAGATGCTGCCGAAGCTTATACTGCAATTGTGGATGGAGGTGCATTTCTGGTTCATCAATGAGTATGATCAGTTGCTCCTTTGCGAGACTGCTAATTGTTTCCAGCAAGAAGTATGAAAGAACCATCGAAATGCCGGAACCGAGATTTTTTTGGTCTATTTGGTTTAAGCCATTGCGTAACGCGAAAAAGCTCTTCTGAAACGGCTGCTCGAGATTTAAGATAGATAGTTCCAGATTTTCGTAACGGCGATCCAGAAAACTTACGAGTTTTGATCGTACTGGCTCAAAAGTATCTTTTAACTTCTTCTCATCAACATTGCCAATGATTATGCCGTATACCTCATCCCACTTTGCTAACAAATCATCTTTATTACCTTCCAAGGATTTCCGATAACGCCAATCATATTCCTGCGCTATCTTTTGGAGTGTCGAATTGAAGCCGATCTTCGATTGGTTTTCTCTGTTTTTGTCAAAATAAAAACAGCGTGGTAACTTATCGAGGTCAACTGGAAAGGTCAGCTGGCGAGATGTGAAGTTGAAAGCACTTCCAGATTTACGCGTCAGGCTCCAACCCGCCTGTGTTTTTGGAACAGAATCACTCGGCAGCACATAATGCGCGATGACAAATTCTTCTGACAAAGCTTTTCCCGGGGCAGCTTTATCTCTCCGTTTAACTTGTAGTTCGATCCCCCTACAGGGCACATCCTGAGCCGTATATCCGTCGGGAAGCTTGGCCGTGAACTCCTCATCAAATATTACTTTTATCAGAATATCGCCAGCATCGTGATTATTGAAATCCTGTTCATCTATGCGGGCAGCGACGAATGACGGGGAGAGGGCTAAATTGATGGCTTCCAAGACAGCCGTCTTCCCGCTTCCGTTTTCCCCAACGAGCGTGGTGAACTTCTCAAACGGGATGTCGAGAGATTCGAAGCAGCGAAAGTTTTTAAGGTGAACGTTTTTTATATTCATTGTTACTTGTCCGCCAGCCAGAGAGTACCAAACTGTTTTGATGGCCTCTAGTCTTCGCCGTCGTCAGCACCCCGCCCCATGCGGTACTTGATGTCGTAGTTGATGATAAAGTCCAGCTCCTCGTCGGTAAAGCCGTAGTGCTTCGCTAATACTCGGTCAATTTCATCGAGGATGGGTTTGCTTAAGCGTGGATAGAATTCCTGATATTTAATATGCCCCGTTAAAGAAGATGTCTTTTCTTTTTGCTGGCTCGTCTTTTGATAATCAGACATCAGATCACTGCAAAGTTGTACCAGCTTTGAAGAATGCGTTTCCGACATCGCTTCCATCTTAATTGGGAAGTCATTTAGATCGCTCGGGTTAAGATCGCGGCAGTTGGTCGTGATTATAAAATACCAATAGAATAGAGAACTACTCAACAATGTGATAGCCGCATCGCGTAAAGCAGCATTTTCGAAATGTAGATAGTTCTCTCGACTGGAAACCGAGTTTTTACCATTTAAAACGAATCGCGGTTGGAAGTTGGTAAATATTTTCCAGTATCGCCCACCCCCTATGCGGTAATAGACTGGATATTTTGAATTGGAACGCAAATAATATCCCAACTGCTTGCCCTGTTCTAACAGCTTGGCTATTATACGAGATTCTATTTCTTCGCTTAGCTTTCCAATTACGTAAGGCTTCACTTTGTTTTGAACATGCTGATATTCAATCCGGTTGAAAAGATCGGCCCTCTCTTCTGCAGCCCACTTCGTAAATCCAGTTGTAAAATAATTTGCATTGTTATGGCCAGCCCTCGTTAACACGATTGTCAATAACACTTCAGCGCCTACAAACAGTTTGCTAGGGCGTTCGGCATAGTTACTCAGCCATATAATTTCAGAGGAAGCCGCGATTGTTTTTTGTAATGCTTCCATCCTCTGAGTGCAAACAAGACTTATTGGGACGATAAAACCAAAGCTTCCATTTTTATGCTGCAAGCTCAATGCCCTTTCCGTCATAAAAGCATAGAGATTCCCCGCACTCTCAGTTTGGTAACCATGAATGGTATAATCCTTTTTTACTTTAATGTACTCCACATACGGCGGATTGCCGATGATTACATCAAAACCCCCATTCTTGAGAATTCCGTAAAACTCAATGAACCAGTGAAACGGTCTATGAGAATCTTGCCATTTCTCGAAGCCGACTTTCTTTCGCATATCAACGCCATATTCAATAGCGAGGTGTCGGTTCAACTCGTCTTCAAGAACTATGAGTCGTTTCCTCAACTCCTGTTTATCATCAGGTGTAATCTCACCGCCAATCGCGGTTTGCTGTTCATGAAACCGCTTGAACAACCTGTCAATATCCTTTGCCTGCTCCTCGATCCGGTCCATGGTGTTCTCGAAATCGAGTTTGCTCGTGACGGCCTTCTTGACTTCATCATACGTCGCAAACCCCACCAGCGTATTTCCTGCCCTGATATTAAAATCTATGTCTGGCAAAGGTTCGATCTTGTTCGCATCCTCGACCTGTGCCACGAGCTTCAGGAAGAGCCGCAGCTTACAGATTTCGATTGCCTCTTCCATGATATCCACGCCGTAGAGGTTGTTCACGATAATGGACTTGAGGATGAAGTATCTCCGGTTGGGATGCTTTTCGACTTGAGCGAGGACTTTCTTAAAGTCGCTGTATTTCTCGGGCCGGTGCTTTTCACCGGAGCGGTCAAGCTCGTCAAGGAACACCTGCATGCGGTCAAGACAGGCCTCATAGAGCGGTTCAAGGATGTTCAGTGCCGCGAAGAGGAATGCGCCTGAGCCGCAGGTGGGGTCGAGGACCGTCACTTTTTCGATGGCGCGATAGAACGCCCTGAGTAGCTCCGGCCCTTCGCTTGTTTCGATCACGTCCTGGGCGAGCTGGCGGATGTCGAGGTTGTAGGTGATGAAGTCGTTGATGTCTCTGATCTCGCCCTTTGCGAGCTTTTCGCGCACTTCCTCGTATCTCTTGCGCCGTGCCACGACCTCTCGCCAGATTTCAGTCGGAAGGGCATACTCGGCAGGCGCGGACCTGTTCCATTCCGTACGCTTTGAAACATCATCAAGCCCTGCTGCGATCTCTTTCGGAAGAGGCAAGGGCGTGTCCAGAGGCTTCGGCGGGTTTTCGTTGATATTCACTGCCATGCCGTGTTTCACGGCGTTGTAAATATACCGGTCAGGATCGACCGAGAGCAGCCGCCAGATGGAATTCTCTCCCTCAAATGCGATTTTGCACTTCTGCTTTGCCGCGTCGAAGAGGTACGG
>CAKKPG010000189.1:0-13592 GCA_919901555.1 Nitrospiria bacterium | reverse complement strand
TCTCTCCCTCAAATGCGATTTTGCACTTCTGCTTTGCCGCGTCGAAGAGGTACGGAATGACCGTATTCTTGCTGATGTACTCGGTGATATCTTCCTTGGTGTAGTAGGCCCCCATCTGCTTCTGGTTGATGTACTTCTCGAAGATGTAGCCGAGCACGTCGGGGTTGATCTCATCATCTTTACGCACCGGCCGTTCGTCGAGGTGCCATTGATATTGCTTGAAGAAGTCAAAGACCTTTTCAAATGCGCTGTCCGGTATCTGGATCGTCTTGCCGTGGAGTTCCTCTATCTGGTGCTTGAGAAACAGGCCGCCGTTTAGATAAGGGATGTTGCCGAGGAGCTTGTTGATCGCTGTTGAGCGCTCTGTTTCCTTCTTCGCAAACCCATCAAAGAACAGGGGACAGAGAAAACCCGAATAATACTTGTCCTTTCCGCGCTCCTTGCTTTCAGTTAGTTTCTTCCTGAGATAGTCCTGGTTGTTGTCCAGAAAGCCCTTCTCCTGGATGAAGTAGATGAACATCAAGCGGTTCAGCATGACCGAAGCGTACCAGCGCTGATACTCATCGTCAGGGATGCCTTTGATGAACTTAAGCAAGCCGTCATGCTCGGTCTTAAAGCGCTCGTAAAACTTCTTCGTGATACGCTCTACATCGAAACCCGCGCGGGCCCTTCCGGTAACGTCTATGATCGTAAGGCTTTCTTCTTCCGCAAGGCTGAAGGCGATTGACTGGAGCTTTTGAATGAGCGCATCGCCGGGCTGATTTTTGTGATAGGGATGTTCGCGGCAGGCTGTGGGTCTGCCTGGTTCGCGCTTGACCCACTGCCAAACCTGCGTGGTCTTGCCGGGATCGGTGTAGATGATGATGTGCTCTCGAACGGACTTCGTGACCTGTTGATCTATCTTCCTGCGGAGCGGATAGGGAGGGATGCTTTTATCATCTGTAGGTATGCATTCAAAGGCAACCATGCCGCGCTTCTGAGCGATGGCGTTTAATCTGAATTGTTTGCCATCAACAGTAATATCAACGTGCTGGGCATGGCGGTCCCAGCCGAGCAGCTCGATAAAGAGCGTCCGAAAATCCGCTGCGCGAAGAAGCTCTCGTGATCTTTCAGTGTTTAAGACGGACAATGATTCAGCTCCCTTCCAACGATCCGACACATATCGGCATAGAAATCGCGTTTCAGCGTGTCGTCGAGCCGGATAATGTGCTGGAAATGCGTTCAGCCCAATTGTGTCCGCAGTGCGGACACAATCTCGGGATCGGGGAAAACCTCGGCAAACTGCACGATCCGGTGCAGATTCTTCTCGCCGAAACCCCGCCCGAATTCCATCTCCAATTGTCGCCCCAGTGCGGCGACAATCTGCCCGCCATACACTGCCCGCTTTTCTTTGAGGATGTCCTGTCTGATGCGATGACCCACATTCCAATAAAGCACGGTCAGGCCGGAGTCCACAGCCCGGGCAACCCCTTCGCGGGCTTGCAGGATCATCGCCCGCACATCCGACAGAAGCGGCGCGGCGAGCTTTGGTGATCCTGTGCGGGTCAGGGCTTTGTCGGATTTTACGCTCATCGGCATGACCTCACGGATTCCATTGTTTCATCATCTCTCCACCAGGCCCATCGAGCAGATGATCCTCGGCTCGTGGGTCTGCTCCTCTTCATGAATGATACAAAGCCGGTCCTCCTCCCGCAAGGCCAGAACGAGCTGCGCAAGCGCTTCATCCGAGACGCCGCTCCTGAGCTGCCGGTTGAGCGTGTCGATCGCCGTCTGGCGGAGCGGATAACGGTAGATGTCGTCAATGGCCTTGTAAAGCTCCGGCGATTCGAAGAGCGTGCCTTTTATCTCCTCGGCGTACCGTTTGAGCCGTTCATAGGTCCGGAACCGCGCGCCTGAGGGCCTGCCGAGCTGACCGCCCACGGACTTCTCTTCTTCCACGATCGTCTCCACGCCCTTCTGTACCAGGGCATGATGATCTTCCTGACGCGGCAGCGCAGGAGTATCGGGCGAACATTCCGCGGCCTTCAGGATGGCAAACTGGGATTCGGTCACGCTCTTCCCGGTTTTGTCAATCCATGCCAGGGCGTCGTTCCCTTCGGCGGTGCGCAGGTAAACAAGTACGCCTGTAGGACCCACACCCTCGCCCAGGGAAATCCCTCCTCGCCCCCCTTTGTCAAAGGGGGGTTGGGGGGATTTGAGAGCTTTCGTGGAATACACGACCGACGGCAGCGCGGGGATGGTCTTTTGCAGGCCGGGGTCTGCGGTTGTCGCGTTTTTCCAGATTTGATACGCATAGGAAGCGAGGTCCACTTCACCGTCGATGTCGCCGTCGAGGATGCCTGATTTTTCATGATAGAGATCGACCACAACCTGATCGTCCCGGTCGTCTTCAAAGAAATGCTCATCCGCGCCGACAACTTCCGCGTTTTCCTGCAAGCGCCGCCGGACCCGCACTCGAAGCCGAATGATTCTCTCCACACCATCGGCCGGGAGAAAGGAATAGCAGAGTATCTTTTCGGATTTCTGGCCGATGCGGTCCACGCGGCCCGCGCGCTGGATCAGCCGGATAATGGCCCAGGGCAGGTCGAAGTTCACGATAACGGAGCAGTCCTGGAGGTTCTGGCCTTCGCTCAGCACGTCCGTGGCGACGAGGACGCGCAGTTCGTCTTCCGGCTTTATCCTGTCCCGCTTTTCATTGCTTTCGGGGCTAAACCGCCATGCAAGCGCTGTCGGGTCGGAAGAGTCTCCGGTGGCGCCGGCAAGCGCGTGGACTCCTGCGGCCTTGAGCCGGGCTTCGATGTAACGGACGGTGTCGGCAAACTGGCTGAAGATGAGGATCTTTTCCGTGGGGTGTTTCTTTGTAATCAGATCGACCAGCGCTTTGAGCTTTGCGTCCTGGTTGTCGTTCCACTCGCCCGCCTTTTTCAGGACACCCAAAAGGGCCGTTGCGTCGCTTTGCAGGTCTTTGGCCAGCGTCTTCACGAAGAGGCCTGGTCTGAGCCATTTGAAGCGGCCCTTATACTGTTTTGAATACTCATCGTAAATCCCGGCGGCGCGACGCTTGAAATCCACCTCCATGCGCAGAGGCCCCGCAGACCGGTCCCGTGCCGTCTCGTCTTCCTCGTCTTCGAAAACATTGAGCGTGACCTCAGGGGCCTCGGCGTCTTCATCGTAGATACGCGCGTCGAGCATTTCCGGGTCCTGGGTTCCGATAGGGATGGGCGTTTCCTGCTCTATGGCGTGGAGCACGATGTAGTTGCGGAGGATGTGGCGTTCAACGGACTGGAGAAAGACCTTACCGCTGCTCTCCAGGCGCTTGAACAGGTTCGTCCGGCAAAATCCCATGAGCCGCCTGCCGCCGCGTGAGAGATCTTGCAGGACTTTCGCCTCTGCCTGCGTTGGGGCCTCATGAGGTGTCGCGTGGATGTAGTTGCCCATGCCGTACCGCGGCAGGTTGAGATTGTTGACGGAATCAACGACATCCGGTGCATAGAGCCGGGCGTACTGGTCATGAGGGCTGTGGTCGTCTATCGTAAACGTGACCGTTTTCGGCGCGCGGACCGGAAAATAGGACCGGGTGCCGTCTTCAAACGTAAGGAACTTGCGGCCGTTGGCGGGGTCGGTCTGCGCATAGTTGTCCTGGATAAACGTGCGGGTCCGTCGCACCAGATAGAGCCGCATCAGTTCCCGCCAGTCGTCGGCATACTCACTTTTTTCAAAGGCCGCCAGAGAACGTACCTGGGCCTGGTGGCGGCGGATGAACTCCGTTTCTCCGATTTCCCGAATATACCGTTCCGGCCTGATTCCCAGGTCCTTTTCCTCTGGGACGAAAAGACGAAGCTGGCTGGAAAGGTCCAGGTAGGTCTTATTGTACGGCGTGGCGGAAAGAAGAATGCACTTACTCTCGTTCGCATTAACGTATTCCTGGATGGCGCGGTAGCGCTTGCCTTCGCGGTTGCGCAGGTTGTGGCTTTCATCGATGAGCACCAGGCGATAGCGCCGGAGGTCAGGGAGTTCCCGGGTGACCTGGCTGATGGAGAGCACCTTCGCGCGAAGCCGGTACTGCATCCGGTAGTCTTCCCACATTTTGACGAGGTTCTTGGGACAGATAATCAAAGTTTCGAGTCCGTGGTCGTCTTCGAAGATGCGGGCCAGGGCGGTTGCCATCAATGTCTTGCCAAGACCCACCACATCGCCGATGAGAACCCCGCCCCGTTTATTGAGATGGTGCGCGGCGATCTTTACCGCAGCGGCCTGGAACTCAAAGAGCTTATGGCCGAAATCGCGGGGAATGCGGAACTCAGAGAGCCCGGCGCGTGCTTCCTGGGAGAGGTGATACGCCATCTTGAGATAGATATGGTAGGGCGGCGGCGGCACCTCTCTGGCCCAGCTTTCTTCGATAATCTGGACAAGCTCGTTGGATATGTCCAGACACCATTGATCCTTCCAGCGGTCTTCAAACCACTTAGATAGTTTCTGGCAGGCGTCATGGTCCAACACATCTATATTCAGTTCACCCTGCTTCGAAAGACCGGCAAAAGTCAAATTGCTGCTCCCAAGATAGCCAATAGTGGGATTTATGGGATCTTCACGGAACAGAAGATAAAGCTTAGCGTGTAAGGTGTGGCGAAGAAATAGTTTAACCACTACTTTTTTAGCCTTGATCTGTGCTGCCAGCCTTCTCAGACCAGCCTCATCATCGTTTGTGGGAATGCCGATGGATAATTGCTCGCGGAATTCTTCTGCCAGTTTCTTCTTGATACGTAAGGCGGTCTGGTTATCCATACCGCTGTCATTTCTTATGAGGCTCATGGCCTCCCGTAGTTCGTCGCCGGGAAGACGCTGCATGCCCACGAGCAGGCGGCAGCAGTTACCGTCGCCGCCGGACCATTGCTCGAGGTAAGAGTCAAGCTGCTTCCACCCGCGCAGGTTGAAGTACCCCACGCAGAAGTCGGCACGTTTTGAGACCTTAATGGTCTCCTGAAGAGCGGTGAGCAGTTGCTGATCTATGTTATCGAATATTCGGGGCATAGGCAGATACGTGTTTTGTAACTACTGGATTTAAAATGAAGATATTACAGATTGCGGGAAAAAGCAAGAGTAATTAAGATGCGGATGTGAGAGAGATAAGACGGGATGACGCGAAAAGGAATGTTTATTTGACCAGCTCCCCGTACTCCCCGGGCCTGCGGTTCTTGAGGAAGCCCCAGGTTTCCAGCGCCTCGGCGCGCTCCTTGGGGTCGATGTCGGCGAGGACGATGGCTTCTTTGCCGCCGGCGAGCTCCGAGACCATCTCGCCCCAGGGGCCCGCGCAGAAGCTCCTGCCGTAGAAACTGAGCCCGTCTTCCCGGCCCACTCGATTGACCCTGAAGATGAACACATTGTTGGCAAAGGCATTGGCGGAGATGGCGTGCTCCCAGAGGCTGTGGGTCTGCTGAGATGCCGCTGTGGGCGCGAAAATGATCTCAGCGCCTTTGAGGGCGAGGATGCGGCTGCCCTCGGGGAAGAGGTTGTCCCAGCAGATTTGGATGCCGATCTTCCCCTGGGATGTCTCGAATACGGGAAAACCGGTGTCGCCGGGAGAGAAATAGAATTGTTCGCGGTAGAGAGGGATGTTCGGAAGGTGTACCTTTCGGTAGACGCCGAGAAGCTCGCCGTGGTCGATGACGGCGGCGCTGTTGTAATAGCTGCCGTTCCGGGTTTCGAAAAAAGGTATGATCACGACCGCTTCGGCCGCGCGGGAGATTTCCCGGATGCGGCCGAAACGCTTGCCGGTGACATTTTCAGCCAGGGGGAAAAAGGTTTTCTCTTCTTTGAGGGGAAACCACGGGGTCAGGAACAGCTCGGGGTAGCAGATGATCTTCGCGCCCTTTTCAGCGGCAAGGCCCGCCATCTCCGCGGCGCGCTCGATGGTGCGGTCCATGTCCGCATTGGCGCTTATCTGGATACCGGCAATTCTCATAGACAGAACATATCAGCCACGGATTGACACGGATGAACACGGATTAAGTTAGGGGCACAGGTTAAAAGGTTACGGTCACGATGCCCGTTTCGTCTGAGGGCCACGTGATTCTTCGTTCGTGTTTTTTACGACGTTACCATCACACGATACGGGCTTCGTTGCCGCAAGACGTTACCGTTTCCCGGACTGCTCTACTTCCCATGGCACTTCTTATACTTCAGTCCGCTCCCGCAGGGGCAGGGGTCGTTGCGGCCCACCTTGGAGCCCGCGTGCACCGGTTCGGCCGGCTTGGCCGCCGCGGCGCCGGCGCCGACAAAGCTGAGGGACGCCTGCTGACGCTTCTGCTTCCGCTCGAGCTCCCGCTCCTGTCCCTTCGCCGCCCTGACCCTGAAGAGGCTCTCCACCGTGGTCTCCACGATGCGCAGCTTCATCTCCCCGAACATGTCGAAGCCCTCTTTCTTGTATTCGATGAGCGGGTCTTTCTGGCCGTAGCCGCGCAGGCCGATGCCTTCCTTCAGGTGGTCCATGGCCAGAAGGTGGTCCTTCCACTGGTAGTCCACGGCCTGGAGCATGAATACCTTCTCAAGGTGGCGCAGGAGCTCGGGCCCGAGCTCCTGCTCCTTTTCATCGTAGACCTTCTGGAGCTCCGCCCAGAGCCGTTCCCGGAGCTCTTCCCTCGTGAGCGTCTGGGGATCGATGTCCGTCATGCGGTAGGAGAACTTCGACGCCAGGGCGTCCTTGAGGCCGGTGATGTCCCAGGTCTCGGGGTAGGCGTCCTCGGGGCAGTAGAAGCCGGCGATGCCGTCGAGCATGTCTTCGGCCAGGCCGAGCACCTCGTCCTTGAGGTCCTCGCTCGCGAGGATCTGGCGGCGCTGTTCATAGATGACCTTGCGCTGCTGGTTCATGACGTCGTCATATTCCAGGATGTGCTTGCGCATCTCGAAGTTGTGGGCTTCCACCTTTTTCTGGGCGTTCTCGATGGCCCGCGACACCATGCGGTGCTCGATGGGCACGTCCTCTTCCATGCCGAGCCTGTTCATGAGGCCCGAGATGCGGTCGGAGCCGAAGATCCTGAGGAGGTCGTCTCCCAGGGAGAGGTAGAACCGCGACGAGCCGGGGTCGCCCTGGCGGCCGGAGCGGCCGCGGAGCTGGTTGTCGATGCGGCGGGCCTCGTGCCGCTCCGTGCCCAGGATGTGGAGCCCCCCTGCGGCAATGACCTTCTCCTTCTCACCAACGCACTGGGCCTTGAACTGGGCCAGCGTATTCTCCCACTCTTCCTTCGTATATTCCTTGGCCTTGAGCGCCTGGCGCGCGAGGCCTTCGGGGTTTCCTCCGAGCACGATGTCCGTTCCGCGTCCCGCCATGTTCGTGGCGATGGTGACGGCAGCGTACCGTCCGGCCTGGGCCACGATCTCGGCCTCCATCTCGTGGTACTTGGCGTTCAGCACCGAGTGCCTGATGCCCTTCTTCTTGAGCATGGCGGCGAGCGTCTCGGACTTGGCGATGGAGATGGTGCCCACGAGCACGGGCTGGCCTTTTTTGTGCAGCTCCTCGATCTCCGCGATGGCGGATGTGAATTTGCCCTTCTCGTTCTTGTAGATGAAGTCGGGATTGTCCGTGCGGACCATGGTCATGTGCGTGGGGATCACCACCACGTCGAGGTTGTAGATCTTCGAGAACTCGGCGGCCTCGGTGTCGGCCGTGCCGGTCATGCCCGCGAGCTTGTTGTAAAGCCGGAAGTAGTTCTGGAAGGTGATGGTGGCCAGGGTCTGGTTCTCGTTCTCGATCTTCACGCCTTCCTTGGCCTCGATGGCCTGGTGCAGGCCGTCGCTCCAGCGCCTGCCGGGCATGAGCCTGCCCGTGAACTCGTCCACGATCATCACCTGGCCGTCCTTGACCACGTAGTCCACGTCGCAATGGAACAGCGCATGCGCCTTGAGCCCCTGGTGCACGTGGTGCACGAGTTCGACGTTCTCCGGGTCGTAGAGGTTCCCGGCGTTCAGGAGCCGCTCCACTTTGACGTTCCCCTCTTCCGTGAGGGCCGCGGTGCGGGTCTTCTCCTCGATGGTATAGTCCGCGTCCTTCTTGAGGCTCGGGATGATGCGGTTGATCTTGTAATACTTGTCCGTGGACTCTTCCGCCGGCCCGGAAATGATGAGCGGCGTCCGGGCCTCGTCGATGAGTATGGAGTCCACTTCGTCCACAATGGCGAAGTTCAGCTCGCGCTGGACGTAGTCCTTGAGGTCGAACTTCATGTTGTCCCGGAGGTAGTCGAACCCGAACTCGTTGTTGGTCCCATAGGCCACGTCCGAGCCGTAGGCCTCCTGCCGCTGCTCGTCGGTGAGGCCGTGGACGATGGCGCCGACCTTCAGTCCGAGGAACTCGTAAATGGGGCCCATCCACTGGGCGTCGCGCCGCGCCAGATAATCGTTCACGGTGACCACATGGACGCCCATGCCCGTAAGGCTGTTAAGGTACACCGGCAGCGTGGCCACGAGGGTCTTTCCTTCGCCCGTCTTCATCTCGGCGATCCTGCCCTCATGGAGCACGATGCCGCCGATGAGCTGGACGTCGAAGTGGCGCAGACCCAGGGTCCGCTTCGAGACCTCGCGCACCACGGCAAAGGCCTCGGGCAGAAGGCCGTCGAGGGTCTCGCCGTCTTCAAGCCGTTTTTTGAACTCATCGGTCTTGGCGCGGAGCGACCCGTCCGTAAGCTGCGAGGTCGCTGGTTCGAGGGCATTGATCCGGTCGACGATCACCCGGATGCGCTTCACCTCCCGTTCGTGCTTGGTGCCGAGTACTTTTTTGAGTATGGTTCCGATCATCTGTTTCCCTTCTCCGCCGGCATGGAAAGATCCGGCCCCGGCCGCAGGGGACCGGGGAGAGCCCTCATGTGAAACACCGCACATAATATCATTTTCTGTCGGAGGAATTCAAGAGAAATAACTTTTGAGGCGCTCCACAAAAAGCCAGGGCGCCCTCTACAGGCGCCCTGGCAATGGGAAATATCTGGGATGTTCTTGGCGGGAGAAAATGATCTATTTCGCTTTTCTGGCCCCGACCTTCCGGGGATCGCCCTTGTAACCCAGCTCTTTCCAGTTCAGCCTGCCCTTCGGGCCGTGGCAGTCGGTGCACTTCAGCGCCTGGTCCTTCGGAACGACCATGTGGTTGATGCGCCAGAACATCTTCGTCTCCACGAAGCCGTAGCTGCCGCTGTAAGCGAGGCCGCTGGCCGCCATGCCGTCGGTAATGGCCTTCTGCCAGTCCATGTGCTTCCAGTAGCCGCCGAAGGTGTTCGGGGTCACGAGGTAGTTGTTCTTCGAATCATGGGGCTGCTTCCCGCCCATGACCTTGAAGGGATAGATCCTGGAATTCTTGTCCTTGATGCTTCCGATGGGCTTGGTGATGTACACGATCTTCTTGGGGTCGATCTTTTCCCCGAACAGGTAGCGCTCGGACTTGCCGTTGTACCAGCCGTAGGTGGGGACGACGTTCTTCGCCCACTTGAACTCGCCCTTGATCGCGGCGTAGTCCTCCATGTCGTTCTCGTCTTCCTTGGGCTTGCGCTCCTTGTCGCCGGCCTTGGACCAATCCCACCACATCTTCGTGGCCTCGTCCTTGGCAAAGGTCGGGATGTGGCAGGTCTGGCAGGCGACGGTCGCCGTGTGCTTGTTCAGCCGGTCTTCCTTGTGGGGGGCGGCGCCGTGGCAGCCGCCGCACTCCACGCGCTGTCCCTCGCCCACGGAAACGGACATTGCCTGGCCCGGGATGTCGTGGTTCTGGGTCTGGTGGCAGCCCTGGCAGGCCATGTTCACGCCGTCAATGCCCATGTGCACGTCATAGGTGCGCTTGGGATTGGTCATCGACGAGTCGAGGTCGCCGTGCTTGATGTGGTCGCCGCCGCCGCCGAAGAAGTGGCAGGCGCCGCAGTTCGCCCTGTTGGGCTTGCCCACGTTCTGGGCCGCTTCAAGAAGGTTGACCGCGGGGTCCGGGTTCCCGGCGCTTTTCTGCTCTTTCTTGTATTTGCCGGTGGTGTCGTGGCAGATAAGGCAATCGACGTTGGACGCCTCGCTGAAGTTAAACGTCGCGTCCTTCCAGCCGTAGCCCGCGTGGCAGCTCGTGCACCGGGGCCAGTTGGAGGCGATGGAAATGCAGAAGTTGTTGATCGAGCCCTTTTTGCCGATTGCCGCCTTTCCCTTGCCGGGGACATCCTGCGTCGTTTCCCAGGTCCAGTGAACGGTCTTCATGAAATCCTTGGCCTGCTTCTCGTGGCACTGCAGGCACGCCTTCGTCACTTCGGGGCCGCTCGTGAAGGGGCCCTTGACGCGGTCGGCATGGTTTCCTGCGCCGAACGCGAGACCCGCGAACAGGACCGCGATGCAGATCACAATCATACTGCTTGCCGGCTTCTTCATCTACTTCTTCCTCCTTCAGTGTTTTCAAAAACCTGATTCACGGAAGCAAATGGCCTTTTGTTCAAGGCCGCCATCTTATTTAAGCCGCCTGTACAAAATTGTCGCAGGGTGCTTACTGGCAGCCTTCGGTAAGCTTGCGGAGCTTGATGCCGGCGTTCTTGCCGTCCTTCACCGCGTACTTCGCTTCGCCCTTCTCGCCTTCCTTCACCTTGGAGAGCAGGTCGGCGTCATCGTACACCACCGTCACGGCGGCGCCTTCCTTGGGCTGGATGGTGACGCTCTTGGCCGCGGTGTCGATCTTGGTGACCGTGCCCTTCACCTTTTGCTCCTCCTGGGCAACGGCAACCATGCTGAGCGAAAGCGCAACGAGAACGGTCACAGCCAACACGATAATCTTTTTCATCATACTTCACCTCCTTCCGGAACGGATCGTAATGTCAAAACTTTCACCGCAGAGGACGCGGAGGACGCAGAGAAGTTCTTGAATTACAATACATTAAACTCTCTCTCAGCTCCCTCCCCCTCTGCGACCTCTCAAAATCCTCTTCTTTGAATCTATATTCTTTGCCTAATATCCGTTGAAGGTCGTTTAACCTGAATATGTCCCGAATTTAACCAGCTTTCTTTTACTTACGCTGCTTTTATTTCAAGATCTGCATTTCTCTGCGACCTCTGCGATCTCTGCGGTAAAATATCTTTCGTTTTTTTCATAGAACTTTTGACACTACCGAACGGATGTAACGTTTCATTAGATATAAAGTATAAAGTTCAGAGTTTAGAAAGTTCTAAACTTTATAGCACCGCCTCCAACCAAAGTCAACAGAAAATTTGCCCTGCCGGTCGGAAATAAAACACTGATTTAAGGCTTGACAAATATTGTGGATTACGATAAAAGAGTAGCATGAAAAATGTGATATTGACTGACAAGTCAATCTACGAAATGCAGGCGGAAATCTGCAAAACCCTCACCAACCCCAAGCGCATCGAAATCCTCAACACCTTGCAAAATGAAGAAAAAACGGTCACCGAATTAGTAAACACTCTCGGCGTGTCCAAGGCCAACGTCTCCCAGCACCTGGCCGTGATGCGTCATAAAGGCATCCTGGCGACGAGGCGGGTCGGCGTGAACATCTACTACCGCGTGGCGAACCCCAAGGTCCTCGAAGCGTGCTCCCTCATGAAGGAAGTGCTCTTCGAGCAGCACACGGCAAAGAAAAAGGCAATGACCGGGTCATAAAACCGGATGTAAAAAAGAGCCGCTTTTACACCTCTTTTTTTTGCCTTTATTGTTGCACGTATCTTAAATAAAGGAACAATAGAGTTGCGATTCAGGGGGAATTTACATCTCGATTTGACAGCCGGATTTTCTGCACGAAGGGGGGTGAAGGGGGCGGTAAAAAGTCGTTGCTTCAGGTTGTTGCTTCAACAGGTTTTTGGAAGGATCCAAAATCTCTAAGGAGGAACACAAAATGAAGAAGGTTCTTTTGCTCACTCTGTCACTGCTTCTCCTGACCGCCGGCATGGCCGCGGCAGCGGAAGACTGGCTCCAGATCGGTGGGGATTACCGGTTCAGGTATGACGTGCTGAAGGGCACGGTGAACGCCTACACCCAGGCTGCGACGCCACCCGCTTTCGGACTGCCCGCTGCCGGTCCTTACGGCGAATATAAGGTAAAAAATAATTCTCTGATGATGAACCGTTTTGGACTAAACATTAAGGCCGATCCCATGGAAGACGTGGTTGTAAAGGCCCGCCTTGTCATGTACAAGGTAGCCGGCCATCAGACCTCGAGCCCCGCACTCAGCGTTTTCTTCGCAGACAGGTATGGAGCCTCGAACGACGGCACCGTGGGCCATGTGCCTCAGGACAGCGTCCTCAGGGTTGATTATGCCTTTGCCACGGTGAACAATATTTTCGACGCGCCTATGTGGTTCTCCATCGGACGCAGACCGTCCACCGGCGGCATCCCGAGCAACTACAGGCAAAACCAGGAAAAGATGGGTACTGCCGGAATCCCGGCCATCCTGGTGGACTACGCCTTTGACGGCATGACCCTCGGCTATGCCCCGGACATCGCAAAACTGCCCGGCGCCTATGCAAAGCTTTGCTACGGCCGTGGCTATGAAAGCGGCATCAAGGACATACAGGGCTACTCCACCAACCTCAAGGACACGGATTTCCTCGGCCTGAACGTGGTCCCCTACGACACCGAGAAGCTCCATGTTGAAGTCCAGTATCAGAAGGGTATGCATATATTCGATATGCCCTCTGACGCAGGTGTTACAGCTAATTTGGGCGATATTGACTGGCTCGGCGGCGTGGTCACGACTAAGATGGGATCGCTGAACCTCTTTGCATCAGCCGCAACCAGCAAAACGGACCCGAATGGCAATATAGGAGCCACCGGCTCGAGCCTGCTCGGTAACCCCGGCAGCACAGAGAGCCACACAGGCAATGCCATCTACGTAGGCGCCAGGTATGACATGGGCGCCACGAAGGTCGGCGCGGAGTACAACCAGGGATCGAAATACTGGATCGGCATGATACCTGACGGTGACGACCTGTGGACGGGCAAGCTCGGAACGCGCGGCAGCGTGTACGAAGTCTATCTTATCCAGGAGCTGAAAAGAAAGCCGATCTCGAAAAAAGGCAAGGCCTTCGTCAGGCTCGGCTATCAGTACTATGATATCCAGTACACCGGCAGCAACAACTGGGTTGGCGCGCCTGCAAAGACCGACAATCCTGGGACACAGATGATGCCGCCGCTTAAAAATGCCCAGGACCTCTACGCAACCTTCGACGTACAGTTCTAAATATCCAATCTACTTTCACACCGGGAGGGGCATTTGCCCCTCCCTTTTTTATTTATCCTTTGCCTCAATTCTGATGGTCTCGCGTTATCGATTTTAAAGATTTTCTTCCCGTCGCGTTTCAGCGCATATCTTCTTGACATGGCCCATCGAAAAGTTTAGCATATCTGAAACTAAGGGACTAAACCTTATGCGCCCTATTGTTACCCTGACATTGCTTTTTCTCTTTTTCTCACCCCTCCCCGCTCTCGAAGCGGCTGCTGCCGGGAACGCCCAGGAATCACTCAATCCCGCCCCGACATTCGAACTCCCGGACATTAATGGAAAGAAAATCTCCCTCTCGGATTTCAAGGGAAAGGTCGTCCTGCTTAATTTCTGGGCCACGTGGTGCGACCCCTGCAAGGC
>CAKKPG010000188.1 GCA_919901555.1 Nitrospiria bacterium | reverse complement strand
CCCCGCCGCATACTGATTAGCGTGTCAGACTAATTGACCCTTCCCTTCACGAGCATATCCACCACCGAGGGGTCCGCAAGGGTCGAAGTATCGCCGAGTTCGTCGACCTGGTTGTGGGCGATCTTTCTCAGGATACGCCTCATGATCTTGCCGCTCCGCGTTTTGGGAAGTCCGGGCGCGAACTGCAGCTTGTCCGGCGAGGCGATGGGTCCGATGACCGTCCGCACGTGCCCGACGAGCATTTTCTTGATGTCATCGGACGGCTTGAAACCGTCCTTGAGCGTCACGTACACGTAGATGCCCTCGCCTTTGATGTCGTGCGGGTATCCGACCACGGCCGCTTCCGCCACTGATTCGTGGCTCACGAGCGCGGACTCCACTTCCGCGGTGCCGAGCCGGTGGCCCGACACGTTGATCACGTCGTCCACGCGGCCCATGAGCCAGTAGTCGCCGTCCTCGTCGACCCGCGCGCCGTCGCCGGTGAAGTACTTTCCCGCAAACCTGCTGAAGTAGACTTCCTTGATGCGCTTGTTCTCGGGATCGCCGTAGGTGCCGCGGAGCATGCCGGGCCAGGGCTTTTCGATCACGAGATAGCCGCCTTCGTTCGCTTTGGCCGGCGACCCGTCTTCCTTGAGCACCTTGGGGACCACGCCGGGGAACGGCCTCGTCGCCGATCCGGGCTTGGTGGTCATGGCGCCGGGGAGCGGCGTGATGAGGATGCCGCCGGTTTCGGTCTGCCACCACGTGTCCACGATGGGCAGCTTTTCCCTGCCCACGTTCTTGTGATACCACATCCAGGCCTCGGGGTTGATGGGTTCTCCCACGCTGCCGAGAACTTTGAGCGACTTGAGGCTGTGATTTTTCACCCAGCTCTCGCCTTCCTTCATGAGAGCGCGGATGGCCGTGGGCGCCGTATAGAAGATGTTCACCTGGTGCTTGTCCACGATGTCCCAGAACCTGCCCGGGTTGGGATAGCTCGGGATGCCCTCGAACATGAGGCTCGTGGCGCCGGCCGAAAGCGGGCCGTAGAGAATGTAGCTGTGGCCCGTGACCCAGCCGATGTCCGCGGTGCAGAAGTGAATGTCCTCTTCGTGGTAGTCGAATATCCACTTGAAGGTGAGGTTCGTGTAGAGCAGGTACCCCGCCGTCGTGTGCAGCACGCCTTTGGGCTTCCCCGTGGAACCCGAGGTGTAGAGGATGAAGAGCGG
>CAKKPG010000187.1 GCA_919901555.1 Nitrospiria bacterium | reverse complement strand
TCAGCGCTAATTTATGATGAATATTTGGGGTCGTGAATATTTGGTGAATATTTGGTGAATATTTGGGGTCGAGTCTTGAAAAAGCAGTTTCTTGCTTACGATGCGCTACTATGCCCCCAAGTTTTTTGCAATCTATGTAACAACGACCTCCAGGCTTTTTTGTTTTCCTTTTTTTCTCTGCGGCAAGCCTACCCCTCGCTTCGCAGCCTTACAGCCCCAGCTTCTTATTGATCCTCGCCTTGGTTACCGAGAGCACCTCGCCGGACTCGACCCGGAGCAGTTTCAGGAACAGCTCGTAATACTCGGCGTTCCCGTAGAGGCTGCCGGCAATGATCATCTTCGCGCCGGTCAGTTTCCCCACCTTGACCGCGTCCTTCTCGGAGATCGCCCCGGTGAGTGGTCATGGGTCATGGGTCAAAGGGCCAGTGCAACGTGAGGAGTGAGGAGGAACAGCTAGGGTCACGCTCACCTGCCTACTTCTTCTCCCGTACTCCTTCCAATATTCGTTTCGCTTCCTGCAGAAATCCCTTCGCCTTCCCGACGGACACCTCGGCCCCTTCCGGCGAAAAGGCATCGGAATAATCGGCGTCTTCCCGTAGCGACATGGCATTCGTGAGCGCCCGCACCCACTTGAGGTCGATCAATTTTTCATCCCCGAAAAGGTGTTCGATACCCGCCACAACGCAGAAATGGCTGCGCTCGCGGTATCCGCGTGAATAGATCATCGCACGGGCAGCGTGGAACATCGCGTAATATGCCTGGATCGTCGCCCACTTATAACGCTTCTGCGAGAGGCTCAATTCCGCTTCTGCGAGGTCGTCACCGGCCGATGTAAATTCCTTTCCGGCGAGCGCTTTGGCCGCGTCGGACCGGTAGAGCTTTTTCTTGTCGAGGCAATTCTTAAAGTCGCGACTCATTGACGTCCTTTTCAAAAAGCACGATACCCTTCTGCACCTCGCCGAAAAATACGGGATCGTCCGATTCCATGCGCGCCCATTCTGCCGGGCTCTTGATGACCGGCTTGATCTCGGCATAGCCGTACCGGTTCCTCGGAGAGAACCGGGCCACGGCGTCCAAAACCTCGTTTCGGGCGCTGCTCACTACGAACAGGTCGAGGTCGCTTTCCTCCGCGTTTGTTCCCTGTGCGCAGCTGCCGAACAGGATGACCAGTTTACTCGATGGCTTGAAACGGTTCACGAGGGACGCGATATTGAGTACGGTATTCAGCGTCTTGTACAGCCTCAACTCCGGCGTAAGTTCGCGGAGCGAGTAGAGCTCGGTCTTTCCTTTTCGCTCTTTTTCGACCACACCCGCACGCAACAGATCGCTCAGGATCTTGCTCGTCTGGCCGATGCTGATCCCGATTTTCTTGGAAATCTCGGAGCCATAGAGTCGACGCGACGGGTCGGCGAGGAACAGAGCAAGCACCTTCTGGTGGGTCGTTTTGACGAGCACGCCGTTCAGAGCGCCTATTTTTCGTGAAGATGTTTTCACTTTATCGAACATGTTTTCATTATAATGAAATTAGGCCCGATGTCAAGTGTCATGAAATCAGGGGGTTAGGGGACAACCCGCACAACGGCGGCATTTAAACCTCTCAGGGTCCCTGGATCACGGTTCGGGGTACAGAGTTGCAACCCTTCCCCTCGCTTCGCAGCCTTACAGCCCCAGCTTCTTATTGATCCTCGCCTTGGTTACCGAGAGCACCTCGCCGGACTCGACCCGGAGCAGTTTCAGGAACAGCTCGTAGTACTCGGCGTTTCCGTAGAGGCTGCCGGCAACGATCATTTTCGCGCCGGTCAGTTTCCCCACCTTGACGGCGTCCTTGTCGGAGATCGCCCCGGTGAGTTGGAGCTTCAGCTCTTCCAGGATGGCCTGGAGGTCCTTCCGTTCGACCATGGTGAAGGTCTTGCTCCTGCTGAGCGAGAGGCCGAGCTGTTCGCTGAAATATTCGGCGTTCACCGACAGCGTGGCGTTCTTCGGAGAGATGGGAAGCATGGTTGCCGCGGTCTTCTCCGGGATGGCGATGGTGGAGTAGTCCGCGAGCTGGGCAACGGCCTGTTCAAAAAGCTTCTGCAGGGTCTCGGCGCCGGCCTCGTCTCCGACCTTGGTGGCGGAGAAATAGTCCCCGTCGCTTTCCCTGCCCGCGCCCAGAACGTTGTTGATCTCTTCCTTGGCGAACTGGATGATGATGGTCTCGAGCTTGTCCGTCTGGAAGTTGTCGCCGGTATGGTGGCTTACGCTGCCCGGTAGGCCGCCTTCGCTCTCGCCTTGTTCGCCGTAGGTCAGGAAGATGTACCTGCCGGAGGTGTACTGGGCGATCTGCCGGAGCACGTATTCCCCGGCGAGGTTCAGCCCTCCCGTGCCCACCGAGAATATCTTGATCCCCTGCTTCTTCGCGTCCGCGGCGGCGCCGACATAGGTGTATTTCTGGCCGTAATCCAGGTGCGGCGGCGCGTCCGTGATGACGAAGGCGAGCCGGATCCCGTCGCGGTTCCAGCCTACCTTCTGGACAGCGTCCGTCAGGGCGCTCTGCAGGTCTTCGGGGATGTCGCCGCCGCCCGTGGCCTGGACCTTGTTCAGCTCTGTCTGGAAGGCGTCGAGGTCGCTGGTCAGGGGGATGAGCCTGGTCACGTACACGTCCCCCCGGTCCTTGTACAGGACCATGCCGAAGCGGACCTGCGGCCTTGACGACAGCGAAGCAAGATTGAGATTGATGAGCTCGATGGTCTTTTTCAACCGCTCGATCTCCTTGCCCATGCTCCCCGTCGTGTCGAGGACAAAGAGCACGTCGAGCGGAAGCGGCTGCGGGACGGTCCGCTGCTGCCCCAGCTTCACTCCGATCTCGCGCGGGCCCTGCCGGTCAATGGCCAATTTCTGCGACTGCTGCATATGGGCGATCGTCGCCTGATAGCGGAAGATGTCAACGCGGTATTCGGAAGGAAAGAAGAAGAACGACCCGTCGGAGTAGGTCTTGCCGGCAGCAAGGGATTCGCTGTTGTTGAAGACGGTTATCTCGGCGTTCGGCACGGGTTTGCCCGCGGCATCGACGACCTTGATCTGGATCCGCTCGGTGATGTTGATCGGATAATGCTGCGCCTGCGCGGCATACTGTTCGAGAAAATGGACGTAATAGTTGAACTGTTTGTTGTCGTCCGCGTATCCGGCCTTGAGGCCCGAGGCCTCCTGGCCTCTCGCCGGGCGGCCGGCCGTCGCCTTTTCCTTTTCGGCGAAGGCTTCGGCCTTGTCTCTTGTCATCAGCGCCTCTGCAGGAGCGGGCGCCTCCGGCGCGATCATGGCCATCTTTGATTCTCCCGGCGGCGCAATGCCGGCCTTCTTTGCCGGCATGGTCACCGGGGCGCAGGCGGCAAAGAAAAAAATAAGCGCGAGGGCCGGGAGGAGCAGGAACCGGGGGGCATTATCTGATTTCCGAAGGGACCGCATGATTCCTCCTTAGTTGAACGACGAGCTAACCCGCTTGACGGGTTGCACTTTAGGGGCATTGTTTCATTCGGAATGTGAGAGTGAGCCGAAGACCTTGAAATCGAGGACTTCGACGACGTCGGAAAGTTTTTTCTTCAATTCTTGGGCAATCCTGCTGTTTTCCTTCATGACAGCTTACCTCACTGCATAGAAGGTACTATAAAACAGGGGAAAAGTAAAGAGAGATAGGCGTCTAACTTAATTGTCTTTCCAGGAAGATGAAGCGTGATGCAAATCATATCCGTTCTCGGAATGGTGTGATGCTGTATTTGTAAAAAAAACGGCATTAATCGTCGTCCCTTGTCCATCATATTCTCATCTCTCTTCACCATGTCTTCACGCTCTCCCGCAGCCCGCCCGCCCCTTACCCGCTCACCCTCACGCCTTACTCCATTTGCTTCTCTAAGCCGATACCCGGTATAATTGATACATCGTAAAAAGTCGTCATACCCGCGAAAGCGGGTATCCAGAACTCAAGTAACCGCGTGAAAAGACTGGATTCCCGTTTCCACGGGAACGACGGACGGGTGCCGTTACGGACTTCTTACGAGATCATCATAATTAATACATTACAAAAGAAAGCGAGATCGCAACGTGATACCGAATGTCGATTTTGGGCTATGCGTCGGCTGCGGGGCCTGTGCCGCATTGTACCCTCTGTTCTTCGAGATACGGGATGAGAAGGCATGGGTCATAAATTATGAGAAGTTCATAGTTGAAGAGCACAAAGGGGTTGTCGGCTCCTGCCCGTTTGGGGCCGTCACCATTGAATAAAACGCTCCATCTTTTTCTTGTCTAATCTTTTTATTGACCATATCAGCAGGTTGCTATAGAATTAAAAAGGGCAAAGCATGCGGACGCCCTTAAGGAGATACCGGCAAATGACTAAGCGAAAGCCCGAAGATCTGCTGAAACGGATTACCGTCAAACTCAAGATGGCTCCTGAATTGCTACGGCCCGGGTTTCGGTGGATACTCTTTAATATTGTCCTGTTTTCCGGATATCTTGTTTTTGGCGTCGTTTCGTTCTTTTACCCGAGCACGGTTAAAACCCTGTGGATTATATTGCTTTATCTTGTAACCATGCTTGTAAATTACTTTATCATTTACGGCCTTATCAAAAGAATCTCTGGAATACCCTGCTTCATCGTCGTGGTTTCTTCACTCATGATCGCGCACCTGTTGATTTTCATCTACCTGCCGCTGGGAATGGAACTCGCCTATATCGGCCCTTCTCGGGGATTTTACTCACTTTTTATATTGTTCTTGTCCCTTATTGTGAACGAACACGTCATCAATCGCGGTATACTGGCGTTCAACATCGTGATGGTATTTGTACACGCAATAAACATAATCTATTTCACACGGAGCAGGGTGGTTGCTTTGTTCAAGCATAATCCATTTGATCGTTTCATGAAATCATCTGGAACTTCAAAGGATACATGAAATAAAGCAGCGACACTTCATCCTCATACGCGTGTGATAACCAGATTAAGGAGGAAAAGGATAAAGAAGGGAAAGGGAGAAAAAACGACACGTCATGCAAGGCCATAGAACTTCACGCGGCCTTCTGGATTCTGAGGGAATCGACCGCCTTCTCCCCGGCAGGGGCAACGCTCAAGGTAAACGATTCTCCATCCCTCATCGCATGGACGTCCACCACGGGCAGGTGCCGGGCGTCGGAATAGCGGGCACACAGAGCAGCGGCCTGGAGCAGGTCATCCCTGCACGTCTCACCCTCCATCAAGGCAAGGGGGCTTCCGAACCCGAACACATCCAGCAGATAATCGTTCTTTTCCGGAAAATCCAGCAGCTTCTCATTTTCTTCGGCATTTCTGCCGACGATTACCTTTCTGCCGCTTGCAAGTCGGAAATGTCTCCCAACGCGAAGGAGCAGGAGCTCCCTCACGCTCGGGTCGGCGTTGTGGCGCAAAAGTTCCTTGAGGCGGTGGGCATAGCCGGGGTCTGTCAGCAGGCACCCGCCGGCTGGTGTCGGATAGTCCGTGAGTCCGAATTCCCTGGCCAGCGCCATCTGGGGCTTCCGCGAACGGCTGGAGAAACCGCAGAGCATTTCGCGGTTCACGAGACCCGTTGTCTCCGGAATGGTCGGTTTCAGGAGCTTCGCAGAGAGCGGCCTGAGCACAAGGCCCTCGAGCCCTGTCTCCCGGTCGATAAGGGGAAACGTGTCATGTCTTTGGCTCATGGGCCTCTGGCCGAGCACCTCGCCGGTGACCACGAAATCGGAACCCGTCATCACCATGAACGCTTTCGCCTCCCTGAGCATGAGGATCCTGCAGTCTATGCAGGGATTCATGTTCCTGCCGCGCCCGAACTTGGGCGCCTTCACGATCTCCACGAACTTGTCCGCGAGGTGAGAAACCTTTACCGTAAAGCCGTACTTCGCGGCGGTGGAGGAAGCGTCGGACGAACACGAGGAGGAATCGGACATGTCGCAGCCAAAGTGCGTGAGAAACGTCAGGGCAGTAACCTCTATATCCTGCTTTTTCAAGAGGAGTACGGCGAGCGTGCTGTCCAAGCCGCCTGAGAGTAATGCTATTGCCTTAGCCATGGTTAAGCCCTTTTCTTGCTCCAGAGTTTCCTTGTCACTCCTCCGAAACCGGGAATCCACTCGCCATTTATGTGACTGAGGAACACATTACCTGCACTATTCAAATTCCAGCTTCCGCAGAAATAACCCGAACAAAATTGATGAAGTCGTAAAAACTAAAAATCCACCGCTGAGGCGCCGAGACGCTGAGAAGAACGTATTGAAATTAAGGAGCTTTTCTCCGTGCCTCCGCGTCTCTGCGGTTAAAAAAATGACCTTTTACGAGACCACCAAAATCATATTAAATCTTTTTCATCTCCCGGTCAAGAAAAGATCGCGGAATTCCGCCGCAAGTGGAAGATTACCGAATAGGCCTGGGTGCCGCCGATGACGCCCGCGTCCGCCTCCGATGTCGTTTCAGCTCTTGCTCATTCGAATGTTTACAAACACGCTATTCTGAGCGGCGTATCTTTTTCTTGTCTAATCTTTTACAATACGTTATAGTAGGGCCGATATGAACATCTGCCACGCCTGCAAAAAGGAGCTCAGCCTGGGCCGCGAAGTGGGCCGTCGCGATGAATGTCCCTTCTGCCGTGCGGACCTGCACTGCTGCCGTAATTGCAAATTTCATGATCCTTCAGCGCCGAAACAGTGCCGAGAGCCCGTGGCCGAACTGGTGAAGGAAAAAGAGAAGGCGAATTATTGTGATTACTTTGTAATTGCAGGGGCCGCCCGCGGTTCCGGGTCGTCCCGGCCAGAGCCCGACGCTGCGCGAAAGGCGCTGGAAAATCTGTTTAAGAAGTAGGTTCTCTCCAATTCCCGCACATGATAAAGCTTGACAAAAGAACGGTAATCGAGGCCCTTGTTCTTATTGCGATCTTCGCCGGCGTTACCTATATCCTGTACGCCCTCGGGATGATCGAGTTCTTTACGGACAGGCAGCGCCTTATCGACTTCATCGGCAGGCACCGGGCAAACGCCGTGCTTCTCTTCATCGGCCTGCAGATCGTGCAGGTCGTGGCCGCCCCGGTGCCCGGCGAGGTGACGGGCTTTGTAGGAGGGATGCTTTTCGGTCCCTTCTGGGGGATTGTGTTCTCCACCATCGGGCTCACTCTGGGTTCGTGGCTTGCCTTCGGGCTGGCGCGGCTCCTCGGCAGGCCGCTTGTGGAGCTCGTGGCGAACCCCGAGACCATAAAGCGCTACGACTACGTGATGAAGCACAAAGGGATGTTTCTCGCCTTCCTCATGTTTCTCATCCCCGGATTTCCCAAGGACCTCCTCAGCTATCTCCTCGGGCTGGGGCACATGGGTCAGCGCGATTTTCTCGTGGTATCCACCGTGGGACGGCTCCTCGGCACCACGCTCCTCACCATCGGCGGCACCTATTTCCGGGATGAGCGGTACGGAGCGTTCTTCACCGTCGTGGGGATCAGCATCGGCGCAATCCTTCTCGCCATGATCTACCGGGAAAGGATCGAGCGCTGGTTCCGCATGATACGCGCCGGCCAGCGCCTCAAGTCTTCAGGGTCCCGGAAAAAGCAGAGAAAAAAAGGGGAAAATTCGGGGAACGCGGGAAATCTTCCTCGTTAAGCCGGAATGAATCGGGAGCGCTGCCGGGCGTTCCGGTGTGGCGACCGGAGCGCACGAGGGACTAAATACCCCGCCTGCTCCGGTCCCGCCGGTCCTGAGGGACGGCGCTTGTGCGGTCTCGGTAGCGCCGCAGGATGATGTCGCTTACCTCTTCGGGATCATCGACGATGTGGATGAGGTCGATGTCCTCGGGGCTGATGGAGCCGTGGGAGAGCACCGTCGCCTTGAGCCAGTCGATCAACCCCTTCCAGTATGCGCTCCCGACGAGGACCACGGGAAAGCCCCGTATCTTCCCGGTCTGGATGAGGGTGAGGGCCTCGAAGAGCTCATCCATGGTGCCGAAGCCGCCGGGGAATATTATGTATCCCACGGCATATTTCACGAACATGAGCTTGCGCACGAAGAAGTAGCGGAACTCCACCCTGATGTCCTGGAACGCGTTGGGCTCCTGTTCCATGGGAAGCTCGATGTTCAGTCCCACCGATATACCGTTCGCATTCTGGGCGCCCTTGTTCGCCGCCTCCATGATGCCCGACCCGCCTCCCGATATGACGGCGAAGCCGTTCCTGGCAAGGTTTTCGGCAACCCTGAGGCACGTGTTATAGGAGGGAGAGCCGGGCTCGGCCCGGGCGCTGCCGAAAACGGTCACCGCAGGGCCTATGTTGTTCAACGCTTCAAACCCTTCTACGAGCTCCGACATGATGCGGAACACCCGCCAGGTATCGGATTTTGCGAGATCTTCCATTCCGTAGTTCTCCTTCTCGACATCGATTCAACTGCAAAACCTTTGGACAGGGATGAAATCTGAAGGGACGGATCAAAGGGAAAAAACTTACAGCACAAAAGATTGATGGTCTCGTAAAAAGTCATTTTTTAACCGCAGAGACGCGGAGGCACGGAGAAAAGCTCCTTAATTTCAATACGTTCTTCTCAGCGTCTCAGCGCCTCCGCGGTGGATTTTAAGTTTTACGACTTCATCAAGATTTAGGTCCGCCCTTTCCGTAAATCCGCGTTCCCTCTTACGTCCTTCTCCATCTTTCATTTTTCCGCATATTCTTCGCGATATATCCTGAGAAAGGCGATAAGGAGCGTCACGACCAAAGGGCCGAAGAGGACGCCCAGGATCCCGTAGGCCTGGATACCGCCGAGGATTCCCAGGAAGAGGAAAAAGGTGGGGAGCTTGGCCTTCCTTCCGATGAGGATAGGCTTCAGGAAATTGTCAGGCGTGCTGACGAGCAGCGTGCCCCAGGCCGCAAGCAGGACAGCCTTGAGGGTCGAGCCTTTCAAGAAGAGGTAGAGCGCGCCCGGGACCCAGACGAGGGCCGATCCACCGATTGGCAGGAGCGCCGCGATCGCCGCCAGAAAACCCCAAAAAATGGCGAAGGGGACGCCGAAAATGAGAAATCCCACGCCCGTCATGAGCCCCTGCAAAAGGGCCACGAGAAATAAACCGTTCAAGACGGCGGAAAAGGTGTTGCCGAGATTTTCCATGATGGACTTCTTCTGTGTCTTTGGGAAGGGGAGAAGGTCCGTGACCTCATCAGCATAGGCCTTTCCATCACGGAAAAAGAAGAAGATGACAAAGAGCATGATGAACAGGTTTAGGAGCGCAAGAAGCATGTTCTTGAGCATGGCGCCGAGCTGCGCAGCCATGCCGGCCGAGAGATCTCCCAGGCCGTTGATGACGCGGGACTTGATGTCCAGCTCCGCGAGGTAGGGCTGAGAAAGAACGGACCCGAGGGACGACGTCTTGAGGCGGCCCCACAGGTCCGCCCACCCTCCCGACTGGATGAACTCCACTGCCGCTGTGTATAGGTCCACGACCTCTCCCGTCAGGAGCGCAAACAGGACCACAGTCGGCCCGATGACAAGGATGAGGGTGAAGAAGGTCATGACGCCGGCGGCCAGGGTCTTCCGCCCCCTCAGGAGCCTGAGGACCCGTGCGTACAGGGGATAGAGGATGAGCACGATGATGGCCGCCCAGAGCACGGCGGACAGAAAGGGCGTAATAAGGCGGCTCGCCTGGTACAGCAGAAAGATAAGGACGATGAAGAACGCCGCGGCGAAGAGATGGGTACGGGTCAGCAGCGGGCGAGACGATCGGTCACTCACGCTTTTTCCTCCGCTCTCGTGGATTGTTTCGACATTTTGGAAGCCAGTTTGAGCGCCTCCAGGAGGCTCGTGGGATCGGCGCATCCTTTGCCGGCGATGTCGTAGGCGGTCCCGTGGTCCACGGACGTGCGGATGATAGGCAGACCCACGGTGACGTTCACGGCGTTTCCGAAGGCGAGCATCTTGAGGGGCCCGAGGCCCTGGTCGTGGTACATGGCCACCACGATGTCGAAGTAATTGTTCCGCGCTTTGTAAAAAAGCGTATCAGCCGGCAGGGGGTCGCTGGCATTGATGCCCTCAGCCCTGGCCTCGAGAACGGCCGGGAGGATCTCGTCCCACTCTTCATTTCCGAAGAGCCCGCCCTCGCCGGCGTGGGGGTTCAGTCCCGCGACCCCGATACGGGGGGCCTCGATGCCGAAGCTTTGCGCGGCCCGGTGCGCCAGCCGGATGGTCTTGAGTATGCCTGCCTTGCTGATGTGGGCGGACACGTTCTTGAGCGCAAGGTGGGTGGTGGCCAGGATGAGCCGGAGGCCGCCGCCCACGAACATCATGCCGAACTCCTTGGTTCCGGTAAGGTCCGCGAACAGCTCGGTATGGCCGCTGTAATCGTGTCCCGCGGCATTCATCATTTCCTTGTTGATGGGAGCGGTCACGACGGCGTCAACGTCATGGTCCATGGCGAGCTTTGCGGCCTTCTTGATGTATTCCACGACCGCCTTACCCGAAGCGATATTCGGCCTCCCCCAGGCGTGCTTGGCGATATCCACGTTCTTCATGTCGATGACATCCATCCTGCCCCGCACCGGGTCCGCGTCGCTGGGCGCCGCAATGACGTGGACCGTGACGGAGAAGTTCAATTGTTCGATGATCTTCTTCATGACCCCGGCGTCGCCCACGACGACGGGCAGGCAGTGGGGGAATATTTCCCCGCTGTCGAAGACCTTTGCAATAATCTCCGGACCGATGCCCGCGGGGTCGCCCATGGTGATGGCTATGAGAGGCTTTTTTCCCATGGTTCAGATGGTTTCCTGTATCCGTTTATCCGCGATGATGCGGTAGAGTTCATCTCCGAGCGGCTTCTTTGATGAAACAGGAACGGCGAGAATCTCAAGCTCAATGCTTCGTGACGGAAACATGAGCGTAACGACGTCTCCCCGCTTCACCTCTTTGGCGGGCCGCGCCTCGCGCCCGTTCACCAGCACCCTGCCTGCATCGCACATCTCCCGTGCCACGGCCCTGCGCTTCACGAGCCGGCACGTCTTGAGGAACAGGTCGATGCGCACATTCATAATTGTAGCGTAAAACAACGGATTTGACAATGGGAAATCATTGTTCGAG
>CAKKPG010000186.1:4902-8257 GCA_919901555.1 Nitrospiria bacterium | reverse complement strand
CCACGAGATAGCTTTTTTCGCTTGACGGTGCCCTTTAAATGGGTGACCCTAAAGGTTAAAGGTTCTCAATAATTCAAGTTGAAATTAAATCCGACGGAGCATACAATAGCGGCATGATGGTTTCCGGCTTGCATGACGCGGGACGAGGGGGGCTATGCGTTCTTCTTTCGGCGATCATGCGATGACGGCGGGAAAAACGGCTAAACTGTTACCATCGACAATATTGTTATGAGGCAGAAAGGTTTCGCGGAGCAGGGAGGCAAAAAAGAAAAGGGTCAGGGAGACGCCCTCCCCAACCCCTGGACTCGTGAACTCTTATGTACCGGCTTCTACTTCTGCGCAGGCTTCGCAGCCGCCGGTGCCGCCGACGGCGCGTTCAGAGAGATGCCCGGTTTCTGGACCTTGGTCATGGCTTCAAAGGCCCACCTGGTGCCCGGAAGCTTTTCGGTGATCTCCTTGTATTTCTTTTCCGCCTCAGCGGTCTTGCCCGACCGTTCGTAAAGCCTCGCCAGTTCCACCGTGGCAAGCCCCGGGCCGGCGAGGGCCTCTGCCCGTTCGAAAGCCTTTACGGCCTCCGCCTGATTGCCGAGGTCCGCGTAGACATACCCCAGACGCTGGCACACCAGAGCGGACAGGAATTTGTAGCCCGAATAGTCGTCCAAAAATTTCCGGTATTCGGCGACGGCCTCGTCCCGACGGCCGAGGGCCACAAGACAGTTCCCTGCGTAGTACCGGGCGACGGCGCCGCTCAGCGTGCCGGAATATTTGCCGCCGATGTCGCGGTAGAGTTCCAGGGCCTTCCCATAATCGGGCGGGATCCCCTTTGCAGGGCTGTAGTATTCGAGCGCCGCGGGCAGGAGCTGAGAGGCCTTTTTATCGCGGCTTGACTGGACCAGGGCATAGGCCGAAAAAGCGATGATGAGAGACAGGACGACCGACGCCGCTATAAGCGCCTGCTTTCGACGGGGCGCCACGAATTCGGCGACATGATGGGCGATGCTCCTCATCTCTTCCTCGGGCCGTCTCTTTGCTGCATAGGCCTTTTTCTTGATCTTCGGCATGGATGAAACCTCCCTCATTAAATGCGGATTTCGGAATGCGGAGTGCGGAATAAAAGCGTTCTACTTGTGCAAGGCAGCGATTGCCCGCTCCGCCAAATCTTTTGAATTCCTGAACACCGCGGCGACGCGCTCGGCGCTCAAGCCCGCACCGAGGAGTACGCTCCGGGCGAACTCGTCGGTGACCAGGTCTCCCGGCTCGTGGGTGTCCGTATCGATCACGAGCCTGGCCCCCGTTTGCCCGGCCATCTGCGCCACGTGTCCGTTGGACAGGCTGTGTCCCTTCCGCGTCGTGATCTCGAGGCACACCCCGTTCTTTGCCGCCCGTTCCGCCTCGTCCTTCGTGATCAGGCCGGGGTGGGCAAGGATGTCCACGCGGGCCTCGATGGCCGCCCGGTTCGTGCCGGGATGCACGGGCTCCACGAGCGTTTCGCCGTGGGCCACCACGACGGCCGCGCCCAGGGACCGGGCCTTGCTCACGAGCTCCGCGAAGGTCTCCGGCGGTATGTGCGTGAGCTCGATGCCCGGCAGGGCCGTTATCTTCCAGCGCGCGTTCAGCTCCCGGCACGCCGTCGCCAGGCGGGGGATGATAAAATCAAGGATCGAAGCATCGGCGTGGTCGGTAAGGGCGATCACTTCATAGCCCTTCATGACCGCACGGCGCACGAGTTCCGACGGCACGAGCACGCCGTCGCTGAAGAGGGTATGGGTATGGAGATCGATCATGATGTCACCTTCGGTGTATTGTAAACTGGAAATTGAAAATTGAAAATTTCAAAATTCATTTTGCATTCTTCATTTTTCAATCTTACTTTTCCAATTCGCGCGAAGCGCGCAGCTTCCCCTGAAAGCTCCCCCGCTGCTCCATGACCGCGTCCAGGTCGATCAGGAGCTCGCTCCTCGTCCTGTTCCAGACGGGGGCGATCAGGATGTCCTCGGGAGCGGCCGCAAAGAGCCGCTGGAGCACGATCCCCGGAGAAAGCCGCTCCAGAAAATCGGAGAGGAGCTCCAGGTATTCCCGGTACCCGAGGGTGTGAAACGGCCGCGCCGCGTGCAGGCCGGCCAGGGCCGTGTCCTTCACCACCTGGAGCTGGTGGATCTTGAGGAACTCCACGGGCAGGCGCGAAAGCTCGCCGGCCATGGCAAGCATATCGTCCCGGGTCTCCGTAGGGAACCCGAGAATGATGTGCGCACCGACGTGGATGCCCCGCCCCGCGGTCAGCGCAAGGGCGCTCCGGAAGCAGGCGTAATCGTGCCCCCGGTTGATCCACTCGAGCGTCCTGTCATGGACCGACTGGAGGCCGTATTCCACGAGGATGAAACGGTCCCGTGCGAGGGACTCGAGGAGCGCGATCTTCTCTTCGTCCACGCAGTCCGGCCGCGTGCCGATGGCAAGCCCCACCACCCCCGGATTGTCCAGCGCCTCCCGGTAAAGCCGTTCCAGGGCCTCCACGGACGCATAGGTGTTCGTGTAGGGCTGAAAATAGGCGATGAACTTCTCCGCGCCGTACCGGGAACGGAGGTAAGGGATGCCCTTCCCGATCTGCGCCCGGAGCGGCTCCGTGCCGACGCAGGCCGAAGGCCGGAAGCTGTCATTGTTGCAGTAGATGCAGCCGCCCACGGACACGGTCCCGTCGCGGTTCGGGCAGGTAAACCCAGCGTCGACGTTCACCTTATATACCGGTTGTCCGTAGAGGTCCTTCATGTACCGGCCGAAGGCGTTGTAGCGCCTCCGCGCCGTCTGGTTGACAGGCAACTCGGATACCTTCATATCGTTCACATAAACCCCTCAAGGCGCGGGGAAGGAGCGTTTTTTCGACGGGAACAGCGATACTATACCAGAGTCGGAGGAAAAAATCCATGGGGGAAATGGGCCGGAACAGCGACAGTACCGGGCGGGCGTCGCCGGTGAGCGTTAAGGGCCTGTTTTCGGACCCGGCAGTATTTTGTAGGCGCCAAAACGATTTTTATTTTGAAAATTCAAGCCGGTCTGATATAATAACCCTAGTTATGATCAGGGAAACCAGGCTTCAAGGCAAGGCGAACGATACCGTCGATTACTTCGTGACCGTTGCGGGCACGGACCTCAGCAACCGGTATTTCTATGAGTCCCTCCCGGAGGGTGACCGTTTCTTTTCCGGGGGGAACGAGTTTGTCATCACGCCCCGCGGCGTTCGATACATGGGGTGCGGCGGCAGCCTCTGCGAGTACATGTTCGGCGTGGACCTGCCGCTCAAGGACCTCCTGCGCAAGGACGTGCTCAATCGCCTCGTGATGTACGGGGCCTTCTACGACAA
>CAKKPG010000186.1:0-4802 GCA_919901555.1 Nitrospiria bacterium | reverse complement strand
TATCATCCCCTACCAGCAGGAGCGCATCAAGATCGACAGCATGTATAAGCTCCCCGAGAACAAGAAGGTCGTCGACGAATACAAGGACATCCTCATCGCCGTCTCGGAGAAACGCGAGGTGAGCCCGTCGGAGCTGGCGAAGCTCTCGCGGCTCCGCACCCTGAGCCTCCGGCTCAACATTCCCAACACCCTTTTCGATACCCTCGACGAGCTGCTCCTCGAAGACATGCACATCGTGGAAGTGGAGGAGCCTGACTACATCAGGGACACCCGCATGATCTGCGAAGGGTTCTTTCTTAAGACCGGAACGCACCTGGGCCGGATATCCCCCGAAGATCTCATCAAGCTCCTCAAGGCGAAGCAGAAGTCCACGGCCCACCGCGACCCGACCTTTGAGAGCCTCCTCCTCGACACGGTGCGGGCATGCGACGAGCACGCGCGGGACACGAACGATATGGCCGTGCTCGAGGGCATGAGCTATGTCCTCACCTATTTTGACCGCTACGACAGCGCCGCCGCCGTCATCAACAACCTCGCCTTCATGGAGAACGCCACGCTGACGGAGGACAATATCAGGAGCCTTTCGGGCAACAAGGAGATCTTCGACGCCATCCAGCCGGCGCTCTTCCAGGAATTGTTCTTCGGCGGCCTCAGGGAAAACCGCTACCTTACGCGCTACGGACGCAAGAAGGTGGATACGCTCTCCACGGGCCTCGGTCAGATCAAAGCGGGGGACACGACGTACCGTGACCTTGCGGCAACCCTGGCCACGACCAACCAGGAAGAGAAGCTCTACACCCTGATCCATCGCTACATCAAAGACCGCTTCAAGAGCATCTACGCCGAACTGAACTCCAAGGAGGACCAGGAGATCTTCATCCAGGACCTCACCCGCGAGATCCAGTCCAAAGGCATCGTACAGGGTCCCATCCCGCACAGCGTGTTTGAGGAGATCATCCTCGATATCAGGAAGGAGTCCTTCTACCTGAACAACCTTCTTCCGCACATCATCGTGTCGCGGGACAGCCGGGTGCGCGAGGACTTCCTGATGAACAGCGGGCTCGACCGGTTCTACGTCGAGGAACTGGAAAAGGACTATTTCGACATGAACCGGATCGAAGCAAATATCCTCGAGGAGATCAGAAAGTAGCCATGGTGCGCGTGCGGATTTTAGACCGCTACATTTTCCGGGAGCTCGTGGCGCCGTTTTTCCTGAGCATGGCGGCCCTTACCCTCGTCATGCTGCTCCAGAAAATGGTGCGCCTGGCGGAGCTCGTGGTCTCCAAAGGGGCCACGCTCTGGTCCACGATCAAGCTCCTCCTCTACATCATGCCCGGCTTTCTCGTGATCACCATCCCCATGTCCCTTCTCGTGGCCGCGCTCACGGCGTTCATGAGGCTTTCGTCCGACGCGGAGGTCACCGCCATGAAGGCGTCGTGCGTCAGCCTCTACGACATGCTCCGGCCCGTCATGGTGTTCGCGCTCCTGTCGTTCGCCGCAACGGCCGTTACCTCCGTGGCGGTGCTCCCCGACGCCAACCATGCGCTCAAGGTGCACCTGTTCGACATGGTGAAATCGCGCGCCATGGTCGGCATCGAGCCGGGCGTGTTCACCAGCACCTTCGACGGCATGATCGTGTATGTGGACAAGATGAAATCCCTTGACAACATGGAGGGCATCTTTATTTCCGACGAGCGGTCCGCCCGCGACCCCTATGTGATCACGGCCAGGCGGGGGAAGCTCATGGCCGATCCCGAGTCCTTCAACGTGACCCTGGCCATGGAGGAGGGCTCGGTGCATACCGTGCCCCGGGATGACCGGTCCTATACGGTGACGGCCTTCGATACGGGAAAGCTTTACCTCGATATCAACCACGCCCTCCTTCCAAAAAGAGGGCAGCTGCGGGATTTTAACGAGACCCCTACCCTGGAACTGGTCCGGATCGTCAAGCGCAATAAGGCGGAGGGACGATCCGTGCTGGACCCGGAATCGGAGCTGCACAAGCGGTTCTCGATCCCCGTGGCCTGCCTCGTCTTCGGCCTCATTGGTGTTCCCCTCGGCATCAGGCGTAGCCGCTCGGGCAAATCCGCGGGAATTGCCGTTGCACTGGGGGTCTTCCTCGTGTACTATATGCTCCTGGGCACCGGGAAAAACCTTGCCGAGGCGAGAACGTTCTCGCCGGCGGCGGCCTACTGGGTCCCCAATGGTCTTATGCTGCTGGCCGCTGCGTTGTTCGTCGTCCTCAAGGCCCGTGAGATCGATCTCGGGATCGCCCACCGCATTGCCAGGCTCTTCGGCGGCCGGCCGAAGGGGACCGGGAATCCCGCGTAGCCGGCGGGGACGGACGGGAAAAGAACAATGCAAAAGTCAAATTGCAAAATGCAAATTGCAAAATGACGGTACGGCCTTGGGTCAAGGTCGTTCATTTTGACTTTTGCATTTTGCACTCTGCATTTTGCATTCGCGATTTAGATTTCGTGCCTTTGTGGTGAAAATTTCTTTCCGTTGAGCAGGAAGTTAACTTTAAAGCTGCTATGACCATCTTGAACCGATACATATTTATGGAGTTTATCCGCGTTTTTCTGGTCACGCTGGCCGGCCTCCTCGTCGTATACCTCTGCGTTGACTTTCTCCAGAAGGCCGACGATTTCATCCGGTATAAGGCGGGCATCGCCCAGGTAGGCGCATACTTTCTCTATAATCTGCCCTCCATCGCCACGCCGTCCATTCCCATCGCCGCGCTCATGGCCACGCTGCTGTCCCTGGGCAATCTCTCTCGGTACAACGAGATCATCGCCATGCGGGCGGGCGGGGTCAGCATCGGCAGGATCATGGTCCCGGTGCTCGCCGGCGGGCTCATTATATCCGTCTTCGGGTTCGTGAACAATGAGCTCATTATGCCGGTCTATGCCGCCCGCGCGAACTTCATCCGGAACGTGGAAATCGAGAAGAAGCAGCAGAAGGTGGTCTTCCAGCAGCGGCGCCTGTGGCTCCGGGGCCCGGACAACAGCATCGCCAACATCGACTTTATCTCACCAGACCGCGATCTGATGCTCGGCGTAAACATCTTCAAGCTGAACCCGGACTTTACGCTGCGCCAGCGGATCCAGGCGGACAGCCTGGTGTGGGAGAACGGGGCCTGGCGCCTCAAGGGAAGCCGCAAGTTCACACCCTCGGGAGACGCCGTGATCGCGGGGTCCGCGGACGGAGAAATATTCAACGTTGTGGAAAGTCCCGGAGACCTGGGGATGATCGTGAAGCGCTCCGAGGAGATGAACTTCGGGGAACTGTGGAGCTATGTGAGCCGGCTCAGGACGGCCGGCTACAAGGCGGCGCGCTACGAGGTCGACCTCTACGGCAAGCTGGCATTCCCGCTTTCGAGCCTTCTCATGGTCATGATCGCCGCTCCTCTTTCGCTCCAGCGGGTCAGAAGCGGAGGGGCCGGCAAGGGCATCGCCCTCGCGATGCTCATTGCCTTCGCCTACTGGGCGCTCACGAGCGTTGGCACGGCCCTCGGCCGGTCAGGGGCCCTCGCTCCGATCCCGGCGGCCTGGCTGGCAAATATCCTGTTCGCCGGCGCGTCGGGGTATGTCCTCCGGCGCATGCACCAGGAGATTTGACGGATGAAAAAGTTTTTTTTCCCCCAGCGCCTCCTCGCGTCACTGTCCGATGAAGGCAAAATCAGGCTGGCCGGGAACGTCCTGACGATCCTCTCCAAGGACCACCCCTCCTTCGAGCTCGAACCCGCCTACCGGTTCGCCCGCACCGCCGACGGACGGCCCGATCCCCATGGCCTCGTGGGCCGGATAAAAACCGAGAAGGACATCAAGACCATGAAAGCCGAAGTGTATCTGGATTCCATCATCTACCGGGACACGCCCTACCAGGCCGACCCCGGCTTCATCGGCGAAGAACAGGAGGTGATGGAGAAGCTCTCGGACACGGATATCCTCGCCCGCTTCCTGCTCGAAACCATGAAATGACCCCTATGTGGACAAGGTCGCTCAAGATACTTTTCGGCGTGCTGCTTATCCCCTTCTGCCTGGGTTTCACGCGGCAGTTCGGCTCCACGGTCTTTGCCGTCGTCTATAAGCCCGACGTCCCCTACTACTTTCTCGCCGGCGGTCTGGCCTATCTCACGGTCCACCTCATCTTCAGGAAGCCGATCCTCTCCTACGTATTTGCCCACGAGCTTACGCACGCCCTTTTTGCCGTGCTCTTCGGGGGCTCCGTCAAGGCCTTCCACGCGACGGAGCGCGGCGGCCACGTCCGCATCACCAAATCGAATTTCATCATCACCCTCGCGCCGTACTTCTTCCCGCTCTACACGTTCATCGCGCTCATGCTGACCTGGATCGCCCGCGCCGCCGACGTCCATGGGGCCGATGGATGGCTCGTGTTTCTCGCGGGAGCGAGCTACACGTTCCACGTGGTCCTCACGGTGATCTTCCTCCGCACGGACCAGAACGACATCCGGGAGCAGGGGGCTCTCTTTTCCTACCCCCTCATCTACCTCTTCAACCTTATTCTCGCAGGGCTCCTGGTCCACCTGCTCCTTGCCGAGAACATGGGCTTTGTCAAATTCCTGGGAGATGGTATAATAGAAAGCGTTACCGTCGCGGTGTTCGCGTTCAAGAAGCTGCACGGGATAATGAAAAGCTGAATCCGGAATCCCCAATTCGCTGTAAACACAAACGGTCCGGAATATTCGTTGCAAAGGCGCCAAGACACAAAGAAAGCAATGCAAACGTTAAATTTCAAAATGCAAATTGCAAAATGACGGTATGGCCTTTGGCCATGCT
>CAKKPG010000185.1:4740-6835 GCA_919901555.1 Nitrospiria bacterium | reverse complement strand
TGCATTTTGCATTCATCAGACTTCGCGCCTTCGTGGCAGAATTGTCACTTTTTCAAAAAATGATCCATGAGCCTGTGCCCCTCTTTGATGATCAGGGCGTCCTTGCGATACGCGATGCGTTCATCGAAGGAGACCGCCTCTCCCTGTCGCTCCGTCCGGTTATCGTAGATCACGAAGGGCACGGGATCGGACGAGTGCGTCCGGATCTCCAGGGGCGTGGGATGGTCCGGCAGCGCCAGGATGCGGTACTCGTCGAACTGTTTCATGCCGTGGATGATGTTGCCCACAATAAACTCGTCGAAATCCTCGATGGCCTTGATCTTGTTCTTGAGGTCGCCGGTATGGCCCGCCTCGTCGGGCGCCTCCACGTGAAGGTAGACGAGGTCCTTGGTCTTGAGCGCCCACAGCGCATGCTCCGCCTTGCCCACGTAATTGGTGTCAATCCATCCTGTCACGCCGGGCACGGTGATCACTTCGAACCCGGCGTAGATCCCGATGCCCTTGGCAAGGTCCACCGCGGAGATGATCGCGCCCTCAAGGCCGTACTTCTCCTTGAAGGTGGGCATGGATGGCCTGCGGCCCTGGCCCCAGAGCCAGATGCTGTTCGCCTGCCGCTTGCCGCTCTCACCCCTGCTCTTGTTCACCGGGTGCGCCGTGAGGATGTCGTAGGACGCCTCCATGAGCTCGATGATCGTCTCGTCGCCCTCGCCGCGGGGGAGGTAGTCCGTGACGTCCTTGTCCTGGATGTCGTGCGGCGGCGTACATTCGATCTTGTCCTTCCCGCCTTTCCAGACCATGAGATGGCGGTAGCTCACGCCCGGATAAAAGCGGATCCGGTTGGAGCCGAGCTTCGCGTCGATCTCTTCGATGAGCTGGCGCGCGTCTTCCGTGGAGATGTGGCCTGCGCTGAAGTCCTCCATGATGGCCCGGCGCCGGGTCCCTGATGCGGAAGCCTTCCCCCCGCTGACCTTGAGCGACACAAGATTGCAGCGGAAGGCCACGTCGTCCGGCCCCAGTTCAACGCCGATGCTCGCGGCTTCAAGCGGGGAACGGCCGGAATAGTATTTCCTCGGGTCATAGCCGAGGACGGTGAGGTTGGCCACGTCGCTGCCGGGCGGATAGCCATCCGGCACGGTATGCACCATCCCGACCTGGCCCAGGCTTGCAAGCTGGTCAAGATTCGGCGTTTTCGCCGCCTGGAGGCAGGTCTTGCCGCCGAGTTCGGCGATGGGCCGGTCCGCCATTCCGTCACCGAGTAAGATGATATATTTCATGCGTTCAAATCCGCGATTCCACTTTCCATGCCTTAATATAAATCCTGTAGCCCACGACGGCGTCCCCGACTGACGCGGACCCGCCTCTCACCCGCTGATTGTAGCGCACCGCAGACCGGCTCAGGAACCGACGATATCGCCTTCCGTCGCCTCGACCTTGACGCCGTGCTCCCTGAGATAGGTTATGCCGGCTTCAAGGTTTTTCTCGGACCCTTCCAGTTCAAGCACCACCTCGCCCACGCTCTCGGTGACCTTGGCGCGCCGGATGTTCGGCATCACATCGAACTTCTTTGCCATGGTGAAGATCACGGGTTCTTTGATCAGCTCCTGTGGAAAGGTCAGCTTAATCCTCTTCGTAGCCATAGTGCCTCCTTTGTTATCCGATGCAAATGATGAATCGGGGAACCGGAGAAACGGAGAAAGGGAGACAATGGTTCCTTCACCGATTCTCCCATTCACCGATTCCCCGTTTCATGTTTTTACCACGTTTTCTGCGCTCAGCATCCGCCGGCAATGGCGGGCACGATCGAGACGCTGTCCCCGTCCTTGAGGACGGTCTCTTCCTTGTTGGCGAAGCGGATGTCCTCTTCGTTCACGTAGATATTGATGAACCTCCGGATCTTGCCGCCGTCGGACAGCCGCTCCTTCATGCCCGGATAGTCCTTCTCGAGGGCGTCAACCAGTTCCAGGACGTTCTTCGCGCTGCACTCGACTTCGGCTTTTCCGTTCGTAAGCTTCTGGAGCGGGGTTGGAATTCTCACCTTTATTGCCATGTATCGCTCCTCCTGGAAAATCGTCTTAGAAAATAGAGAATAGAGATT
>CAKKPG010000185.1:1522-4640 GCA_919901555.1 Nitrospiria bacterium | reverse complement strand
GCAGTTCCTCGAAGGACTCGATGTTCGGCTTGATCGGGGCGGGCCTTCGCCTCTATATCACGCTCAACGAAACTTCTCTTACCGTTCCTTCATCGATTGAATAGCCTTTAACGACCGGGTTTGCACGGTCCGTGAGGGAAACAATGACATACACGGCGTCGGGATAGTTCGGCAGCTCCGTTCCAGGCCAGTATGCCTTTTCCACATCCACACTCGAGGGATAGGCCTGGCCGGTCGGGTGGGAATGAAACATGCCGGCCATCACAAGGCCTTCCTGCCGCATGTCCTTCATGACCCGGAACTGCTCTTCCGGGTCCATCTCATAATAGTCCGGGCCGGGCCTCGCATTCGTCATGCAATAGACTTTTTCCACCCTGCCGTCTCTCCCCGCAAGTATCCCGCATGCTTCATTCGGGAAGCCGGCGTTGCAGTGTTCGACAATGATTTGGAGATCGGACTTTTTAATGCTCAGCATGACAACCTTCTCATCTCCCTCTGTGAGAGCGGCAGGGCGGGGGGCAATTCCGCACTCCGCATTCCGCATTTCTTAATGGCTCATGGAGCAGAACTGCTCATAATCGATCAGCTCCGTTATCGTCGGATGGGCGCCGCACACCGGACACTCGTGATTGCGCGGGACCTTCACCGTGCGGAAGCTCATGTCCAGCGCATTCCAGAGAAGGAGCCTCCCCTTGAGGGGCTCGCCAATGCCGAGGATGGCCTTGATCACCTCGGTCGCCTGGATCGTACCGATCACGCCGGTCACCACGCCGAGTATGCCGGCCTCCTGGCACGAGGGTACCATGCCCGGCGGCGGCGGGACTTCGAAGAGGCAGCGATAGCACGGTCCTTCGCCGGGCACAATCGTCATCACCTGTCCCTCGAACCGGAACACCGCCGCGCTCACCAGCGTCTTCCTGAGCATGACGCAGGCGTCGTTGACCAGGTAGCGCGTGGGGAAGTTGTCGCTGCCGTCCACCACGATATCGTAATCCTTGATGATGTCTTTGATGTTCTGAGAAGTGAGCCGCTCTTTATGAGTGACCACGTTCACATCATGGTTCAGGGTCTCGTAGGTCTCCTTTGCCGAGTCCGCCTTCAGGACCCCGATGCGGCCCGTATTGTGCGCGATCTGGCGCTGGAGGTTGGATATCTCCACCCGGTCGTTGTCGATCACGCCGATGGTCCCCACGCCTGCCGCCGCAAGGTAATAACCCACGGGAGATCCGAGCCCTCCGGCCCCCACGAGCGCCACCCTGGCGTTCAGGAGCTTCTCCTGGCCGTCACCGCCGACTTCAGGGAGAAGTATGTGTCTGCTGTAGCGCAGTATCTGGTCTTCGGTAAATTCCATGGCTCAAATCTTTTTTTAACCACGGATGAACACAGATGAACACGGATAAAAGTGGCGTATTAAATGAGATCTTCAATCCGTGAAAATCCGCGGCAATCCGTGGCAAAACCTGCTTATCCTTTCTTTTTTTCCTTGTCTTTGCGGACAAAGATATGCCACTCTTTCTCGCCTGTCTGGTCTATCTTCAGGACCTTCTGGCCTTCGTTCTCCATGCTCCTGGGAACATTCTCCGAAGCTGGCTTGTGGTCCGTGATGATTTCGAGCACCTCGCCCAAATTCATTTTCTCGATGGCAAGCTTGGAACGGACGAAGGTGTACGGGCAGACCTGGCCTTTTATATCGAGCGTTTTATCAACCGTTACGTCCTCGCCCATGAAAGCCTCCTGCTGAATGCAAAATGCAAAGTGCAAAGTTCAAAATGCAAAATTGCCGAGCAATGCCGTCTTCACTTTGCCTTTTGCATTTTTCATTTTCCACTTTGCATTAACTTCAGGTCCGCGCCCCCTCCTCCACCCTGATCACCATGGTGGGGTCGGCGACACAATCCATTACATCTATCTCATCGAGCGCCTTGCGAACGTCGCGCTCCACCGCCTCGTGCGTCATCATCACGACGGGGACCGCCTCCGCGGCCTTGCGTCCCTTCTGGATCATGGACGAGATGCTGATATTGTTTTTACCGAGAACACCGGTGATCCGCGACATCACCCCGGGCCTGTCCGTGGCCGAGAAGCGCAGGTAGTAGCACGACGTGATATCGTCCATTTTTCGGATCGTGAGCAGCTTCCGCTCCCGGAACGCCGTTACCGGGGAACGGTCCGCGCAGCCTGCGAGGATGTCCCTCCCGATGTCGATGATGTCGCTCACCACGGCGCTCCCCGTGGGCATGTCCCCCGCCCCCCTGCCGTAGAACATGGTCGAGCCCACGGCGTCGCCCGTCACCGAAAGGGCATTGAACACGCCGTCCACCGTTGCGATGGGGTACGACGCGGGCAGCATGGTGGGATGTACCCGCGCTTCGATCTCGCCGTCCACCATCTTGGTGATGGCGAGGAGCTTGATCGTGTAGCCCAGGTCCCGGGCAAAATCAATGTCGAGAGGGGTGATCTTCGAAATCCCCTCGGTATAGATGTCGTCGAACTTCACCGGTGTGCCGAAGGCAAGCATCGCAAGGATGGCAAGCTTGTGGGCCGAATCGATGCCTTCTATATCGAACGTCGGGTCCGCCTCGGCATAGCCCTTTGCCTGGGCTTCCTTCAGCACCTCGTCGAACTTTCTGCCGGCGCTCGTCATGAGCGTCAGGATATAATTGCACGTCCCGTTCACAATGCCGTAGAGGGACCTGATATTGTTCGCGGCAAGACCGTTCCGGAGCGCCCGGAGGATGGGGATGCCCCCTGCCACCGACGCCTCGAACCCCAGGGTCACACCGGCCTTTTCCGCGGCGCCGTAGATTTCCTCACCGTGCACCGCGAGAAGCGCCTTGTTCGCCGTGACCACGTGCTTTTTATTCCTTATCGCATCGAGAATGAACTCCTTGGCCGGTTTGTATCCCCCGATGAGCTCCACCACAATGTCGATGTCCGGGTCGGTCAGGACATCTTGCGCATCGGTCGTAAGCTGCACACCGGTGAGCGAAATTCCCCGGTCGCGCTTGACGTCCAGATCGGAGATCTTCTTGAGCACCACCGGCGCGCCCAGGCGCCTCTTGATGACGTCCGCGTTCTCCATGAGGATGCGGGCCGTGCCCGTGCCCACGGTGCCGAA
>CAKKPG010000185.1:0-1422 GCA_919901555.1 Nitrospiria bacterium | reverse complement strand
ATTCCCTTTACCGCCTGGCGCAGCCGATGCTCGTTCTCGATGAGCGCGAACCGCACGTGGCCGTCGCCGTACTCGCCGAACCCGATGCCGGGCGAGACCGCGACGCCGGCCTCCTTGATCAGATGCTTCGAAAATTCGAGGGAGCCCATCTTCCTGAACGGCTCGGGTATCTCCGCCCAGACGAACATCGTGGCCTTGGGCTTCTCGATGCGCCAGCCCGCCTTGTCCAGCCCTTCAAGGAGCACGTCCCTCCGCGACTGGTACATGCCGCAAATGTCCTTCACGCACTCCTGCGGCCCGTTGAGCGCAATGATGGACGCGATCTGGATGGGCTGGAACATGCCGTAGTCCAGATAGCTCTTGATCTTGATGAGGGCGCCCACGACGTCCTTGTTCCCGCAGCAGAAGCCCACGCGCCAGCCGGCCATATTGTAGCTCTTGGTGAGGCTGAAGAATTCCACACCCACGTCCTTGGCCCCTTTCGCCTGGAGGAAGCTCGGCGCCCGGTAGCCGTCGAAGTTCAGGTCCGCATAGGCCAGGTCATGGACCACGATGATATTGTTCTCCCGGGCGAAATCGGCGATCTTCTGGAAGAAGGCAAGGTCCACCACCGTCGTCGTCGGGTTGTTCGGGAAATTGATGATGAGCATCTTGGGCCGCGGCCAGGTGTTCTTGTACGCCTCCTGCATATCGGAGAAGAAGTCGCTGTCTTTCCGGAGCGGGATGGAGCGCACCTCGCCGCCGGCGATGATCACGGCATAGGGATGAATGGGATAGGCGGGCGTGGTGGTGAGCACCACGTCTCCCGGTTCAACCGTCGCGAGCGCCAGATGGGACAGTCCTTCCTTGGATCCGATGGTCACCACGGTCTCCGACTCGGGGTCGAGGTCGACATCGTAGCGCCGCTTATACCAGTCACAGATGGCCGTGCGGAGCTTGGTGATGCCTTTGGACGCGGAATAACGGTGGTTCTTGGGGTTCTGGGCCGCCTCGATGAGCTTGTCCACGATGTGCTGCGGCGTGGCCTGGTCGGGGTTGCCCATGCCGAGGTCGATGATGTCCTCTCCGCGCCTGCGCGCCTCGATCTTCATGGCGTTCACGATCGCAAAAACATACGGCGGCAGCCGTTTGATCCTGCCGAAAGCCTCTGGCATCGTCATCCCCTTCTTTTTTTCGGTGAATTTGAGCGGTTAACTGAGCAATTTTACAGAGTAAAGTTGATAATAAAACACTAAGGAAGTTTTGTCAATAAAAAATCCGCACATGTTTAAAACAGCGAAAGGTGATGGACTCGCAATAAGTCGAATTTAACCGCTGAGGCACAGAGGGCGCAGAGAAAACCCTTATTATTTCAAAGAGCAATTCTCCGTGTCTCCGCGTCTCCGCGGTAGATTATGACTTTTTACGAATGTATCAAAGGTG
>CAKKPG010000184.1 GCA_919901555.1 Nitrospiria bacterium | reverse complement strand
AACTGATCACCGAGCATTTGGGGAAAGAGTTTCAGGTGTCGTCGAGCGTGATAGAAAAGCGACTGGAGAAGGACGGGATCAAGAGCGGATATAGAACATAAGTGCAGCCTTCGTTGCTTGAAAGACAGGATTTAACGTGCTATACTCCTTCAACAATCAGGAGCCACTATGAATTTTGAGCCGCCGAAAGCAAAAGAGATCAAAGCCGCATTCCCACAGTTTCAGGAAGTGCTTTTTCTTAACGCCGGTGGCTTTAAGGCCGTCTACAAAATAGTCGCGAGCGGCGGTCCTGAAGCCTTTAAAATTGTCCATATCCCGGAAGTGAGTGGAGTAGATCCGGATGTCGGTAAAGAGATTCGGAAGGAATCACTCGGCAGAATTGCGCGAGAAATAAAAATTCTCAATAACTGTAAATCTCCGGAAATAGTAAAGCTTGGTTCAATTCAACCTGCCCCGGTGGTTGTGGACAATCGTGAATATATTGCATATTCCGAGGAGTATCTTGACGGAAACTCGCTGAGAGAGCTGATCAGGCAATCAATAAAACCTGCGGAAGAGGATATTCGATCGTTGTTTCTCAGTCTGCTTAAGGCGATCCGGGAAATCTGGTCCTTCAACATTATTCATCGTGACATAAAGCCGGACAATGTCATGATGCTCAATCGGAAGGACCGCCGCTATGTGGTGCTCGATTTAGGGATCGCCTACTCCGCGGTTGATACTCCTCTTACCTTCGATGCGTCGCACCGTTTGCCCCCGGGAACGTATCGGTATTTGGCCCCCGAGATGCTGCAGCCGGGGTTTCGAGAGTCAATAGATTTCAGAAGCGACATATACGCGGCGGCATTGACTGTTTATGAGTATGCCGCAGGCCAACATCCTCTCGCGAAAAATAAAGATGATCTCATTACAACGTTATCACGCATCGTACGTGAGTCTCCCCCATCATTGAAGGCATTTCGGCCTGATCTTTCGTCCACAATCATAAGAACGGTCGATCAGATGCTGAAAAAAATTCCGGCGCTCAGACCTTCAAACATCAATATGCTGATCAACCAGTTAGAGGGAAAAATATGAAACTCTACGCTCAGCACGGTTATGGCGAAGGAGAAAAAATAAGCCAGGGGCTGCAAAAGGGGATAATCTCAGGCGCAGTCTACGGTGCGAAGGATATCAACCCGGACCGTCTAAACGAACGACTGGGCGAGATTGCCGCGATTTCGCCGACAGCGGGTAGATTATTTGATCCTCAATATTATGTATCTCTGATAGGATCAGACCCGAATATCAGACTTGGAAGGCTTGAAGAATATCCCTACTTCAGCATAATGCGTCGGAGTCAATTAGAATCAAATAAACTAATTGAAGATGAACTACGCAAAGTCATTAAATATCAAGTTGGTCTGCCTGTCACGGCCATCATATCTCCAAATATATTAATTTCCCGGTCCTTCGACTCTGTCGAGGCTGTTATCGCTAAGAATTTTATTCGCCAAGCGAAGGAAATATACGAAGAGTTTTCGGATAAGAGGCCGCTGTACGTGACGCTGGCCATATCGAGAGAAGCCCTGATTGATTTTACCGAATTAGAAGCTTTTTTAAATGACGTTACTCTCCTAAACTCGCCGCCGGACGGGTTTTACCTGCTCATCGGAGCGCGCAGCGTGGAAGCGAGAACAGACCTTTATAACGCCGATGTTATTGCCGCCTGGATGTTGCTTAACTACTCGTTAAAAATAAACGGGTACCAGCTTATCAATGGTTATTCCGATCTCATATCGCCTTTTCTTGGCGCTGCCGGGGGTGACATTGGCTGTACCGGTTGGTGGTCCAATCTGAGAGTATTTTCCATGGATCGTTTTGCGCCGGAAGCAACGGGCGGGCGTCAGCCTGTGCAAAGGTATCTAAGCACTAAATTACTCAATCGGATTACATTTTATGAGTTGGATGCTTTGCGCAGGGTCATTCCCGATGTGGTAAATGAGCTATCTATGGATAGTGAGTATATAGGTGAGCCGGAACGCGCGATGGAAGTCTTGCAATCGTGGGAAGCGTTAAGCAGTCTGCTTACATCCCTCGCGGTAAGCGGTGATTCGTTGAAAAATCTCGAAAAATGCGCTGATGCAATCAAATTGGCAGGGGACTTATATACTTCGATCAAGGCCCGTTATCGGTTGGATACAAAATCCGATGACAGTCATCTGGAGGCGCTTCTTGAAGGTATGAATCTTTTCAAGAGACGGGCAGAGCTGTAAGTTGATGCCCGAGTAGAGTCAATGCCTTCACGTGGGCGGCTGCGCTTTTGGGCTTATCTTTCTTTGGATTAAAAATTTTATCAATGACGCCGCTTTCGGAATTATAGGCCCATAAGCCGACATTGATTGCGCGAAATATCGATAAATCCAGTTTGGCTTTATCAGCCTCATCCGGGGGAAGCACCACATATACGGAATCGGCGAAATATTTATATCGATATGATTGAGCGAGCGCTTTTCGCCAGTCTCTAATTTTCATTTCAAACGCTTGAAGCGTTTTTTTCCGGGGGCTGATACATATTGATACGATGTCTGCTATGCCGAGGCCGGGAATATGAAGCTCACGAGCAATGTCGAATTCATTGCATGGAGCGGCCAATCTGTCCATTATTTCGCGTTGATAGGTACGGCCGAAGGCTAAAACAAAATCAGCCTCTCTTCGCTTTCTCGAAGACTCTTTGGGCAGGTTTCGCCGCGGATGTTTATTAAATGGGATTAGATATCTCATGTTTTTATAATAGCACAAGGCTGAAATAATCGCCAATAAATTTCGATAAGTTTGTGACTTTATAATCCACGCCTCAATGAGGTTAATCCATGCCGACGCTGCAATTCAAAGGTAAAAATATAATCTGGAATCATCACCTTTCAATTCCCTATCACACTCTTGAGGAAGTTTCGAAGTTGAATTTTCAGGCGGAAAAGGGCGAGGGGAATCTGATCATCGAAGGTGATAACCTCCTCGCGCTCAAGGCCCTGCTCCCTCAGTATGCGGGAAGGATTAAGTGCATTTGCATTGACCCCCCATATAATACCGGCTTTGAGAGTTGGGTTTACAACGATAAAGTCAATAGCCCGCTTATTAGAGAATGGTTAGGCAAAGTCGTGGGTAAGGATGACTTAACACGTCATGACAAATGGTTTTGCATGATGGCTTCAAGACTGAGATTATTACGCGAATTGCTATCCGATGATGGAGTAATCTTTATAAATATCGAAAATAATGAACAGCATCACTTGCGCAATTTAATGGACGAAATATTTGGAGAAAACAACTTTGTTGGAACTCTAATTTGGCGAAAGAAAGAGGGTGGCGGTCAAGCGGATCAATATTTTGTAACCGAGCATGAATACATTCATGTGTATCAGAAGTCAGAGCTTTTCAAGTGGCAAAACGAAGAAATTGAAGCAGAGGAATCATCATTCAAGAAACAAGACAAAAGTGGTAAATTCAACAGTGTTAAATTGGAAAAGTGGGGCAATACTGCGCGGCGCGAAGATAGGCCCAAAATGTATTTTCCAATCACCGCTCCCGACGGGAAAAAAGTTTATCCAATCGCGCCAGACGGTAGTGATGGTCGCTGGCGTGTTGGAAAACAAAGGATGGAATCGTTAATAGAGAGTGATTTGATTTATTGGGATAAGAAGGCGGGCCGCTGGGTTGCCTATGAAAAGATTTATTATGACACCGATATGATTAAGGTAATCAAAGAGCGTAGCATACTTTATGATATTGCCACTACCGCAGATGCAAGTAAAGAGCTGACAGAGATTTTTGGCAAGAAAGATGTGTTTGAAAATGCTAAGCCCGTCGAGCTTATAAAGTTTTTTATTCAATATACAACAGATGCACAGTCGATTATACTCGATTCTTTCGCCGGTTCCGGTACCACGATGCACGCAGTCTTGAATCTCAATAAGGAGGACGGTGGCAATCGCAAGTGCATCATGGTGCAGATGACCGAGGCCACCGAACAAGAGCCGAAGAAGAACATCTGCAAAGACATTACGCGCGAGCGCGTGAAGCGGGCAATTGAGAAGTACGGCTATAAGAGCGGCTTCAAATTTCTGCGCGTGGGCGATCCTATCGACGCAGAAACTATGCTTTCGGGTACGCTCCCAACGTATAAACAATTTGCAAAGTACGTCTATTACCTCTGCACTGGCGAATATTTGCAGGATGAAAGCTCGATTGATGAAAAGACATATTTCGTCGGGATGCACAAGAAACAAGCGATCTATCTGATTTACAAGAAGGACTACGACACACTTACGCGGCTTGCCCTAAATCTGGACGTTGCGGAACGCATCGTCAAAGACCAGAAAGGCAAGAAGATTATCTGCTATGCTCCGGCATGCTTCCTCGATGAGGAGTATCTGGAGGCTAAGAACCTCGAATTTGTCGGCATTCCTTACAATCTTTTCAGAAGGAACGGTCAGTAAGGCATGTTCTTAAAAAGCTATCAAATAAAAGTCGTAACCGCACTGAAGCAGTTTTTCCAGGCTGCGCGGGAAACGAAGAACGGCTTCACCGCTGCGCGTCAGGCGATGCCTGAAAACCTGCGCCACACGCTGAACTGGGTCGAGCCGGTTTTTGCGAAGATACAGAAAGAGTACAAGGACAAGTGCGCGAACGGACTGAAAGAATGGTATCCCCGGATCGTACTCAAAGTGCCGACGGGCGGCGGAAAGACGTTACTGGCGGTCGAGGCCATTCGAGAGTATCAAAACCTTTTCGCGCAGAAACGGACCGGCCTGGTTGTCTGGATCGTGCCCACCGAGACGATTTATACACAGACCGTCATGAAACTACGGGACAAGGGCAACTATCTTCGTCAGCTACTTGACCAGTGCAGCGGCAACAGGACACTTATTCTTGAAAAAGGCCAGCGCCTCACGATACAGGATATCGAGGAAAACCTCGTCGTTCTCTTCGTGATGATCCAGTCCATCAGTCGCGTGAACGGCAAAGAGGCATTGAAGGTTTTCCAGGATTCAGGCGGCTATGAAAGCTTCTTCCCTGCTGACAATCGCAATGACCTTCATGCAGAACTATTACGGCAGTTCCCGAACCTTGATCATATTTCACCTGTGGAATCCGCCTTTCCACTCATCAAAACCAGTCTCGGCAACGCCATCCGGGTAGCGCGGCCGTTCATTATCATCGACGAGATACACAAGGTGTTCTCCGATATGGCACGTCATACCATCGATAATCTGAATCCTGAATGCGTGCTCGGGCTTTCTGCAACGCCGAAGGCGGACATGAACGTGGTCGTCTCCATCACCGGCCTTGAACTCAAGGACGAGGACATGGTGAAGCTCGACATGCACATCCTTCCGCCCGCCGGGCGCAAGGAGAATGACTGGAAGGCGATGCTGAAGGAGATCAAGAACCACCGCGAGAACCTCGAAAAGAAGGCAAAGGCGTTCCAGCGGGGAAGCGGCATCTACATCCGGCCGATCGCGCTTCTTCAGGTAGAGGCAACGGGCAAGGACCAGCGCGGCAAGGGCAGGGTCCACAGCCTCGACGTGAAGGATTATCTCGCGGACTTAGAAGTGAATCCCGACGAAATTGCGATAAAAACGAGCAGCCAGAACGACATCGAGGACGTGAACCTTTTCTCTTCGGACTGTCCGGTCCGGTACATCATCACCAAAGAGGCCCTGCGCGAGGGCTGGGACTGCTCGTTCGCGTATGTCCTCGGCATCATCCCGAACGTGAACTCCGACACGAGCATTACCCAGCTTATCGGCCGCATCCTGCGCCAGCCGAACGCAAAGAAGACCGGCGTAAAAGAGCTCGACGAAAGCTATGTCTACTACGCAAAGGGCGATACGCGACAGATGATCGAGCGAGTGGACGCCGGGTTCAAAAACGAAGGTCTCGAAGACCTCATGAGCAATGTCAGAATCAAAGAGCGCGGTGAAGACGGCCGGACCAAGCCAGTCAAAATAAGAAAAGAATTTAAGAAGTATCCCGGAGCATTCTATCTCCCTGTCTGGCTCATGACGGGAAACGGCGACGAGCAGAGACGCCGCTTCTCCTACGATATGGACATCAAGGCCCATATCGATTTCTCCGATTTTAAGCCGAGCGAGGAGCAGATAAGGAAAATCATTGATTCTCTCAGTGATGAGACAAAAGAACGTAAAGGTTTTGCCATTACGCTCGATAAGACGGGCCATATGGCATCTCGCCTGGAGACGAGCGCCATGAGCGAGGACGGGCAGGTCAGCGTCGATTATCTGACGCGGCGTTATTCCGAATTGATCGAAAACCCCTTCTTCGCGCGAACGACCGCCGTTCGGCACATTGAGTTGATCCGCTCCGCAATCGGACAGGAAAAGCTGCGGGAGCATTTCAGCTATATCGCCTCGATGCTCTACGGCTTTCTGTCTGATGAAAAGACACGGCAGCAAGAGGAGATTTTCCTTAAGGCCCTGCAAGACCGGAAGCTCGTGCTTGCCGTGTCTGATGACAAGGAAATGGGCTACCAGATACCTCAGACGGACACGATTGCCGTTGATAGGACCCCGAACTACTTCAAATATTACCTGTTTGAGGACGTCGAAATATCGACGATGAATAGGCTTGAACTGAGTGTAGGAAACATCCTCGATAATCAGGAGAAAATCCTTTGGTGGTTCAGAAACAGGATAGGCAAGCAGTGGTATGCAATCCAGGGCTGGCATCAATATAAGATTCGGCCTGACTTCGTGGCGGCCAAGAAGACCGATGACGGCAAGCTGGAATTGGTTTATATCATCGAAAGCAAGGGTATGCACCTTCTCGGGAATGTCGATTCGGAGTATAAGAAGTCCGTGCTCGACCTCATGACGGAACAGCATAAGACGAACCGGATCGAGCGGTATCAGGCGAGGCAACTTGAGCTGTTCCAGGTGAACGAGCATGTTGAGTGCTATTTCGTCGAGGAGAATAAAGAAGAGGAAAGCCTGAGAAACCTTTTTAAATAAAAACCACCGCTTTGCAAAGGGATAACATTCATCGGAGGCACAGAAAAATGGCAGCCAGGCAGGCAAAGTCAAATCGGAAACCAAAAACGTTGAATAAAGCGGATGGAAAATCTGATTCCGGGTTTTACGAGTCCTACTCCGGATTCGCCCGGAGCTTGCGCATATGGTTCATCGCCTACGGCATCGGCGGACCGGCCATCTTTCTCACGAACAACGATGCCTGGAGGACACTCGCTGCTTCGGGTCAGGGGAGGTCCGTAGCCTACTTGTTCCTGACCGGTGTAGCGATCCAGATAATGGAAGCACTGCTGTATAAAACCGCCATGTGGTACCTGTATGTGGGTGAGCTTGCCCCGGGGACACGGAAGCGCCGCGTATACAAGATCGCGGACTGGCTCTCCGAGAGCTACATGCTGGAAGGGCTCTTCGACCTGGCGACGTTGGTCGTGTTTACCCTGGCAGCATTGAGCGTGCTCTCTGTGTTCGCCGGATAAGGCCCGGCAGCGTTGACGGCAGCGCTGTTTTTATTAAAAATTTCCCTCGTTAGCAACCGGGGCTGCTCTTACTTATAGTTGAAAATGAAAGCGAGGTAATACATCCCATGGAATGGCTGACAAATCCTCAGGCCTGGATCGCGCTCATCACCCTTACGGCACTGGAGATCGTACTCGGCATTGACAACATCATCTTCATCTCGATCCTGGTAGGCAGGCTGCCTCGGGCGAAGCGGAACAAGGCGCGCGTCCTGGGGCTCGGGCTGGCCATGGTCACCCGCATCGCCCTGCTGCTGTCCATTACGTGGGTGATGCAGCTCACGGAACCGTTCTTTATGGTGCTGACCCAGGAAGTCTCGGGCCGCGATCTCATTCTCTTCATCGGCGGCCTGTTCCTGCTCTGGAAAAGCACCCTCGAGATCCACAACAGCCTTGAGGGCGAGGAAGAGGGCAGGGCGGCGAAGGCCGTTGCCGGGTTCGCCGCGGTTTTGGCGCAGATCGCGGTGCTCGATATCATCTTTTCGCTGGACTCCGTGATCACCGCCGTGGGACTGGCGAAGGAGGTTCCGGTCATGGTCCTTGCCATCGTCATCGCCGTGATCGTGATGATGTTTTCGTCCCGCTCCATCGGCGATTTCGTGGACAAACACCCGACCATCAAGGTCCTCGCCCTGAGCTTTCTCGTGGTGATCGGCGTGGCCCTGATCGCGGAGAGCTTCGACCTCCATATCCCGAAAGGGTACATCTATTTCGCCATGGCCTTCTCCGTGAGCGTGGAAATGCTGAACATGAAGTTGCGGAAGAAGGCCCGCCCGGTGAGATTACATAAGCCGATCAAGGGAACACCGGAATAGAATACAGAATGCCCGCTGAAAAGCCTATCCTTATCATCGCCGGACCAACCGCCGTGGGAAAGACCGACGCCTCTCTTCTGCTTGCCCGGGAGCTGGGGGCCGAGATCGTGAGCGCCGATTCTATGCAGATCTACCGCGGCATGGACATCGGCACGGCCAAGCCTACAAAGGAGCAGCGCGCGCTCGTGTACCATCACATGATCGACGTCGTGGACCCGGCCCAGTTGTACAGCGTGGGAGACTATTACCGCGACGCACGGACAGCCATTGCGGCGATCCTGTCCTCGGGCAGCGTCCCCCTTGTCGTGGGCGGTACGGGACTCTACATCCGGGCGCTCATGCGCGGACTGTTCCACGGCCCGCCGGCGGACATAGAGCTCCGGGACAGGCTGCTCCAGCAGGAGATCCGGGGAGGGGAAGGGACCCTCTATGCGGAGCTGGTCCGGGTGGACCCCGAGGCAGCGGTCAAAATCCATCCCAATGACCTGCGGCGCACCATCAGGGCACTGGAGGTATACTACCTGAGGGACCGGGCCATATCCGACTTTCAGCGGGAGCACGGGTTCAACGACCAGCCGTACCGGTTCCGGCTGCTGTTCCTCACGAGAGAGCGGTCGGAACTATACCCAAGGATCGAACAGCGCGTAGAGCAGATGATCGCCGACGGGCTTGAGGCCGAGGTGAGGGCGCTCAGGGAGCAGGGACACCGACCGGACCTCCCGTCCATGCAGGGACTCGGGTATAAGCACTTCATGGACCATTTTTCCGGTCGCACGTCCCGGGACGAGGCCATTGCCCTTCTGAAGCGTGATACCAGGCGGTATGCCAAGCGCCAGTTCACCTGGTTCCGGCGGGAACCCGACACTATCCCGGTGGACATCACGGGAATTGCCCATCCCGGGGAAATTGCCGAAAGAATAAAGAAAAACTTGAAATATCAAGAAAGTTAGTATAATATAAAAAATTGTAACTACTCAGGTCCGCCACTTCGCTTCAGCGCAAGGCGCGCCGGCGTCTTATTCCACTGCAACGCTGTCGGTACCCGTACCCGCAGCGCTTTCGCTGCGCACGCGCTGTTTTTGCTGAAGTGGCGCTACCATGACGGTCACGGCGCGCTTTTTTGCACTTGTGCTCAGCGGCAGACCTGAGCAGTTACAAAAAATTCTTGGCGTTCGAGGCGGGGCACAGAGGTCGCTGCTCTCGTTCTGCTTCACGGAGGGGTGGATGGGAAAGTCGCAAGTGAATCTCCAGGACATTTTCTTGAACCAGATGCGGAAGGAAAAGATCCCGGTGACGATGTATCTGGTGAACGGGGCAAGGCTCACGGGGACGATCAAGGGCTTCGATAATTTCGTCATCCTCATGAAGCAGGAAAACCAGCAGCTCGTGTACAAGCATGCGATCTCCACCATCATTCCCGAAAAACCCATAGAGCTCCTCGAAGGCATCGAGGCGAAGAAAGAGGCCGAGCCGGCCCCTGAGCCTGAAGCAGGGCAAGGGTAATCCAAAAGCGGAGTGCGGAATAATTCCACCCGAAACCGCTCTATTCCTTCGCGGTCATTCTCGACCATCCATGACAGATGAGGCGGGCGAATCAATGGCAAAGAGAACGGCAAAAACGGAAAAAGTGACCATCGGCGTCATCGGCGGCAGCGGGCTCTACGAGATGGAAGGGCTGACGAACATCAGGACGGTGCGGATCGCGACCCCTTTCGGCAAACCCTCGGACGATTATATCATCGGCACGCTCCACGGCAAACGGGTGGCCTTCCTCCCGAGGCACGGGAAAGGGCACCGCGTCATGCCGACGGACATCAACTACCGGGCGAACATCTTCGGCATGAAGAAGCTCGGCGTTCAGCGGATCATTTCCGTGAGCGCCGTGGGCAGCATGAAGGAAGCGATCAAGCCGGGGGACATCGTGATCCCCGACCAGTTCTACGACCACACGAAGCACCGCCGCAGCACGTTCTTCGGAAACGGCGTGGTGGCCCATGTGGGCATGGCGGACCCCCTCTGCGGGAGCCTCGGTGAAATTCTTGTTCAGGCCGGGGACAGGGCCGGTGCAACGGTCCACCGCGGCGGCACCTACCTCTGCATGGAAGGGCCCCAGTTCTCCACCCGCGCCGAGTCGCTCACCTACCGCACATGGAACGCCGACGTGATCGGCATGACGAACGCCACCGAGGCCAAGCTCGCACGGGAGGCTGAACTGTGTTACAGCACCATAGCGCTTGCAACGGACTATGACTGCTGGCACCACAGCGAGGAGGCCGTGACCGTGGAGGCGGTGCTTGCGGTCATGAAGCACAACATCGAGACCTCCCGTGCCATGATCCGGGAGGCCGTACAGATGCTGCCGGAAGCGCGGTCTTGCGGATGCGGCGAGGCGCTCCGGAACACGATTATGACGCCGGAGAAGCTTATCCCGGCCAAGACCAGGAAGGACCTGGCGGTGATCATCGGGAAGTATATGAAGTCAAAATGAAAAATGCAAAATGCAGAGTGCAAAAGTAACGGCTCACTATTATTGGCGTGGCATTTTACCTTTTGCATTTTACATTTTGAATTTTGCATTGGAGGTCTCGTTCTGTGAGTCTGCTCGTCGTCGGTACGGTTGCGCTTGATTCGGTCAAAACCCCTTTCGGCAATGTCGACAATGCCCTCGGCGGTTCCGCCACCTATTTTTCCACCTCAGCCAGCTATTTTACGGACGTACGCCTCGTCGCCGTTATCGGCGAGGACTTCCCCAAGGAGCACATCCAGTTCCTGAAGAGCAAGGCCATCGATACCCGGGGTCTTCAGCAGGAGAAAGGAAAGACGTTCCACTGGAAGGGCGAATACGGATACGACCTGAACGAGGCGCGCACCCTTGCCACCGATCTCAATGTTCTGGCCACGTTCCAGCCGGTGATCATCGATGACTATAAGGACTCTGATGTCGTGTTCCTTGCGAACATCGATCCCGAAATCCAGCTTGACGTTCTGAAACAGGTAAGGAAGCCGAAGCTCGTTGCCTGCGACACCATGAACTACTGGATCACGAGCAAGCTCGATGCGCTCAAGCGAACGCTCCGGGAAGTCGACCTCCTCACCATCAACGAGGGCGAGGTCAGGCAGCTTGCGGGCGAGGCGAGCCTGGTGAAGGCCGCAAAAAAGGTGCAGGCCATGGGGCCGAAGACGGTTGTCGTCAAGCAGGGGAGCTACGGCGCGCTCATGTTCAGCGGCGGCAGCGTTTTCAGCGCTCCGGCGTTTCCCCTGGAATCCGTGTTCGACCCCACGGGCGCCGGTGACACCTTCGCGGGGGGATTCATGGGCTACCTGGCGAACACCATGAACTTTTCCGAGTCGAGCATGCGTCAGGCGGTCATCTTCGGCAGCGTCATGGCGTCCATGAACGTCGAGGCTTTCAGCCTTGACCGGCTTCGCAGTCTGGACTATGGGGAGATCGAAGGGCGGTATCGGGAGTTTAAGCGGCTGACGCATTTTGAAGATATATAAATCAACAAAATATCGAATTCAAAACCCAAAGTTCGAATGAATGTGGTATGATAGTGAATGCTTGAAGTTGGCATGCGTGCTTTACTCGACTGGCTTTGCGATGAGGTCTTTACGCTGATATGTTTACCGCCGACCCCACCATAACCGACCTGCAGGTAAAAGAAAAGGGCATCCACAAGGTCCTGTTCTCCATGAATATTCACCAGGTGGCCACGCCTGAGCTGAGCGCGGAGGATGCCCGGAGCTACGTCATCTTTTTCCGCGAAGGGGACAGCCTTTCCGCCTACATCGGCATCTATTTCGTACGCACGGACAGACGATTTTACTATTCCTATACCGCCAACCCCTTTCCCTTCGAGGGCCTGTCCGACGTGGAAGACGAGGCCCGCGGTTTTGTCGAGGACATGGGCTTCGTACTCGATGAAATAAACATCGGGGGCATGTCCCTGGACGAGAAGAACCGCTGGCTTGACGAACAGCCTATGTTCAGCCGGAGAAAACCTGCAGAGCCGCAGGCGGCCGCACCCCGGCCGGCGCAGCGGCCGGAACCGCTTTCCCCGCATGCTGCGCGCCCGGCTGCCTCGTCGGAACCCCCGTCGAGACCGCAACCGGCGCCCGCACCGCGTCAGGCCGTTCCTGCCGGCGCGGCAGGGCTGCCGAAACAGTATTCCAAAAAAGAGGCCCGGAGTTCAACCGGCGTGGTGAGCAGAGATAAGGATGCTCTCGCACGTCTCCTGGCCTCTTTTTAAGAGGAGCGTCTCATATGAAAAATTACGTTCTGGCCCTGCTGCTCGTGCTTGCAGGCTGTGCCGGCACCGGCGGCGCCGTGGACAAGACCAAAATGGCCGAAGGGTATTACATGAAAGGTCTGTCATATCTTCAGGACAAGAATTACGAACTCGCCCTTGTGGAATTTCAGCGCTCCATTAATACGGACAGCAAGAACAAGCAGTCTTATTACGCCCTCGGCCTCGTCAACGATATGCAGGGCAAATTGAAGGAAGCTGAAAACTTTTACAAGGAATCCATCGATATCGACTCCGATTTTTCGGAGGCCCATAACGCCATCGGCGTGGTCTATTTCAAACAACAAAAGTGGAAAGAGGCGCTCAAATCCTTCCGGAAGGCCCTCGACAACAAACTCTACACCACTCCCCATATACCCTACCTGAACATGGGAGACCTCTCCATGGCCCAGAAGGACTACGAGAGGGCCGCCGCTGCGTACCTTGAGTCCAAGCGGTATGTGAATCAGGACATTGCGATCCTGAAACTGGGGACGGCCCTTCTCGAGGCGGGACGGGTAAAGGAAGCAATCGCCGAGCTGGAAGAGGGCACGGCGCTCAATCAAAAAAACGCGGGCATGTGGTACACGCTGGCTCTTGCGCGCCTGAAGGACGGCAACAAGAAGGCCGCAATCGCCGACTTCAAGAAGGCGGCGGACCTGGCCCCAGGGACCGAAATTTCTCTAAAGGCGAACGATTATTTAAAGACCCTGAGGTGACGGATGGGTACACTGGGAGCGTATCTGAGCAGTGCACGCGAGGCGATGGGGCTGGAGTTGCATGATGCTGCCCAGCAGACCCGCATCAGCATTCATTATCTCTCCGCGCTGGAGCGCGAGGATTTCTCGAAGCTTCCCGGCGAAGTCTTCGTCAAGGGATTTCTGAAGAACTACGCCAGGTTTCTCAACCTTCCCGAATCGGAAGCCCTCAAAAAATACGGTGAACTGAGGACCACGGCCCCGGTTGCCGCTCCGGCCGGTGCGGTCTCGCCCGAGCCGGTTGCGCCCGTTTGCGAGCCGAAAAAGAGGGAGGAAACGCCCCTTGAGCCGGTCATCTGGGGCGCCGTTATTTTTATTGCCCTTCTTATATTTCTGTTCACGGCCGCACCGAAAAAACAGCTGCCGACATCGGAGCCGCAAACGGCGGCTGCTCCCGCCGGCGCTCAACCGGCGGCGGTTAGTGTTCCGGCCGGCAAACCGGAGAAGCTCTACCTCGAGATTATCGCCCTGGAAGACGTCTGGCTCCTGGTGCGGACCGATTCAAGCCCTCAGAAGAAAGCGGTGTTAAAAAAAGGGGAGAACGTTACCTGGAGCGCCGACGAGAGATTTCTGCTGAGCTACGGCAGCGTGGGTGCGGCCAGGCTCGTTCTGAACGGCGGAGAACTCACCGTGAACGGCCCCAAAAGTGCGGTGGTCAGGGATTTGACGATCACCGCAGCAGGCATCGCAAGCCAGCGGCTCCAGGAGCAGCAGGCGCCGGTGCCAAAGCCGCGGCCGCAGCAGCCTGCTCCAGCCCCGGCCCCGCAACCCGCCCAGGAAACGGCACCGCCGGCTACTCCCCCGCCGCCCGCTGCACCGGAAAGCGGGACAAGTCCGTTATAATATCACTCTGTCCCTTCATCGGATGCTTGCTGTGCGGCCGAACGCCGTTTGCGTTTCCGCGCGTCGTTCCCGCGGTCCTGAGGATCCTATGAACCACTCTCCAATGAGGTGGCGGCGCGATCATGACCCTTGCCGATGATAGGCTGCCCGCGCGGGCCCGTAATCGCCGCGTGCATATGGCGAACGAAAGGACCTTTCTCGCGTGGATAAGGACGAGTATCGCCGTCATGGCCTTCGGTTTCGTCGTGGAACGGTTTGGTCTGTTTGTAAGGCAGTTCACGACGCTGGTCGGGCGCAGATGATCGAGTCCGGACAATTCACTGCGCGTTTGCAGAAAAAAGTAGTATGGTGTCCGATTGCAGCACGAAGCCATGTCTGACAAAAAACTCGATAAAAAAACACAAGTGACGGGCATCCTCAAGGCCCTCGGTCTCGTCTTCGGAGACATCGGCACGAGCCCGATCTACACCCTCACCGTCATTTTTATTCTCACTGGGCGCACCGAGCAGAACGTGATCGGCGTGTTGTCCCTTATCTTCTGGACCTTGATTCTGCTGGTCACGGTCCAGTACACCTGGCTTGCCATGAGTCTCGGGAAGCGCGGTGAAGGCGGCACCGTCGTGCTGAGGGAGATCCTCGTTCCGCTCCTGAAATCGAGCAGACATGCGGCCTTCGTCACGCTCCTGTCGTTCATCGGCATCTCGCTCATCGTCGGAGACGGCGTGATCACGCCCGCCATCAGTATCCTGAGCGCCGTTGAGGGCATGCTGCTGATCCCCGGCCTTGAGGAAACCGCGCAGGGGACCCTCATCCTGATCGCCGGTGTCATTGCCATTGTGCTTTTCTCCTTCCAGAAGAAGGGGACGGACAAGATATCAGGCGCTTTCGGCCCCATCGTACTTGTTTGGTTTCTGTCACTGGCCGTCTCGGGTGTCGCCTCGATCATCCAGGTACCCGGCGTTGCCAAGGCGATAAATCCCTGGTATGCAGTCCGGTTCTTTCTCGACAACGGCGTAGCGGGCTTCTTCGTCCTTTCCGAGGTCATCCTGTGCGCCACGGGCGGCGAGGCCCTTTACGCCGACATGGGCCACCTGGGCCGGGAGCCTATTGTGCGGGCCTGGTCCGGCGTCTTCGTGGCGCTGGTGCTGAACTACTTCGGCCAAGGCGCATTCATCCTCACCCATCCTGAGGCGAAGAACGTCCTGTTCGAGATGATTTTCTATCAGGCGCGGTTCCTCTACATCCCGTTCCTGCTCCTGAGCATCATGGCGACGGTCATCGCCTCCCAGGCCATGATCAGCGGCATGTTCTCCATCGTGTACCAGGGGATCGCCACGCGGATCCTGCCGATGTTTAAGATCGACTACACCTCTACGGAGCGGCAGTCCCAGATCTACATCGGGTTTGTCAACTGGTTCCTTCTGATTGCGGTCCTCTTTATCATGTATGAGTTCCGGGAATCGAGCAAGCTGGCGGCAGCGTACGGTCTGGCGGTCACCGGCACGATGACGCTGACGGGCATCATGATGACCTGGATCTACTCCCTCCGGAAGAAGTTCGTCCGGGCCGGGATCTCGTTCTTCGTCATGCTTGTTTCCGCAACGTACCTTCTTTCGAATACCTACAAAATCCCCCACGGCGGTTACTGGTCCCTCATCATCGCCGCCATCCCGTTCCTGATCATCATGCTGTACCGGACCGGCCAGCGGAAGCTCTACTATGCGCTTCAGCCGCTCCCGCTGGATGTTTTCCTCCTGAGCTACAACCAGATATACGCCCAGGCGCCCAGGATCAAGGGGACGGCGCTGTTTTTCGCTAAGGACGCCAGGGAGATGCCGCCCTACGTCGTCCATACCATGTTCAAGAACAATATCATTTACGAGGACAACATCATCGTCTCGATCGTCAAACGTGAAGATCCCTTCGGCGTCACCGGTTTCTTCAAGGAAGAGCTGGCGCCGGGGCTGCGGACGTTCGAGGTCCAGATGGGGTACATGGAGGTTCCGGACGTGGAGGAGATCCTCCGGGAGGCGGGGGTCAGCGAGAAAACCATCTTCTACGGCGTGGAGGACATTCAGGCCACGAACATCATCTGGCAGCTCTTCTCGGTCATCAAGAAACTGACGCCGAACATCGTCCAGTTCTACAAGCTGCCGGCAAACAAGCTCCACGGCGTCGTGACGCGGGTGGAGATGTGACCGGGCAGAGGGATCTGCCCGCAGATTTTCGCAGATGCGCGCAGATCTCAGCAGGTTTTTAAACAGCCGCGAACGGCTCATGAATCACCCATGAGGTGATCTTCTGCTTGAGCCGAGGGTTTGGTTTTATCCGTACTATTTGCGGTTATCCGATTTTTCTGCGTCCCCAATGCTCTTTTCAGGTTCATCCGCGGCCAAATAAACCCTACAGTATTATCAGCACGCTCATCATGGCGATGGACCAGATGATATCGGTGGGTAATTGCAGATCACAGGTGGAATCGAACAGCAGATCGGCGCGCGCCGGGAACTCCTCGTCGTCGGACCAGAGCGTCATGACGACGGGAACTCTGGGGAACGGGAACAGCCGCAGGGCGGCGTCAGCAAGCGGTATGGACTCTCCGCCGAGGGACAATCCTTTCTGCAGAAACCTGTCCTTGTTATTCCCATATTTTTGTGCGACCTTCTCCAGCGGAAGGATATGCGATCCCTTGGTAAAGATATCACCGCCCCGCACCTGCTGCAGTTTCACGGGCCTCCCGGTGCACGGAATGTCCTTGGCGCTCACCAGGTACCACAGCATTGAAAGCCTGAAAAAATCGCCGAGCCTGGTGAGCAGCACGGCGCTCCCGGCAGCCTGACTCGAGATGGCCCTGTCCTTTGGAGAGACCGTAAAATCCATGCCGAAGCACGGGACGACATAGGCGCCTGAGGCCCCATCGAAGGTCACCGACGCGGCCCTGCACACGTCCTCCGGTTTCAGCGTTCCGAGGATCTCCCATGCCCTGTCTTCACCCGCAGCGCTCACCGTGGCCGTAGTGCTCCGTTCTATCAGTCAGTTGAGAATCAAATTCTACCAAAATGGAAACAAAATTTAGCAACGAAGGCGCCAGGACTGATGAATGCAAAATGGAAAAGTCAAAATTGATGGTCTCGTAAAAAGTCCCCACTGCTGTCATTGCGAGGAGCGGAGCGACGCGGCAATCTCGTTTTTTCAGACAGTTACAAACTACGAGATTGCTTCGCTACGCTCGCAATGACGGCTTTTAGGACTTTTTACGAATGAATCAAAATTAAGGGATATGAAATCATGGCCTGAGGCCATACCACAATTTTGCAT
>CAKKPG010000183.1 GCA_919901555.1 Nitrospiria bacterium | reverse complement strand
GACATTGAAGAAATATTCTTCCCATTTTGAGAAGAATTTGATTTGTAACTGACTAATTCACATATTAAGTCTTTTTTGATTTTGGTCATCAGTTTTCTGGATTTGCTCAGGTTTTCGATATTAGGATTTCTGATTTTCTCTTTGGGGTCCCCATGACTGTTAAAGACATGCTCGGCCGGAGCGGGGTCGTTTCCCGCGAAGAAGCGCTCAAGGTCCTGGACGTTCACCTCGTCATTCCCGACCTCTCCGTCGAAGAGAGCTCCATCAGCAACGCTCTCGGCCGCGTGTTTGCGCAGGACATCATCTCTCCTTCCGACCTCCCCGAGTTCGACCGTTCCACCATGGACGGCTACGCGGTCCGGGGCAGCGACACCTTCGGCGCCGCCGAATCCCGACCTGCGCTTTTAACCGTCATCGGCGACATCCCCATGGGGGTCATGCCGGACAGGACCATCGGCAAGGGCGAATGCATGAAGATCGCCACGGGCGGCGCGCTGCCGAAAGGCGCCGACGCGGTGGTGATGTTCGAACAGACCCAGCATGTCGACGACAAGAGCATCGAGGTCATGAAGGCGGTCGCGCCGGAAGAGAACGTCAGCACGGTCGGCGAGGACATGCGAAAGGGCGAGGTCGTCATGGCGAAGGGGCATGTTCTCCGGCCGCAGGACATGGCGGCCCTTGCCGGCATGGGCATCACCCGCGTTCCGGTGTTCGAAAAGCCAAGGGTCGCGATCATCTCCACCGGCAACGAGCTCGTTCCTGCCGACAAGACGCCGGGGCCGGGCCAGATACGGGACAGCAATTCCTATAATCTCGAAGGCCTCATCGCTCTTGCAGGCGGGGTTGCGCATAAGAAAGGCATTCTTCCCGATGATTACGGCCGCCTGCGCCAGGCGCTGGAAGAGGCCATGTCGGATTGTCATATCATTGTCTTCACCGGCGGCAGCTCAGTCGGCGCCGCCGATTTCACCGCCAGGGTCATCGACGACCTCGGCCCTCCGGGAGTGCTGGTGCACGGCGTCTCGATCAAGCCGGGCAAACCGCTCATCATCGGATTGGTCAAGAGAAAAAAAACCGGGGCCTCTCTTCCCGTCTTCGGATTGCCCGGGCACCAGGCCGCGGTGTCCATCTGTTTCGAAATGTTCGTGAAGCCGGTGCTCGAACGGTTCACCGGAGCGGTGCCCGATCCGGCCCTTGCAGGGATAACTCTCCAGCGCACGGTGAAAGCAAAACTCGCCCGGAGCATCGCGTCCTCGCCGGGCAGGGAAGACCATGTGCGCGTGACGCTTGAGAAACGGGAGGACGGCCTCTGGGCCCGGCCGGTCTTCGGTGCGTCAGGCCTCATCAGCACGCTCGTGAAGGCCGTGGGAACGGTGGTGGTGCCGGTGAATACGATCGGGATAGAAGCGGGGCAGGAAGTGGAAGTGAGATTGTTCTGACGAGTGCGGAATGCCTGTGCTCAGCGGCTGACCTGAGCAGCTACTTTAATTTGTGAAATTCGTCCATTCGAGACATTCGTGTTTAAAGTACTTTACAGACTGACATCTTGAAT
>CAKKPG010000182.1 GCA_919901555.1 Nitrospiria bacterium | reverse complement strand
GTGGGAGGCTGGATATTGACTTCTCCCGGATTGACGATCTTGTCTTCGTCGGTCTTGGACCCTTCGATGGACTTGCGCTTGCCCTCAAGGATTTTCTTGAGCTTGAATTCCACTTTTTTGCGCGTAAACTTTTTTATTTCCACCGACTGCGTTTCGGTCCCATAGCCGATCCTGGTTGCCTCGACCTTGTACAGGCCCGGAACGACATGGTCTTTCAGGGATTCAAACTTGCCTTCGGCATCCACGGTCACGGAATGGGAGGCCTGCTCCAGCGTCGCCGTGGTATTGATCATGTTCACGACCGTCCCCTGAGGGGTGTCTTTCGCTGCGGGGATCGGCTGCATATTCGCATCAATCAGCTGCACCGTACCGTAGATCTTGGGCGAGCACGCCGCGAGGGCCAGCGCGAGAACGGCACACACCAGAACTGTTACACGATTCATATTATTTCCTCCTGGACCTTGAATTATCATGGTCATGTTCGCTTGCCGCTTACCGGTAATAAAAAATCGCCAAAGCGTCTATATATCCGAAAATATATATAGGTACTTTGGCGGCTCGACTGGCGTATAGAACTGGCACTGTTTCTCTTGAGAGCATATCAATCTTCCAGGATGCATACCGTGCCGTTCTCTGTAGCCTCGTGGCTCTGCGCCCCCCGGTTTCCCGGAGTTTGCTCTGGGCAAAGTAATGTCAGAAAGAGCTGGACCGTTGCAGCAAGTTAAACTTTACCATCACGCCGACAGGTTGTCAAGTGCCACAAATAGATTGTTTTCCCGTAAAAATACCGGGCATGCTGCAATTAAGACAGGAGCGCCCCGGTCCTGCATTTGCGCGCAGCCCCCTCCATAGGTGCCCGTGACGCGCCATGATGTTCCGGAATCGCGGGCAGGCGGGTGAAAAACCGGAAAAACAGCAGAAGTTTCCGCATCTTACAAGGGAAATGAACACGTAGCTGATGCTCGATCCGAAGAAAAGGCCCACGAGGACGGCCCGGCTGAAATACATGGAATATTTCCGGATAGAGAGCAGCGGGCTCATACCGTTTGCGAACGCGCCGAGCATGGCCCCGATGATCGGGCCGACGATCACGGCAGACACGATGACGGCGATCCGGGCGATCGGCCCCTTCGCCCTTTTGTAGAGGGGGGTGACGAACAGAAAGCAAAAGTAGGTAGATGGAGAAGCCGATGCACTGGGCATTGATCAGGATTGCGACGAACCCGCCGCTGAAACCGATCCCCGTGAGCATGACCGCGATAACGGTGTTGATGAGCGCGTTGACGGGCAGAGACCGCAGAAATCTCCCTGCCGTGGTCCCGGCGCGGTCCATTGGGAACGGAGGGTACATCATGTTCTCCGGATGATGATGTGGCGAGGTGATTTCCGCTTCTAGAACGCCGCATGTCTTTTATACTGAAAGTGGAGCAAAATATCAATGAAAATAATCACCGGGCCGGGGATGGTCGGCGGCATGTATCGGACGATTCGTTGCATTTCCATCTTCTACAACGCAAGACTGGGAATATTTCAATGAGAAAGACTTGGCCTAAAGGTTACGGCTTGCTACTATTCCATTTGCGTGCTTGTTCAGGTTCGATCATTTCTTCGTGATAATATCCACCGTTCGGTCCGCCCGGGTGTTTAACGCCTGCACATCGAACTCGCCCCGCCTCTCATACAGCATTGCAACAATTCACGGCGCGTTCTTCCACATTAATGATCTATACAAGACCGGACAGAAACTTTCCCGCAGAGATGATTCGTACGCCTTTTTCAAGCCTGTCAACGGCGCTTTTTTTCACAACCTGATATACGTATGGAATGGCCACTCGTTCCTTGAAATAAAGAAGTTGAGGAGACAGCGCTGTATCGTTCAGCTTGACCTGGACCGCAAACCAGGGCTTGCCGTCGATGCTCACCAGAAAATCAACTTCTCGTTTGTCGACATCCCTTAAAAAATGCAAGTCCGCTTTGAATCCCTCGTAGTCAGCGATGAAATGGGTATATTTAAAAAGATGGGAGGCAATGAGGTTTTCAAAACGGGCGGCCTCATCTTCCACTTCGGACCAGTCCCACAAATAGAGCTTGGGTTCCTTTTTCAGGGAACGTATCTTCCTTGCGGAGAACGGGTAAATCCTGAAATGATAGTAAAAGGTCTCCAGAATATCCATCCAGCGGGAGACCGCGCGAAAGCTCACATCAAGGTCCTCCCGGATGGCATTGAGCGAAAGCAATGAGCCCACTTTCGCCGGCAGCAAATCGCTTAGAAGCTTCATACTGCCAATGTCGCGAATGGCCTCCATATCCATGATATCCTCACGGACCATCCTTTCGATCTTTTCGTTGTGCCACCTCCTGAGCTGTCTGCTGTTCTGCTTCATCAAGGGCTCGGGAAAGCCGCCGAACGTGTCCAGCGTGTCCAGCGTGTCCTGATGATATCCCTGCCCTATCGGGAGCTCATGCTGCACGGATGTCTGATATGCAATACCAGTCGCCTCCGCAAGAGTGAAGGGGTGAAGGCGGTAATAATGATACCTTCCCTGCAACGAATCGCCGCCGCGACGATAGAGGTCAAGCCGCGCGCTGCCGGTCACTAAAAACGTGTAGGTGTCTTTCAGCTTGTCGTATTCGCCCTTGATGAACCTTTTCCACTGCCGATATTTGTGCAGTTCGTCAAAGATGAGGAGTTCGGCGTCTCCCGGCCATGAAGAAGCCGTGATCGCCTTGCGGTCCGTCCTGTTGTCCCAGTTGAAATATGCGTGGCTTCTGAAATGCTCCGCTATTATGGAACGACAGAGTGTTGTCTTCCCGACCTGACGCGGCCCCCCGACAAATACCATCTTGTCTTTCAGGTCCTCTACAATAAATGGCGTTAAATAACGGCGTTTGAGCATGTAATAGTTTACTATTATTTTTGCCTAAAAGCAAATTTATTAGCGTGAAAATTTGCCTCTATGGAAATATCCCCGGTTCAGTCCTCCCGGGTGTTTAACGCCTGCGCCCCGAACTCACCGCGCCTCTCATACAGCATTGCAACAATACACGCCGTGCCGAGTCCGGCCAGCACGTGCTTCATCGTATGGCGACGAACCCGCCGCTGAAACCGATCCCCGTGAGCATGACCGCGATAGCGGTGTTGATGAGCGCGTTGACGAGCGGGGACCGCAGAAATCTCCCCGCCGCGGTCCCGGCGCGGTCCAGTCAGTTAAGAATCAAATTCTTCCCGAAATGGAAACAAAATTCAGCCACGAGCTCTAAGGGCACAAAGAAAACACGAAGAATTAAGTAAT
>CAKKPG010000181.1 GCA_919901555.1 Nitrospiria bacterium | reverse complement strand
TATTCCTCCCTGCATTTGTTCTCTACGTCCACCATTTTCAGAAAGGCGTCCCGAAAATCCTTTTCCCCCGCCGAGAACACGCCGTGGCCGTAGACAATGCAGGCCCCGGCATCCTTGATCGCAGCAGGGACGGTCTTGGCGAGTCCTCCTGCGCCTACTTCACCCGGCACGATCAGAACGCCGCAGGCCGCACGCTTGCGCCGGCAGTTCTTGCCGCAATCCTCGATGTCGCAATCCTCTTCCGTGCAATGCATGGAGAGGATCACGCTGAATTTCGGGTGGCCGTGCAGCACGGCGTGATAGTCCGTGGAAAGGTAAATCGCCTTGTGCGCAGGCAGTTCAGAGGAAGCGGACAGGCCTGCGGTGGAAGAGTAATCCAGCGGCACCGGGTCGATGTGGCCTTCAAGCTCGTCCAGCGATGAGGCTGTCTGGCTGATGGAGATGGTCTTCCCGTCGAAGTAGCTGATGTTCCCGAAAAAAGAATCCACAAGGCCCTTCTCCACGGTATAGCGGCCTACGCGGCAGATCTCATCATAAATCAGTCCCCTCTCCCCTTGTGGGAGAGGGCCGGGGTGAGGGGGCACTCCACGTTCCGCATTCCCTCCGAGCGGTCCCTCTGCAAACTCCAGCCCTGCCGCATCTATGGGCCTCAGCCATTTCTCCCTGAACTCACGAAACATCTCCCGCTCTCCGGGAAGCCTGAAACCTTCCGTCAAAAGGTCGAGCAGGTATTTAACAAAGGTGGTATGAAAGATGGTGGAATAGCCGATATAGGCCTGCTCCACCGTCACTCCGCCCGATGCCACCACACCGAGGCCCTGGATGATCACGGCCTTGCGTTCCTTGAGGCAAGCAATGATCTTTTTCGCAAGCTCCTCTTTTGACCTTCCCGTCCATTCGTCTTTTCTGATAAAGGGAATGTCGTGCAGGAACGTCCTGGTCTCGCTGTCCCTGGGCTTGATCCTGTCTTCCTCAGGGGCCGAGCGCTCTACAAGCAAATCCGCAAACGGCAGGGTCAGCGTGCCAAAGAGCAGCGCGGTGACATTCAGCCCCGTGAAGACCTCGGTGAACACCGGCAGCCACTCGTCGCTCCGGCTTGCAATGACCACGTCGTCGAGGCGGTACAAGCGGATGCTCTCGGGCATTGCGGTCCGGTCGCGGAGAAGTTTCTGGGTATATTTTTCGATATGGTCAAGCATGGGTAAGTTATTCAAGTATTGCCTGCAATAATTGGCGATAACACCTACTACTGTGCAATGGCGCTTTAAAGAAAATTTTGCGAAATACCAGTTGAAACATATAGGCTACCCTACTACGTTCACGCTCGTATCAGCCCGTTTAGCTCCGTCTCCCAGTGATCCTGATATACCAGGGCGCACGTCACCGTCGTTGCCGGATCATAGACAAGCTCCAATTCTCCGAGAGTTGTGATATTTTCCCAGGTAAACATATCGGAGCAGAGATCGAGAAGTTTCTGTTTGTATTTCGAATCGGGGTTATCCAAAAAATTGCCCTTCATCTCGATAATCAGCAGGCGCTGCTTCTCGCCGTCGGCGGTCATGGCAAAAATGAAATCCGGATATACCTTGTGTTTCCGCCAGCCCTGAAGCGAATAATGTCGTTTTGCGATATTCCTGTGCCACCAGTTCACGGCCTGGCCGCCGTCCAGGTAACAGGCAACGCGCTGCTCATACTCATTCAGATCGTCGGCGTACACGGGTGAAAAGAGGCTTTTCTCCACGAGCGCACCGTCGTCCCGGTAAAGCTTGCGGCTTTCCGCAATCCTGTCGGTTTCTATGAAATCAGGCAATTTCCAATTGTGCCTATCAGTCCGCAACCGGAACTGAATTCTTCCTGCTTCAACTTCGGACTTGAACAAACTTTCAGCCAGCTTGTCCCGTTCATCCGAAAGAAACGTCCGCAGCTCTTCGATGATATGGGCCTCCCGTAATCCAAGAGCGGAACTATCCAGCCCCTCGGCCGCAAGGAGTCTGATGGCTTGCGCGATCACCTCCCGCGCTATCCAGGGGTTCGGGATAATGTCCGAGACAGCGCGCACAGCGTAAACGGGATCGAAGTTCTCAGAAAACGGTCTTATCATAACATCGGCCGTTTCGATAAAATCCTTTCCCGCAGGAGTATCTTTCAAGTCAATCCTGACCATACGGGTATCGGGAGTCGCTTTGGTCTTTTTGATCCTCTCCACAAATTCAGCGTCTGGTCTGATCCGTTCCCAGGGCAGCCGGAACAGGATATCCTGCTCATAATCAAGCGGACGGACTGCTGCGCCGTCTGCCCAGTTAATCATTGGCAGAAAAATCTTCGTCCCGTTGAAAGCCTCACGACGCGGCAGCTTGCGGGGGTCCGGGGGCTTTGACCCATTCCCGCCCGTCTGTTCGCGAATCGCATCGGACAGATCGGCCATGCCTTCCTGTTCAAGGCCGTCCTTGATGTTGACGATAATCTCCTTGGTTGTGGCGTGGAAACAGATAACATAGCACTCATCCAGAAGAGCCATGCCTGTCTTGACGGTATCCGGCTGCCGGAGAATCCTCCCCACCAGTTGCGTCATGGCGCTTTTGTTCGTTGTCGGAGCAAGGGAGCAAAGAACATAAGCGAACGGGCAATCCCAGCCCTCCTGAAGCGCCTGCTTCGTGATAATGAAACGCACCTGACAGGCAGGGTTCAAAAGATCGATATTCTCGGGATCTTTCAGTTCATTCTTTTCCGAAGTCTTAACCGCGATTTCCTGCTCATGCACGCCCAACGTGAGCAGGTATTCGCGCACGGCCTCGGCATGGATGAATCCGCTCTCGCGCTGATCTTTCCCGGTCCGTTCGACCTGAACCAGGCAGATCGGCCGGATATAGCGGTCCGCATTCGCCTTAAGCCTCTCCGCCTCCTTCTGCAAACCGTTCAGGCACTCGTAACTCTCACGAAGGCAGTCGCGCCAATCATCTCCGCCGCGAACCGTAACATTGATGGGCAGCTTGATCATCTCTTCTTTATCGAGTTCCTTGCCGCGCACGTCCACCAGCCAGTTGCTGTACATGGGCGGCGTATCCTTGGGCCGGTCCTTTGGCGTTGCCGAAAGCTCCAGCACAAAACAAGGATTAAACCCGTACAACGTCTGCAAAGCCAGTTTCGAATACCCCCTGTGGCCCTCATCCATCACCACGAGCGGACGTATGAACCGCAGCACGTTGCCCAGCGAATCCTTGACGATCGCCGCAAGAATGTCCCGCTCGCCATACACGTCCAGATTCGGCGTTACTTTCAGCACTTCATGGTGAGCCATATAATCGTCTTCAGCCGGAAAAAACCCGTGAACGTTCCCCCGGTCGCGGAACATGCGCAGAGTCTCCTGCGTCTCTCTGTTCGCTGATTGCAGCATCAGAAGCATGACGCAGAGATGCGACTCCACGTCTCGCTTGTTCAGGGCGTCGTTCTTTTCCAGTATCTTCACCCGCCCGGCAGCCGCCTTGTCAAGCTGCTGCCGATACGGATGCTCCCGATTGGTTAAAGCCTTTTTCGTCTGGGAATAGATCGACTCGTTCGGCACGATCCAGAGGACAAAACCGCTGTTTCTACGCACCCACTTACCCATAATGCGGGACACGGCATTCGCAGCCAGAAGGGTCTTTCCGCCGCCGGTCGGAATTTTCAGGGATACGGCGGGGACAGGCCGGTTGACGCCGTCTTTGCGGGGGCTGAAAGCAATGTTGGCGCGGGCAAAGGGCAAGGTCCCTGCGTTACGCAGTTTTACCCACGCGCTCTCTGTAAAATCAGGGAGGGCAATTTCAACGCCGGGATTCTCTTGTTTCAGCTTTTCGATCTTGACGTAGTTCTCCCGCTGCAGGACCAATTCATCAAGATACCGGTCAAGACCGTCTAAAACCGTCTGCTGAAAGTCTTTTAATTCCATAAATCGTTAACCCTTCTCGAACCGATACAACATGCGAATTTTCGTTTCATTTTTTCTTCCTGCCGGAGCTTGAAGGCAAGGACTTCTTTTCACCCGGCGGCAGGAAGTTCTCGCCGGTTACGACCTTTTTACCTGTTTTTGCTTCTAGTTCATGCCTCGCCTTTTTAGCGATGCCGCCGCCTGTTTTACCGGCAACCTTGTTTTCTTTCATGCCGACGGCCTTCATGGTCTCCGAAATTTGCCGTGTGGAAAGTTCCGCAAGAGCGGTAAAAATCAGTTCGGCTTCGCTCATGTGGTCTCTGAGGTTCTGTGTTTGCAGCCCCTTCATTGCCTTGTGCTTTTTTACGGACACATCCGCCCATTCCCGGTGAATGATGTTCGTCAGAATGGCGTATTCCTCTTCTTCTTTAATGTCATGATCTTTCCAGTAATCCGTCAGCTTGTTGCGGGTCTCCTGCCCCATCATCCGCTGCTGAATCCACTTTTCACTTCTTCCATGCTGTTGCCAATATTCACGCGCCCGGTCAAGAGACCGCGCCGGGTCCGCCATGTCCTGCATACGTTCATAGCCTACCTTGGCCAGCCAGAGCTTGATCGGCTCTGCCTTGGGACTGGGTACGGACTGGATCAGGCGTAAAAGCGTTTCAGGATCAGCGACATCGGTAAGGTATTGCTTCCCGTCCGCTGCCTCCATTTTCAGTCGGTTACATTTTGTAACCGACTCACTTCCCTCTTTGTTTAGGCGGTTCTTTAAGACTTTCCAGTAATTTCTTGCGGCCTGGTAATCCGGCTGCTGTATCAACGCCTGAATAATATCCACGACGGAGAAATACCAGGTTTCGGATTCCTCATCATATATTCTGCGGATTTCATAATTTTCAAATACAGCAAGCGAGTTTTCTTTCATCTTCCGCCCCTTATGCCGTAATAAGATTTTTTGAGTAATCCCCTCTCGCCGTCACTGCGAGCAGGTCCCTCACTGTCATTGCGAGCGAAGCGAAGCAATCTCGCTTTTTACAACTCAAGTTCTCTTATTCTCAGCGTCTCAGCGCCTCCGCGGTGAAACCATCGTTTTTCATGCCTTCTCGAACCGGTACAGCGCGAACGGCAGGGGGGCATGCTCCACGCCGAGGGGATGGAGAAACTTATTGGCGACAAACCGGGCAG
>CAKKPG010000180.1 GCA_919901555.1 Nitrospiria bacterium | reverse complement strand
TAAAAAACCGGTGGCGGTCGCCGCCGCCGGCGTGGATGAAGAATGAGGAAAACCCCAAAACGTGAAAACGAGGAACCCTCCGGCCCTTCCTCGGGCGGGCGCGACTTTAAGGCCCTGTTCTACCGAAAGCTTACGGAGACCCACCTCTTTTATGAGGTCGGCAGGATCATCGCCTCCGAAATGGAGCCGTCCGAGCTCATCCAGAAGGTCCTTGCCGTCATCAAAAAGGAAGTCCGCTTCGACAACGCCGCGGTCTATGTCGTGAAAAAGGACCTGACGGGGCTTGATCCGTTCTACTGCTACGGACCGCTCTTTCACGACGTGACGCTGGAGCCGATCTATTTCGACATCGGCGCGCCGGGCGCCATGGCCGCAACGGGCGAACCGCTCTTTATCCAGGACACCGCCGTCTACGAAGGGTTTCTCCATTTTCCCGATGAACAGGAACGGCCCGGCAGCTATATCGGCGTGGCGCTCAAGAACGACAGCCGCGTGGTGGGGATCATGGGTTTCAGCCGCGACGGCAGCGACCCCTTCCGCGTGGAGGAGTTCGACATGATCCGCACGCTCTCGCACCTGATCTCCGCCGGTTTTGAGAAGGCCGAACTGTTCAAAAAAACGCTGGAACTCGCCCGCGTTGATGAGCTGACGGGGCTTTACAATTATCGCGTGCTCATGGAAAAACTCGAAGAAGAGGTCCGCCGGCAGGTGCGCACGGGGCGTGATTTCTCGTTCATCATGATCGACATCGACGACTTCAAGCGGGTGAACGACCGCTACGGGCACCTCGAAGGCAGCAGGCTCATCGCGCAGATGGGCCCGCTTCTCAAGGCCGCGTGCAGGACGACCAGCACCGATACGTGCTTCCGCTACGGCGGGGAGGAATTCTCCGTGCTTCTTGCCGAGACGGACATGGAAGAGGCCGCGGCGGTCGCCGAACGGGTGCGGAAGGCAGTGGAGGAGTATCCCTTTTCCGTCAAGGTGGCCCACCCCTTCGAGCAGATCACGGTAAGCCTCGGTGTTTCCACCATGAGGGCCGACAACACCAAGCCCGCCCCCACGCTCATCAATGAAGCTGATGTGGCCCTGTACCGCTCCAAGGCCGCAGGGAAAAATCTCGTGATCTGCTTCAGCGAAGCGCTCTGCGGCCCCGCAGCGGGGCCGGAAGCGTAACGGCTTAGAAACATCCCAGCCGGCACGCCGAGATCTTGATCTCCAACTCGTTGCAGATCGCGCCGAGCTCCTTCAGCGTCACCTTCAGCTCCCCTGCCAGAAGATGCGCCCGCTCGCAGGTCAGCCGGTTGTTCACGGCCGCATCCTGGATCGCCTGGATCAGTTCCATCCTCGTCATGACGTCCTCCCTCGGTTCCACATGCCGCCATGATACACGATGACAGCTGCGCGATGCAAGAGGCAGGATGCGCGAACGGATCCCCTATCGCCGCTTCGGGGTTGACTTGTCGGCCCCTCTCGGATACAATATTTCATCATTCGACGATCAGGAGGTTACACTCATGGCTGATTTTTACGATGCAATCATCATCGGCTCCGGCCCCGCGGGGCTTACGGCCGCGATCTACCTGGGGCGGGCGGGCCAGAAATGCGTGATCCTTGAAAAGGAATTTCCCGGGGGCTACACGGCGAAGATCGCCGATATCGAGAACTATCCGGGCCACGAGGCCATCAGCGGTTTCGACCTCACGGCGATCATGCAGAAGCAGGCCGAAAGCTTCGGCGCCACCGTTGTCTATCCCGTGGAGGTCGTGGACATGGAACTCCAGGGTGAGATCAAGCGCGTGCGCACCCGGGACAAGGTGTACGAGGGCCACGCGATCATCATCGCCATCGGCGTTTCCCGGAAGAAGCTTGAGGTCCCCGGCGCCAAGGAGTTCCTCGGAAAGGGCGTCTCCTATTGCGCCACCTGCGACGGCGCGTTCTTCAAAGGGAGGAAGGTCGCCGTGGTCGGCTCCGAGGACGAGGCGGCCGAAGAAGCGCTCCACCTCGCCGACCTGGCGGAGAAGGTGACGCTGATCCCGAACAAGACGCCGGACATCGTCGAGGCGGTCATGATGCGGCTTACGTCCAAGCCGAACGTGGAGATCTATCCTGTCTCGAAGATCCACTCCGTCGTCGGCGACGAACTGGTGACCGGCCTCAAGATCGAGCAGAACGGCAGCGAGAAGGTGATCCCCTTGGAAGGTGTCTTCATCGCCATGGGATCCACGCCCATCTCCAACCTTATCCTGAAGGCCGGCGGCCTTGCCGACGACCGGGGCTGCCTCATCACGGACAAGCACCAGCGGATGAACATCGAGGGCGTGTTCGCAGCCGGCGACTGCACCTGCGGCGGCATGCAGATCGTGACCGCTGCAGGCGAGGGCGCGGTGGCCGGCATGCGCACGGCCGCCTTTGTGCGGAAGCTCAAGTCGAAGGCTGCGGGAAAGTGACAAGTACGAAACACTAAATCCGAAATCCTCAATAACATCGAAATCCCTAACCCGGACAAGCCGGAATTGTAAAATGCAAATTGAAAATTGCAAAATTGC
>CAKKPG010000179.1 GCA_919901555.1 Nitrospiria bacterium | reverse complement strand
GAAAGGGCTGTTATAGTCAGGAAGATTAGGCTGGATTAATTCGGAAAACAACACTCCTGCCTACTGTCTACTGTCTACTGCCTACTGTCTCCTGTCTCCTGTCTACTGTCTGCTGCCTCCTGCCTACTGTCTACTGTCTCCTGTCTACTGCCTCCTGCCTCCTGCCTACTGTCTACTGTCTGCTGTCTGCTGCCTACTGTCTGCTGCCTACTGCCTACTGCCTACTGTCTACTGTCTGCTGTCTGCTGTCTGCTGTCGGTTTTAGTGCGGTTGTTCCACTTTGGTAAACAGCGTCATCAGCATATTGTAGAAGAAAAGAAATACGGTGAATGCCTGGACCGCGCCGGAAGCCACGGTAAGCGTCCGGTACGTGCCGCTCGGGCTGTACGTGTTCAGGGCATAGAACACAAGCATGGCCACGAGCGAGATGTTCGAGAGATAGAACTGCGCCTCTCCGATCTTGTTGCTGTACAGCGGCCTGCCCATGAACCGCGGCAGGATGTGGTAGCCCACCCCGTAGATCATCATTGAAACCCAGCCGAGCATGTTGAGATGGGAATGCACGAATTTCAGCCCCAGCGCATTCTGCTGGGCGAGCATGATAATTCCCAACACCGTCGAGATGCCGAGATAGGCGATGCTCATTACGATAAACCCCTTCACGAACCTGTCCATAGAGATCCTCCTTGTGTTTTTGGATCAAGTATAGCGCAACTCTCCGCAATCCGCTATGACCCCGGTCATACAAACGTGATACAGTACACAGCATACAACCCCCTCCCTGCCTACTGCCTACTGTCTACTGTCTACTGCCTACTGTCTACTGCCTACTGCCTGCTGCCTGCTGCCGTTGTCTCCCCCAATATGATTTACGTCATAACAGGCGCGCGGAATTTCTGCTATAGTATAGCCAACAATACGAGATCGAAGGAGGCCACTATGATCGCGGAGAAAAAGAAAGTAACGAAAGATTCAGTAATCGGCGACGTGATACGGAGCAGTCCGGGCGCCAAAGCGGTGATCCAAAAATACTTCGGGAACGGCTGTTTCACCTGCCCGGGCATCAACATGGAGTCCATATCGTTCGGGTCCATGATGCACAACCTCGACCCCAGCAAGATCGTGGACGAGATCAACGCCCTGGAGGAATAACATGGAAATCAAATGCTTTGTATGCAACGCGAATGATAAGGACAGGGTGTATCTCCCGTGCTACCATGAAGGCAAGGAAAAGATCGTCTGTACCCGGTGCCTCCCCATGCTTATCCACGGGGCGCATTAACGTAAAACGGCTGTTGTTCCCGCAAAGCCGCAAAGAAAAGCAGTCTGTGCTCTCTATGGCTCAATGCTTTTTTGGATTAACCGGCCTTTCCCCCGCCCCGGCAGGGAGTTACACATTTATACTCTGCCGGGGTCTCTTTTTTCAAACCTCTGGCATTTCTCCACTATAATTGGTAAACTACGCTCATGAAAAAAGACCTTGCGGTAGTGCTCGTGAGCGGCGGCATGGACAGCTGCGTCACCGCGGCCATTGCGAACCAGGAATACCGGCTGGCGTTTTTGCACGTGAACTACGGCCAGCGCACCGAGGCCCGGGAGCTTCGCGCCTTCAACGAGATCGCGGATTTTTACAGGGCTGAGAAGCGGCTTACGGTGAGCATAGAGCATTTGAAGGTCATCGGCGGATCGGCCCTTACGGATACAAACATCCCCATACCGGAAACAGGCGCCCCCCAATCCACAATCCGCAATCCGCAATCCGCAATTCCGACGACCTACGTCCCCTTCCGGAACGCCCATCTCCTGTCCATCGCCACATCCTGGGCAGAGGTCATCGGCGCAACAAAGATTTTCATCGGCGCAGTGGAAGAAGACAGCTCCGGCTACCCCGACTGCCGGGAAAAGTTCTACCGGGCGTTCAACAAGGCCATTGAAATGGGTACCAAGCCGGAAACACGGATCGAGATCGTAACGCCCCTCATCCACATGAAAAAATCGGAGATCGTGAAAAAAGGCGCTGAACTCGGCGCTCCGCTCCGTCTCACCTGGAGCTGTTACCAGGCAAGCGAGAAGGCCTGCGGCAGATGCGAGAGCTGTGCCTTGCGGTTGAAAGGCTTCAACGAGGCGGGAGTGAAGGATCCGATACCGTATGAGGGGTGAGCAGAAACACCTCAGAAAGCACCCTTTAACATAACCCATCCAGCCGTATTCCAAATATTCATTCCGGTCAGTACGTCCCCTACGTTTCGGCGTGCAATTTCATTCTGCTTCTTCTGCTTGATGGATGCGGATACGTCCGGTTTCTACGATCCAGAGCTTCTTATCTACTGTCATGGTTTCAAGAGATTTCAGGAACTGCCGAATCAACTGTTCGAGGAGGGATAAGGTAGGATTATGGGGAACTCGGATGACGACAATACCGTGAGCCTGCTGAGGAGGAAACCGCAACACATCGGAAAAATCCAGGTCGAGTGTTACCAGACAACGATGCTCGGCACGACAGACTTCGTAAAGCCGCTGGTCGGCGCAGCCTTGCAGTTGTTGGTCCCTGACAGTCAAAACGTCGTGACCGCTTGTACGAAAAATCTGCTGCGTCCGGGTGCCGAAATTCTCATCCAGCTTGAATTTCATCCGGCAGCAACCTCGACAAACCGCTCTCGTGACATCTCCGCGCCGTACGCTATCGCCGCTTGAATGTCCTCTCTTGTCAGTTGGGGGTACTCCGCCAGGACTTCTTCGATAGTCGTGCCATTTGCCAGAAAATCCAGAATGAGCGATACCCAGATGCGCGTACCGCGGATGCACGGTTTCCCGAAGCAGACGTTCGGGTCGACTGATATGCGTTTGAGAAGCGGGTTCATCTCTTCACCTCCGGTATATTACTGCTACTATTATAGCCTCTTTCACAAGGCAACGCAATAAGGTCGGGGAAAAGTCAAACTTCGCCTCGCCCCCAACTCTTCGCCGAAGAAGACATACTCGATATTGTGAGATTTCACTGCCTTCTGGAGCACTTCACAATTGAACTTGCGTACTTGAAACACGTCTCCTGTTCTTCAGATTGATGCATCTAGTTTTCAGGAAGAAGTTCATTTACTTCATCACCACGCTCGTCACCACCAGCATGACCGTGAGCAGGATCAGCACGGCCACCGTGATCCACGTGATGATGTTCATCCGTTTGGAGTTGACGTAGTCGCCCATGAGGTCCCGGTCGTTCACGAGCCGGAGCATGATGAGGAGGACAATGGGCAGCAGGATGCCGTTTATCGTCTGGGAAAAGAACATGATCTTGATGAGCGGCGCGTTGGGGAGCATGATCACCCCTGCCCCGATCACGATGAAGGCGGTGTAGAACCCGAGGAACTGGGGCGCTTCCTTGAACGTCTTGTTGATCCCCGATTCCCAGCCGAAGGCCTCGGACAGGCCGTAAGCCGTGGCCAGGGGCAGGACAAAGGCCGCGAGGAACGAGGCATTCAAGAGCCCGACGGCAAAAAGGTGTGACGCGAAGTCTCCTGCCAGCGGTTCCAGGGCGCGCGCCGCGGCTTCCGCGGAATCCACCACGACGCCGGCGGGGTGGAGGATGGTGCCCGTGGCCAGGATGATGAAGAACGCGATGAATACGGTCATGAACGAGCCGGCGTAGACATCGAACTTGGCGTACTTGTACTCCTCAATACGCACGCCCTTGTCCACCACGGCGGACTGGAGATAGAACTGCATATAGGGCGTGATGGTGGTCCCCACCATGGTGATGAAGAGCAGAAAATAGCCCTTGTCGAACTTCAGATGGGGGAGGGCGATCTGCTTCGCCACCTCGCGCCACGGCGGGTCGGCCATGAACCCCGAGAACACATAGGTCAGGTAGATCATGCTGATGGCTATGAGGAACCGCTCGACCTGCTTGAAGTTTCCCTTAACCACCGCGAACCAGACCACGAAGGCGGATAGGGGCACGGAGATATACTTGTGCACGCCGAAGAGCTCCATACTGGCCGCGATGCCTGCAAATTCAGCGATGGTGACCGTGAGGTTGGCAACAATGAAGAGCGCCATGACCGCCAGCGTCACCTTGACCCCGAACTGCTCCCGCACCAGGTCGCCGAAGCCCTTGCCCGTCACCACGCCCATGCGCGACGACATTTCCTGGATAACGGCCAGGGCGAACGTGATGAGCACCAGGGCCCAGAGCAGGCCGTAGCCCTCGCGGGCGCCCACGATGGAATAGGTGGCGATGCCGCCGGCGTCATTGCCCGCGTTCCCGGCAATGAACCCCGGTCCGATGACGCTCAGGAACGCGATCATCCGGGCGTTCTTCATATTTTTGATGCGCTCAAAAAACTTCATTGACACAAGACCCCGCAAGAACCTGTTTTCTGCCGCGAATTGCCACGAATTTTCACGAAAAAATCAGACCGCTAAAGAGTGTTACTGCCGGAAGCGCAAAACAGTTTACATGATTTTAGCCGCCAGGTCACAGAGGAAGCGAAAAGCAATTCACTTTGGCCGCGGATAAACCTAACCCGGACAAGCCGGAACCAAAGCAAAGCATTTTCTCGCAAAGACGCAAAGGCCGCAAAGAACGGCAAAAACAAAAAGGTTTATTGTTTAAATTCAAGACGTACAGGCATTTCTTTGCGCACTTTGCGTCTTTGCGAGAGAAGGGTTTTAAAGTTTTCGTCTAATTATTCTGTCCATTTTGCGTAGAATTTGATTTGCAACTAACTAAAAATCGATTTCCGATTCTTGCTTCAATTCGCGTTCATTCGTGCAAATTCGTGGCAAAAACCTCTGAGCTTTCGCTTCTTTTCTCGGGTAAAATCTACAGCTTTCTCCGCTTCTTCCTCGACGCCGTCGGCAGGAGAAAGTCCACCACGTCATCCACCGTGACGATACCGCGCATGACGCTGCTCTCGTCAACCACCGGCGCGGCCAGAAGGTTGTACTTGGAAATGAACTCCGCCACGTCCTTCTGCCCGGCCTCGAGGGGGAGGGTCTTTACCGGGGTCTTCATGATGTCCCGGAGCCTCGCCCCCGGCTTGGCGAGAATGAGGTTTTTGAGCGAGAGAACGCCGACGAGGCGGTCTTCGTCGTCAACGAGATAGAGATAATAGATCGTTTCGACGTCCGGCGCTTCGAGCCGCAGTTCCTTGATCGCCTCCTCCACGGTCATGCCGGAGTCGAACGCGAGGTACTCGGTGGTCATGAGGCCGCCGGCCGTGTCCTCTTCGTGTTCGAGAAGTTCCTGTACGTCCTGCGCCTCTTCCTTCTCCATGAGATTGATGAGTTCCTGCGCTTTGGCTTCGGGCAGGTCCCCGAGCACGTCCGCGGCCTCGTCGGGCGGCATGCGCTCGAGGATATCGGAAGCGCGCTCCTTGGACATGTCGTCAATGATGTCCGCCTGCACGCTCGGCTCCAGTTCATGGAGGGCCTCGGCCGCCGTGTCGACATCGAGGCTGCCGAATATCGCCGTCCGTTCCCGCTGGGACACCTCGCTGATGATCTCCGCCAGGTCCGCCGGGTGCAGGCTCGCCACCTTCTGCCGGGAAATGGTAAGCGTAAGCTTCGTCAACTTGGGCTCCACGGTCTGAAGATAGTGCCAGCCGATAAACTTGCTCGGCAGCCGGTACCCGAACAGGGAGAGCAGTTTCTCGCCCTTTGCTTCCAGCCCGAGCCTCCGAAGGATCCCCCGGAGCCCGAGGTCGGCGGCCACCAGGCACATCCGTCCGTTCACGTCCCCGAGCCTGAGGTCGTTCACCCGGACGAGCTTTGCCCCGTTGATGTCGACGATCTGCTTGTCGAGAAGGTCCCTGATGATCAGAATGTCGTTGGGAGAAACGGAAGCCGGTCCGAGGTTCTCTGCGCGGGCGGAGACGGTCATGACGCGCCGGTTAAAGAGGTTGACGATGTCCCAGGGAAGGATATAGGTTTTCCTGCCCGCCGCTGCCACGAGGGCGGTCACTGCCGGGAAGGGTTCTCCCGCGCTGACGATGATGTCCTTGAGCTTGCCGATCTCCTCGCCCACCTGGTCGAGCACCGGCTTTTTATGCACGTCGCTGACAAAGATATCTCCGGCAAAAAAAGGCATGGTCCGCTCCGCGGCGCGAGAGTTCGAGGATATTCCGCTGATTATACCAGCGGTCGTTGCCATGTCAAGGAAAAAGCCGGCAGCGGGCCGCCGCGGCAGGGAAAATATGAGAAATATGATAGAATGAGAGTAACTACTCAGGTCAGCCACTTCGCTCTTGCCTGCGTGTACGCGCAAGCGGGTCGGCGCAAGGCGCCGGCGCTCCTGCTGCGCGGCATGCCTTGGGCGACGCGAACGTGATTTCTATAAATCATTAAAATATCGATATTAAAAAATTTAACATGTCATGCCGGAATTTTTCTGATATAGTTTCTCAGCGTTGAGGCCGGCGTGCGCGGCTTCACCGTCACAATTCCGAAGGCGCCCTTGAAAGGAGAATGGTTTTTATGCCGGAACAGACCGTGAAGGACCTCAAAAAAGAACTCTACCTCATGATGCACAAGGCCCAGGAGATGCTCGAACTCGCCGAGGACGCCTTTGCGAAAAATAAAGTGTCCGCGCTCGACCAGGCGGCAGAACTCGCCGGGGAAATCCACCGGAAGGAAGATGTCCTCACCGAGGCGCTCTCGAAAATGGCGGCCAAAAACGGCGAAGCCAGGCCGCTCGTGGCAGTTCCGGGGCACATCGAAAAAATTGCAACGAGCATCGAGCGCATTGTAGACGGCGTGCGTCTGAAGATCAAGGAAGGCCTGCTGTTCAGCGACAAGGCCATTCTGGAAACCGGCACAATGATTGTCAAGGCCAAAGACGTGCTGAAAAAGGCCGGCGAGACGATGGTGACGGGCACCGCGGCGGCCGTTGACGCCATCCGGAACGAAAGCGACGCCATCATCAACATGGCCGATAGCTTTGCCACTACTCACGAGGAGAGGCTGGTGAGCGGGGAATGCTCGCCCAAATCCTCCTCGACCTATCTCTGTATCCTCTACGCCTTCGAGGACCTGGCTTCCCATACCAAGGACGCCGTCAAAAAATCAGTGCCGCGGTAAAACTCAGGCGGAGCGCCTGCTCCGCCGCAAAAAAACGCGCCGTGACCGTCATGGCAGCGCCACCTCTCAAGAAGACATCTTGACACAATACGACGATTGATGTATCCCTATCAATCACCATCTTTCTGCGCTGAAACAATCATCTGTTTCCCTCAGGCAAGCCCTGACCTGCCCGTTCCCACTTCGCCGACGTGACCTTCCACCCGTCCGATTCCTTCACCAGTGAAACGTCGAAATCATACAGACCCAGCGCCTCGGGCAGAAGATCGCCCGCTGACTCGGTTTTATTCCCGCCGGTAAGAACGGGCTGAAACACGGCCCTGGCAGTAGGACCGGTGATGCTTACGTCGAGAGCGGGAATATAGACCGATATTTTCTGGTGCCGGTAAAAGTAAAACAGCAGGAGACCCTTGATCCCGTCATAATCGTGTCCCTGAGGGTCGCGGTAGGTCTTCGACAGATGCCCCAGGATGGTCCGGATATCCTTCTCCTCCACCGCTTTCCGGACCGAGGTGATGATTTTCTTGACCCTGTCCTGCTCGGTTTCCTTGTGACAGGCAGGAGCGGTGAGACCCAAAAGCAATATGAGAGAGATGATGAACGAGCGCTTCATGTTCCCTCCATGATGGTCTCGTAAAAAGCCCCTTATGCCGTCATTGCGAGGAGCGGAGCGACGCGGCAATCTCGATTTTTCAGGCGGTTATGAACTGCGAGATTGCTTCGCTTCGCTCGCAAAGACGGCTTTTAGAACTTTTTACGAATGAATCAAGCATAGTAAACTTTTCCGGAAAAAGCAAGGTCCGAGGAATCAATTGACACGAATGCATATTCTGGTAATATTAAAGACAGGAACGAGAACTGCATTCGATGAAATACGTCAAGACAGCCATCCTCTTCTTCTGGCTCGTGATGCTCGCGCTCCTCGTTGAGCGCGCCTACATCAGGCCTGCATCGGTCATCGCCCTCGACGTGATCACCGAAGAGGGCGTGCGCACCGGCGATGAGTGGTTCGGCATCTACCAGCAGGGACGGAAGATCGGGTATGCCCACACCCGCGTGGCGCCCGAGGGGGATACGTACCATATCTTTGAGGAATCGGAACTCGACGTCCTCGTCCTCGGAACGGTGCAGCGGGTGAAGACCGCGATCAACAGCTATACCACGCGGAACTTCCTGCTCAAGTACTTCGATTTTTCCATGCAGTCCGATGCCGCGTCCATGGAGATCAAGGGCGCGGTGGTCAAGAACCGGCTCGTTCTCGACATCATCACCGGCGGGCAGACGCGCAAGGAGAGCATACTCCTCAAGGACCAGCCGTACCTTTCGCCCAACGTCAAGCCGGCACTGGTACTCATGGGCCTGGAGCAGGGCCGGAAATACCGGTTTCCCCTGTTCAACCCCGCCACGATGAACACCGAGGACGCCTACATTACCGTGGAAGCGAAAGAGTCCATCAAGGTGGGAGACCGGGAACTGCCCGTCTATAAGCTGCGGGAATCCTTCCAGGGCATGGAGGCCCTGTCATGGGTCACCGAAGACGGCGAGACCATCAAGGAGGAAAGCCCCCTGGGATATGTGCTCCTGAAGGAGACCATGACCGAGGCGCTGAAGCGCGACAAGGAAGGCCCGGTGGTGGACATCATCTCCCTCACCATGGTCCCTTCGGACCCCATAGAGAAGTCCGGCCAGACGAAATATCTGAAGGCACGGCTCAGGAACGCGCCGCTCCAGGGATATGAGCTCAATGGCGATAGACAAGCCCTCACGGAAGATACCATCGTGATAACCGCCGAAGCGCATATGGCCCCATACCCCCTGCCCTATGCAGGGAAGAAACTGGACAACTACCTCCAGCCGAGCGCTTTGGTGCAGAGCGATGACGCGAAAATACGAGAGCAGACCGCAAAAATCCTCGCGATGGAAAAAGACGCCGCAGCGGCAGCGCGGAAGCTGAACGACTGGGTGTACGATGCGATCCAGAAAAAGCCCGTCGTAAGCATTCCGAGCGCCCTTGAAGTCCTCAAACAGCGCGTCGGCGACTGCAACGAGCACACGACACTCTATACGGCCCTGGCCCGGGCCGCGGGCATCCCCACGCGCATGGCGGCGGGCATCGTGTATATGAAAAACGGCTTCTACTACCACGCATGGCCCGAGGTCTGGCTCGGCGGCTGGGTCGCCGTGGACCCCACCTTCCATCAGTTCCCGGCCGACGCGACGCACATCAGGTTCGTCACGGGCAATCTCGACCGGCAGTCGGAGATATTGAAGCTCGTGGGTAAACTGCGGGTGGAAGTCCTGGAGTATAAATAAATTGCGGAATGCGGATTTCGGATTGCGGATTGAATCCTTGTCAATTCGCGTTCATTCGCGGCTAAATCAAACCTTATGATCAAACTCTCCAACCTCACAAAAATCTACGGCGCCCTCATTGCCGTGAAGAACATCAGCCTCGAAGTGGCCCCGGGCGAAGTCTTCGGGTTCCTGGGCCCCAACGGCGCGGGCAAGACCACCACCATCAAGATGATGGCGGGACTGCTCCAGCCCACGAGCGGCGAGGTGCGGATCAACGGGTTCGACGTGCAAAAGGAACCGCTCAAGGCCAAGGCCATCACCGGTTTTATCCCCGACAGGCCCTATTTGTACGAAAAGCTCACAGCCGGGGAGTTCATGCAGTTCGTGTCAAAGCTCTACGACATGCCCGACGTGGAGAAACGCATTAGCGAGCTCCTCGGCCTCTTCGGGCTCACCGAATGGTCGGGCGAGCTCATTGAAAATTTTTCCCATGGCATGAAGCAGCGGCTCGTCATGGCGTCGGCCCTGCTCCACGACCCGAAGGTGCTCGTCGTGGACGAGCCCATGGTCGGCCTCGACCCCCGGGGCGCCCGGCTGGTGAAGGACCTTTTCAAGGACCTCGCTGCAAAAGGGGTGACCATCTTCATGTCCACCCACACCCTCGAGATCGTCGAGAACATGTGCAACCGCGTGGCCATCATCAACCACGGAGAGATCATCGCCGAAGGCAGCGTGGAAGACCTCGGCCGCCTCGCCCGTATGCCCGAGAGCCATCTGGAGCCGATTTTCCTCAGACTGACCGGAGGGGATGAGGCTGTATAAGTCTGAGAACAGGAGCTGTTCTCGCAAAGTCGCAAAGAACGCAAAGAAAAACAATATTATTATTGATGACTTCGTAAAAAGTCTAAATACAGCATTTTCCGTCATTCCCGTGCAAACGGGAATCCAGTGTTTCTCAGCAGTTACATTAATCCTGGATACCCGCTTTCGCGGGTATGACGCCACGGGCTTGATCGAGAAAAATCATGGACGCAGCAAAATTCTTCCCCTTTCTGCGGTGGTGGTCGCGGGTCAACCGCCGCACCATGCGCGCCGATATCATGGCCGGAATCACCGGCGCGATCATCGTCCTTCCCCAGGGCGTTGCCTTTGCCATGATCGCGGGCCTGCCCCCTGAATACGGGCTCTACTCGGCCATTGTGCCGACGATCATTGCCGCCCTGTTCGGCTCTTCCCGTCACCTTATATCCGGCCCCACGATGGCAATCTCCATCGTTATCTTTACCACGATCAGCCCCCTGTCAAGCCCGGGCAGCGCGGAGTACATCCAGATGGTCATCACCCTGACGTTCATCGCCGGCTTGTTCCAGCTTTCGCTGGGAATCGCGCGCCTTGGCGCACTCGTCAATTTCGTTTCCCATTCCGTGGTCGTCGGCTTTACCGCCGGCGCCGCCATCCTCATCGGCGCCGGCCAGCTCAGCAATCTCTTCGGCGTCCCGGGCTCAAAAAGACACGCCTTTGTCCATGTCTTGACGGACCTGATCCACAGGATGCCCGAGATCAATTTCCTCGTGCCGGCGATAGGACTCGTCACGCTCATTGCCGCTCTTCTGTTCAGGAAATATCTCCCGCGGTGGCCGGGGATGCTCTTTGCCATGATCATCGGCAGCCTCCTCGCCGTCGTCCTCAGGAGCGGCGAGCACGGCGTGCGACTGGTCGGCTCCCTGCCGGCCCATCTGCCGCCCTTTTCCTTTCCCGATCTCTCCACCTCCGCCGTGCGCGAGCTGGCCCCTGCCGCGCTGGCCGTGGCAATGCTCGGGCTGACGGAGGCGGTCTCCATCGCACGCTCCGTTGCCACCCGTTCGCACCAGCGCATCGACAGCAACCAGGAATTCATCGGCCAGGGGCTTTCGAACGTTATCGGCAGTTTCTTTTCGAGTTACGCCTCGTCGGGGTCCTTCACCCGTACGGGATTGAATTATGAAGCGAGAGCAAAAACGCCTATGGCCGCGGTATATTCGGCCGCGTTCTTAGCTGTCATTCTTTTACTCATCGCGCCGCTCACGGCCTATCTGCCGATCGCCTCCATGGCGGGCATCCTGCTCCTGGTGGCCTATAACCTTATCGACTTCCATCACATCAAGGCGATCATAAGAACGAGCAGGTCCGAGGCCGCCGTGCTCGCCGTCACTTTTCTTGCGACGCTGCTCGTGGAGCTGGAGTTTGCAATCTACGTGGGCGTGCTCCTTTCGCTCCTGCTCTACCTCAACCGCACGTCCCATCCGCACTTTGTCACGCTTGCTCCCGACCCCGAGAGCGACCGGCGGAGTTTCATCAATATTGCGAAGAAACCGCTCCCCGAGTGCCCCCAGCTCAAGGTCATCCGGATGGACGGCTCGCTCTTTTTCGGCGCCGTTGACCACTTCTCCCAGGAACTGCGCAGCATCACCAGACAGAGCCCCGAGCAGGCCCATATCCTGCTTGTCGGCAGCGGCATAAATTTCATAGACGTTGCCGGATGCGAGGCGCTGGCAGAGGAAGCGCACCGCCTGCATGTGAGTGGAAGAAAACTGTACCTCTGTTCGCTCAAGGGAGATGTGACGGATGTCCTGAGGCGCGGAGGATGCATGAAACGCATCGGCGAGGAAAACATCTTTCGCTCGAAGATGGAGGCGATAGCCAGGATCGTCCCCCAGCTCGACTCGGAGCGATGCCGCGTCTGCACCGTGCGCATTTTCAATGAATGTGCGCAGATGCCGGGGGCGAAAACGTGAGTACGTTAGGATTTTTGTCGCATAATGCGCATGACGGAGAGTCAACTTGAGCCGATTTTTCTCAAACTGACTGGATATATGCTTGACAAAATGCCCCTCTACGTTTAATATCTAGGCATCCATTTTCAAGGAGACTGCCGCAATGGACTTTACTGAAAATAAGTTAAAGGAAATACTTACTGAACAGAGAGTTGAATTTCAGCATGTCGTCGGAATCTTCAAGGAAGACCTCGAATCAAAAATCAATCTCATTGCTGAGCAATACCAGGAAATCAAAACAACGCAGAAAACTCACACCGAAATGATCGGGTCTGTGAGGGAAGACGTACAAATCATCAAGTCCGACGTTCAGTTCCTTTCCTTAAAGTCGAACTGAAAAGAAAAGTCGATTACGATGAATTCGACGCCCTCACTAAACGTGTTCCACTGCTCGAAGCAAAAATCAGAAAATAAGTAGCCCCAAAACCTCTCCTGTTGAAATCCCTTCCGATAACAAGCCTGTAAAAAATGCCCGAAGTACGCTTTTTGCTCCTCGGCTCATGACCTCGGCGAAACCACGATACCAAATCCTATGAACGGTCTATGAGACGGTTTGAGAATTTTTTTCATTGTGTCTTACGAGCCTGTAGGAAAAAATCTGAAATTTGCTTTTTTCGGTTCGTAACTATCCGATATTCCTTCAGTCGATTTTTTTAAATCAACTCATTCTATAGACTCAACGTTGACATAACGGGCGCGCTTTAGTGCGTCCCAGTTGATGGTGTTGTTAGCGTTTCCATCACTGCCGCATCCAGAGACCCCATGAACTCTTCAACTGCTTGGGTATAGGCGCCGGGCAGCCCAAGATTTTCATTGATTTCCCGGTGTGAAAGATTCTGCTCCAGTACCTTGGCGTGCGCGCCAAGCGACGTGGCCTGGGCAGTAAAGTTACGCGCTTCTGAGCAGGAATCTTTGCGGCGCGTAGAGCACACCGCCAACAGCGGTGAGGCCGATGCCGTTAGCACATGGAAGGGCGAGGCCGATCGCCAGTAAGCTGGCTGGTTGCCGAAGGCTCCGTTGTAGAAACGGGCGTGCTTTGCCTCCATGATTTGTACAACATCAAGTGCTGCGCTATCCAGCAAAATGGCGCCCAGCCAAGGCCTGACACCAACGCCTATGGCTTTGGAAGGCGCCGCCCCCAGCAAGGCGACAAGATGCGCGCCGGCGGAATGCCCCATCAGAATGAACTTCGATGAATTGCCGCCCCATGATACGGCTTGGGCTTGCGCCGTTGCGAGCGCTCGCGCTACATCCTCAGCCTGCTGCAAAGGATCGGCATTTGGCAATAGCCGGTAATTGACCGAAACGAAAATGAATCCTCGTGCCACCCATCTTGAAACTTTATTCTCCACAACAGCACGCGATGCCTTGTCGCCGATGCGCCAGGCCCCGCCATGAACCATGAATATCACAGGCGCCCCCTTCCTCGCATCACGGGATATGTACACATCCATGCGATGCTTGCCGTCTTGACCGTAAGGAATGTCGCGCAGTACTTTCACCCCCTGCGGCAAAGACCCCACGCCATCGGAAGACTCACTATCCTCCGGACTTTCGATACTCTTTTGCGTAGTTTTGTGCTCCATAAGCAGGTCCCGGATTGGACCGGCAGCTGCAGCCTGCGAAATGAATGAGGTCAGAAAGGCAAAAATGACAAAACTACTCCTAAGGATGCCCATTACGGTCTCTCTCCTGTTATCACCCACCAT
>CAKKPG010000178.1 GCA_919901555.1 Nitrospiria bacterium | reverse complement strand
AAATCTTTCTCCTTAAAATTCAACACGTCTTATACTGAGTATGCAATGAGAAAGACCCTAATCCGGACCAGCCGGAACCAAAAGGCATCTCGCGCAAAGCCGGTAGAGTAAAGGAAATCTCTAAGTTTTGGATTTTTTTAACCAGAATGTTTTGCTTTTTTTGCGAGCTTAGCGACTTTGCGCGAAATATTCTTGCCATTTTGAGTAGAATTTGATTCCTCAGGTACTAAAATTTCATGACGGGTCCCCGTCACGTTTACGCGGTAGGCGATTTCGCGGGGAACGGCCAGGTCGTAGAGGGCAGCGAGGTGGAAAACATGGGTGACGTCTTTCTTGAGCCGCTGAAGAATAGAGTGGTCAAATCCAAGGCCCTCCTGCGTGATGTCGCCGGGAATGAGAGAAAACCGGCTCCCCGGACCGTACCCCATCTCAACCAAACGCGATACCTCTGCGCGGGCTTTCCCGGTCTGAGAAGGATGGACCAGCAGTTCAAACCGCAGCGCAGGATCGCTTGAGGCCATTTTCTTGATGATGTTTCCGGCGATGAATCCCGGAAATCCGGTAAAAAAGACGGACATGCATCGATCCTCGAACCGCCAAGGCAACCTCGACTCAAACTCAGCCTATAACATTCTCAGGCCCATGTCAATTGCGGGAATCGCACGGACCGGAATTCAGCTAACTGTTTTTGGCGGGGGCTAAAGAAGCGGCTTGATCGGAAATCGGAGAGAAAAAAAGGTTCAGTGAGCAACAAGCATGAAAAAAACTTAATTTTTGTGTCTGCCCCCAATTGTCCCAATTTTCTTGAATATCCGTTCGCCATCACCGGTATTCAGTCGGATCTCTCCGTTTTGGATGGACCCTGAATAGGAAACCGAGTATCTCGACAGCGCAATGCCCGGCTGATAGTCGGCAATCCACCGTGGATTCTTCCTCGGGTTAACGTCCTTCGGCGACCTTTGCTTCAGATCAATCGGATGCAGGAAAAAGTCGCCTTCACGCACATCAACGCGAAACGATATCTTGTTATTATGGATAACGAGTTTTTTCATCAGTGCAACAAAAAATCCCGGAAGGTAACCTTCGCGCATATCGTCGAAGTCATCACTTGTGCCATAATATCTTCCAACGATGGCATCATTTTCCTGTTCCAAGATTATGCAATGATTTTCGATGAGGTCTTTCGTGTTATGTTCATAGACGTATTCATATACACCCGCAACATCTCCTTTGATCGTGACATCTTGCCCACCTAATCGTGATTGTGCGCTCACAGTACTCGTGCCGAAAGCGTTCCATACGAGCACAAATGCTGCAAGCCCCGCTGTGCACGATAATCCCCTTTTCATCGTAATCACCCTACGTGTTTTTGATATTAGGACGCAACACCCCATAGTTCCGCGATAGCGCGACGGCAGCGCGGTAAACAGGCCGTGGAGAGAACGGCAAACATCTTATCCTCTCCCCTGCCGTTTCTTCATCTCTCCCTGGATCTTGAACGGAATCGGCCGGCAGCCGCACTTCTTCGCATGCGCCACATGCCACTTGATCCGCTCCTCAAGCGTCGCCTTCTCCGGTATCTTATGTGCCCTGTGCCATTCTCTGTTCATGATAGGTGAGCTGCTGCCTGCCCCAATTTATCCTTATCTGTTCAAAGTACAACAATGGAGAGTAGCAGCGAGCCTCCCGGTTACCCGGTACAACTCGCCGCCCTCACAGAACCGGACTTGGAGCGTTACACCATCCGGCTCCCAGTTTGAGTCATCCACAATGGCATAGGTTGCCCATTGTGTGAAGTGAATAAGTTTTGTGGTCATGCGCATAGTCCGCTCGGTG
>CAKKPG010000177.1 GCA_919901555.1 Nitrospiria bacterium | reverse complement strand
ATAACGGAACGGGGTTGCTCTTTTTCCTGCCGGTAGATTCGTATGATGTAGCTGTCCATGAACGGCTCTCCTCGGGTGAAAAGCGTTGTGCCGGTTCTGTTTTCTCTTCGTGCGGACAATACCACGGGAGCGGGTTCGGATTGGATACGGATGGGCTTTTTAAATGGAAATTTTTAACGTTGTTGTTCGCGTTGATCGTGTACTGCGACGCCGTGTTGCCTACTACCCCATTGAACGAGTTCGCCGCGTAGGCATAGCGCGCGAAAACCGGCGTTGGAATCGGCGTCGCGGCGCTTCCAGCGCCATCCCCGCCTCCGCCCCCTTCGCCGCAAACGGGGAGGGCGAGGATGGCGCCGAACATCGATAGACCGCGAATCAGCGTTTTCATGGGAGCTCCACTGGTTTTCACCGTCGTCCTCCGAATAGCGGAATCGACCCGGCGAAGGTGTTTCCGTTTACACCTCTGAGTCGAAGCAGGAGCGCAAACGGTTCAAGGCCCAACAGGGCTTTTCTCGCTTATCTCGGGAAGGACCATAACACGGGGTTGGATACAGGGCGGATACAGGGCGACCGCGCCGATGCCGCCGGCGGGAAAGGGGCGGTTATTCGCCCGTTTTCGGAGATTTATTTAGATGTGGGTGTGGTGTGGTGATGATACGCAGCAAGGACGGGCACGACCAGCGTGTTTTCCGGCCAAGGAGATTCAAACTTCCCTCCGGGGGCAACATGCCCCCGGAGGGAAGACAACTATTTCTTCACCGGCGCCGTATTCATGTTGGGCAACGTCTTCATGGGCTCGCCGGGTCTGCCCGGACCCTCCGGCATGGGTTCGCCCGGTTGCTGCGGCGTGGTAATCGCCGGCTTAAGCGTTGGCTGGACAGTTCCGGGCTTTGACATGGGCTGAGTCGTTCCCGGCATCGGCGCTGGCTGGATCATTCCCGGCTTCGGCGTCGGCTGGGATGCCGCCGGGAAGGGATCCTTAGGCGGTATCGGGAAGGTCGGGCAGGTTTCAGGTATTACGATCTTGATCGGGCAATCCCCCGGGCCGCCCGGAACTTGACTGCCCGGCACGGAAGCGCTCGCAGGGCCGCCAAAACCGCCTTTCTGGATACAACCCCAGCAGTCGGGTTCACCGCCTCGGTAAAACTGTATCGTCATGGGCTGTCCCTGCCGGTCACGGGCGGACCAGCCGATGAGCCTGCCGCCCTGCTGTCGGGCAATGATCCCTATCCCCTCGGGGGTGGTGTACACCGTATTGTCGCCTTCGCGCAGCGCGCCGCGGTTCAGGAGGGGACGCAGGTCGTAGGTTTTCTGTGCTGGTTTAGTCGTGCCTTGTGCAAGCCGGGCCTGGTGTTTTGCCTTCAGCTTGCGAACCTGTTGTTGCTGGGCGGGGGTCAGTTTATTGAGGGGTATTGCCCGCATCCCTGATTCCATCGTTTTTTGCGCAAACACAGTGCAATAATCGCTGGCGGAGAGGCACCCTATGCATAGATTTAATTCGTCACCCATGCAAGTAATCGTCGAGGTATCTGACTCACAGGAGTAAGAGCCATCGGACTCCTCGGTCCAAGAGTCGCCCGATGCTATACACTGTGCTTTAGCACTGTCCCTTTCAGAAGCTGTATTCGCCCACGCCGCAGGAACACTCCACAGCGTCATAAACAATACGGCCAGAAATGAAACAAAAACTGCCGAAAAACGGTTTGTCGCGGTATTCATCGTCGGATCCTCCTTACTGGTTGGTTGGATATCGTCCTTGCCGGCCGTGATCCGGCTTCGGCCTCGAACTCGCTTGTGTGTCGCGTGGAGCCTGTCCATGGTTCATTGCCCTCGCCTAACCCGGACAAGCCCCAATGCTCGGGACAGGCCCCGTTAGAGGCGGATGCCTCTAACGGGGCAAGCCGGAACCAAAAGGCGTCTCACGCAAAGTTGATAAAGTCGTAAAAAATCCGGTCCCACACAAAGCCACGAAGTCACAAAGGGTAAAAACCCCTTCTTTTTAATAGGCCGTTCTTCGTGTCCTCTGTGCCTTTGTGTGAAAAATTGACTTCTTACGATTGCATCAAAGTTGCAATGGCCTAAAATGAGACGGCCACTTAGGGAATCACGCAAAGGAAATCTTAAGCTCAGGCTTTTAACCCAAAGGCTTTGCTTTTCTTTGCAAGCTTGGCGTCTCGCTTAGAAGCGCCTACTGTTGGTTGCGCGAAATCATCCTTCCTTTGTGCATAGAATTGAAAGATCGACAATCTTTTGTCGATGTTATAGGCGTAAGCGCCTATAACACCTTTTCCTTCTTGTATCCGCCGGGAATCTGGAAAACCGCGCTCCGTCACCTGTCCGGCGCGATTCAGGATCTCGACTTGGCCGTTTTTGAGCAGTCGGATCTGGCGGCTATCGGGGAGGCGGATAAGCGAATTGCCCCGTGCGTCAGTGCTGCGTCGCGCCGTCGCCGGCACAAGCAGCGATTTCTCGCCCGGGGCGAGGGCCGGTGCCTCCCCCGGCCTGCTGTCCGGAGCGCGCATTCCGGCGGCGAGCGCGGTGCCGCTGAGCAGCAGCGGGATCTAAGGTGAGCGCAAGTATCGTGTGTTTGTCCATGACAATCCTCCTGAGTTTCGGAAGGCAGTGCCCCCCGGCTCGATAAAAAACGACTACGGCACAACCATGGTCGATCCGTTACTAGCATTATTCCATTCGTTACTTTCCGGCACGACTTGGTCTACGTCGGCAAAGGCATGGAAAAAGTATGTCCCGCTCGTCCATCTGAGAGCTCCCCAGAAATCCTGGGGTAAGCGCCACACCGCACCCGGCGCCAGCGCCGGAATATTTATGACCATATAAGGGGCTGGGCCCCAGGAATAATCCCGCGCGTACCGGGGCGGAATCCGGACGTCGGAACAACTACTAAGAGGCGCTGGCGCTGGATTAACGTCAGTGCGCCTCCCACACTGGAGTCTGAGCCGGGTGGGGGATGCTGCCACGGTACCGTCGTTCCTGACGATCAACGTGCCATCCATGGGGTCATTTAACGCCGGCACCAAATCAGCTTCGTTCCGGGATGCGACAGTCAGCGTGGAGCTGGCGGTGTTGTTGGCTGTGTTGGTTTCTTTTGATGATCGATGATAATAGGTGACGCGTGCGCTGAACTCGTAGCTGCCACTATCCCACCTGATCTCCGACCAGGACGGCAAGGTATGCACGTGCCCGCGGCCAGGCCGCAGTGGGGGGATCCTTATATAAATGCATCCGCCAGTGTATTGGCCTGAAATATCAGTATAGGAACTACACCATTGGCGACCCGAGACAGGGGCACAACCACTATCCAGTCCAGTCCATCCTACCCTCTTACAATAGAGATACAGTTCGGCTTCCTCCTTAGCGTCCCCGGTACCTATGTTGCGGACCGTAACGCTGCCGTTCATCGGATTCGGCAGCGAAACCACAAGGTCGGGACCGAATAGCGGCCATAGCGTGAGGCCGCTCTTTTCATCGGCCACGCCGGGTTTGACCGGGGCCACTTCGGGCTTGACCGGCTGGCCGGTCACTGTGCCGGGCTGGCTGGGCAGCGTCTGATCAGTCCTCGGCACTACTGGTGTGGTCGCAAGTGGAGTGGTCGCCGTCCCCGACAAGACTGCCTTTCCCCCGACCTTACATACATAGTTTACTCCGACCGCGGCACGCGTGACAGTGAGCTGTCCTTTCATCTTTGCGCAGTTTGCCTCGGCCTCGGCCAGGGTCATGGCAAAGACCGGCTGAACGCACATCAATGACAAAGTTGCAAGTGCGAACGATGTTTGCAGTAGGTATTTCATGGATTGCTCCTTTTGTTAATGTGTATTGTCATCGCCTGTTTTCAGGCGATGCCGGTCCCCGACCGGCCATTCCGGCTTGTCGGGATTGAACCAGTGCGCAGACTTTGTCGCGGTCAACATCACCTCCTTATTCGGATGGAGAACGCCGAGACTGCCGCCGCTGCGTCGCCCGCAGGCGCTCCCGCAGCTCCCGGTTCCGCCTGTGCAGGGCGCAGCGGTTTGCGGTCTCGGTTGCAGCCTACCTTAGGCAATCATCACGGCCAGTACCGCGCCAGGGCGAAATCATAGTCGACGCCGTTATGGGCATACCCGGCTGCCACAATCTTCCCGTCCGGCTGGATGGCAACGGCACGGGCATAGTCACCATGGTAGCCGATGGCAGTGGTCACTATGCCGGTTCCGTTAAAGTTTGTATCCAGCAAGCCGTCGGCATTGTACCGAACCAG
>CAKKPG010000176.1 GCA_919901555.1 Nitrospiria bacterium | reverse complement strand
CGTCGGCAAGGATCTTCTTGTGCATGGGGATTGTGGTCTTCACGCCTTCGATGATGAACTCGTCGAGGGCCCGCTGCATCCGCATGATGGCGTCATTTCTCGTATCGGCGTGCACGATGAGTTTGGCGATCATGGAATCGTAGTACGGCGGGATCACGTACTGGGTATAGGCCGCCGTGTCCACGCGCACGCCCGGGCCGCCGGGGGGATTAAAGGCGGTGATGGTGCCGGGAGAGGGGGTGAACTTCTCGGGACATTCCGCGTTGACCCTGCATTCTATGCTGTGCCCTGTTATCCTGATCTGGTCCTGCGTAAAGGACAGCGGCAGGCCCGCGGCCACCCGGATCTGCTCCTTCACAAGATCGATGCCCGTCACCAGCTCGGTCACGGGGTGCTCCACCTGGATCCTCGTGTTCATCTCCATGAAATAGAAGTTGCGGTCCTCGTCCATGAGGAACTCGATCGTGCCGGCGTTCCGGTACTTTACGGACCTGGCGAGGGCCACGGCCATCTCGCCCATGCGTTTCCGCAGGGGCCCGTCGACGATCACCGACGGCGCTTCTTCGACGAGCTTCTGGTGCCTGCGCTGGATCGAGCATTCGCGCTCACCGAGGTAAACGGCATTCCCCTTCTCGTCGGCCATGAGCTGCACTTCGATGTGTCTCGGCTGGGTGATATATTTTTCGATATAGACGTCGGCGTTGCCGAAGGCGGCGAGGGCCTCCGATTGGGCCATGACGAAGGCGGAACTGAAATCCGCCTCTTCCATCACCACGCGCATGCCCTTGCCGCCGCCCCCCGCCACCGCCTTGACAATGACCGGGAAGCCGAGCTCCCGCGCGATCTCGACGGCGGTCCCCTCTTCGGTCACCACGCCGTCGCTGCCCGGGAGAATGGGCACGCCGGCCTTCTTCGCCGTCTCCCGGGCCTGGGCCTTGTCGCCCATGAGCTTGATGCTCTCGGGGCTGGGTCCTATGAACCGGATGCCCGCGGAATTGCATACTTCCGCGAAGCTGGAGTTCTCGGCCAGAAAACCGTAGCCGGGGTGAATGGCCTCGGAATCGGTGATCTCGGCCGCGCTGATGATGCTCGGAACGTTGAGGTAGCTGTCGGCGCTCTTGGGCGGACCGATGCAGACGCTCTGGTCGGCGAAACGCACGTGGAGGGAATTGGCGTCGGCCGTGGAGTGCACGGCAACGGTTTTAACGCCCATTTCCTTGCACGCCCGGATGATGCGCAGCGCGATCTCGCCGCGATTGGCGATCAATATTTTTTTAAACACTCATGCACCTCGACCGTAAATTTCACTTCTCACCTGCAACATCAACCCGTGCTACGCGGGCTCGATCACGAAGAGGGCCTGGCCGTATTCAACAGGCTGGCCGCTCTCGACGAGGACCTGGACGATCTTCCCCACCGTCTCCGACTCGATCTCATTCATGAGCTTCATGGCCTCAATGATGCAAAGCACCTGGCCCTTCTTCACGACGTCGCCGACCTCGACATAGGCGGGCTTGTCGGGAGAGCTCGCGCGGTAAAAGGTGCCGACGATGGGCGACGTGACCTTGATCTGGTTCGTCTTCACGGGCTCGGGGGCCTTTTCCGGCGCCGGCTTTCCCGGCTCCAGGACCGCCGGAGCCACAATGGCCGCAGGCGGATACTCCATGCGCGGCATGGCGGGATGGAACGTGACGTCTCCGCCCTTGCGGATCCTCACTTTGGCGCCGGAGCGTTCGATCTCCAGCTCCGAGATGTCGGTGTTTTTGAGCATCTCGATCAGTTCTTTCAACTCTTTGAGGTTCATGATTGCTCCTTTAATGCGTAAAAAATTGAAAAATGAAAATTGGAAATTTAAAATTGAAAATTAAAAAAAATGAAAGTTTCCAATCTTCGACGTTCAGTTTTCAATCCGGCATTCTCCGAATGCCGTCTGCCTACTGCTTCACCCGTTCGATGAACGTGCCGGTGCGGGTATCGACCTTGATAACGTCCCCCTCATTCATATAGAGCGGCACCTTGACCACGGCGCCCGTCTCGAGGGTGGCGGGCTTGGAGCCGCCCGAGGCCGTGTCTCCCCTGACGCCGGGGTCGGTCCTCGCGATCTTCAGTTCCACGAACATGGGGACCTCGATATTGATCGCCGCGCCCTTGTGGTAGAGGATCTTTATTTCCATGTTCTCTTTGAGATAGCTGATGCTGTCTCCGAGCTGCTTCTCGCTCATGGACGTCTGCTCGTAGCTGCTCGTGTCCATGAACACGCGGTCCTTGTCCGCCGCGTAGAGGTACTGCATGGTCTTTTCTTCCAGCTCGGGCACGCCCACCTTCTCACCGGACCTGAACGTCCGGTCAATCACGTTTCCCGACTTGAGACTTTTCATCTTGGTCCTCACGAACGCTCCGCCCTTGCCGGGCTTCACGTGCTGAAATTCCACGATCACGTAGGGCTCGCCTTCGAGCTCGATCTTTAATCCGTTTCTGAATTCCGTTGTTGATACCGGCAATGCTTGTATCCTCCCTTTCGTCGTTCACTGATTGATGTTTCGTTTAACGCTCTCGACTCCTGAGACGCTATAAACTCTTCAGGCTCTCCAACTCTTTCGGCAGCGTCGTCAACACCTTCGCGCCGTTTTCCGTTATGTACACCATGTCCTCGATTCGTACGCCTCCCCAGCCGGGGATGTACACGCCGGGTTCCACGGTAAAGACCATGCCCTGGCCGACCTTCTCCCTGGACAGCGCCGAGAGGGACGGACCTTCGTGCACCATCAGGCCGGCGCCGTGGCCCGTAGCGTGGCCGAAATGCTTTCCCTGGCCCGCCGCGGTGATGAGCTCCCGCGCGGCCTTGTCCACGGATTTGCACGGAACGCCGGGGCGCGCCGTTGCTATTGCCGCCTGCTGGGCCCGGAGAACAAGATCGTGGATCTCACGCTGCCTCGGCGTCGGTTTGCCGACGCTGAGGGTCCTCGTGATATCACAGAAGTATCCGTCCGCTTCGGCCCCGAAGTCGATGGTGACAAGGTCTCCCTGTTTGATGCGGCGGTCCGAGACCGAGGCGTGGGGCATTGCGCCGTTTCGGCCCGACGCCACAATGGGGTCGAAGGCGGCCTTGCGGGAGCCCTTTTCCCTCATGAGGAATTCCAGTTTTAGTCCCAGTTCACGCTCAACGGCCCCCGGTCTTATGTATTTCTTCAGCTCACGGAAGGACCCTTCGGCCCTGGCAATGGCCTTACGGATGCTTGCCAGTTCTTGTTCGTCCTTCCGCTGCCTGAGTTCACCCACGAGGTCCCGGTACCCTTTGAGCCGGAGGCCCGGCTGCCTCAGCTTTTTGATCCTGTCGAGCGTAAGAGAGGACTCATCGAACCAGAGCGTGTCGGCGCCGACGCGCGCTGCCGTGTCCCGGACCGCCCGCGCCCAGTCCGTTTTCTGGATGACGACGGCGATGCCCGACGCCTCCCTGCGCGACTGGAGCCGGTACCGGAAATCCGTGATGAGAGAGGACCTGCCCCCGGTCACCAGCACGGACCCCGAAGATCCGGTGAAGCCGGTGAGATAGCGTACGTTCTCCTGCCGGGTCACGAGCAGGGCCGAGATGCCCTTTTCTTTCATGAGCAGCCGGAGCCGGAGCATGCGACCGCGTTCCGGTCTCTTCATCGTTTCTTTTCAGCGCCGCTCTTGATGATGCCGACGGCGGCCCTCAGCGCCAGGAGGTAGCTGTCGGCGCCGAAACCCGTGATCTGTCCCGCGGCAACACCGGCTATGTACGAGTGTCTCCTGAACTCCTCCCGTTTGTAAACATTGGAGATGTGCGTCTCCACCGCGGGGATGCCCGTTGACGACAGCGCGTCGCGGAGCGCCACGCTCGTATGGGTGTATGCGCCGGGATTGATCACGATGGCCTGGTAGACGCCCATGGCGTCCTGGATCTTTTGCACGAGCTCGCCCTCGTGGTTCGACTGGAAGAAAGAAACGTCCGCTCCCAGTTCCCGGGCCAGGGCCGTGATCCGTCCGTTGATGTCGTCAAGGGTGAAGGTCCCGTAAATATCGGGCTCCCGCTTGCCGAGCAGATTAAGGTTTGGACCGTGAATCACCAGGATCTTCATGATACCCCCCCCGGGAAAATAAAAAACTGCCGGGAGCCGCAGGCCGCTTGGGCAGTTTGTTCGATCGGACGCAGGCGCGAGGAACAAATCGGTTCAGAACTCTTTGAGCAATTTGGGCACCGACATCCTGAGGAGGAACCTCCCCTTTCCGAAGTTTCCCTCGGGCTTGATGACGAGCACGATAAAGTAATCGGCGTTGAGCCGGCGAAGCATGATCATGGCCTTCTCGGCGATGACCGTGACTTCCTTGGTGGAGCCCATGCGCGCCGCCTGAGACCCCTTTTCGATCTCTTTGAGGAGCGTGGAATATTCAACGGTCATGGACTGGAGGTCCATTTCGCTGCTGACGGTGTACTCTTCCACCGGGATGCCGTCAGTCCCGACAACGAGAGCGCCGAGCGCCCCTTCCGTACCGTTCACCACTTCTTTCAGGATATCGGAAAAGGGCATCTATTTCTCCTTTATGATGTTTTTAAGCCACTGCTCCAGGCGGCCGATGGTCTGTTTTTTCCTCGGTGACAGGGAAGCGGCCGACGGCTGCATTTCGCTCTGCGGCCGATACTCCTGCGGTTCGAATCCGCCTCCGCCGGCATCAAGGGGAAGGGTCTGCGGGAATTCCTCCCTCCGGGGAGCTTCGAACCCGCCGAAGGCATCTGCAGCCGGAGACGCGGACTCAGGTTTTTCAGTCCACGACGCCTGCTCCACAGGCGGTACAAAGGGTCCGGGCTCCAGATCCACGCCCCCCGATGGAACGGACGGACCTGCCATGGCGCGGACCTGGTCCAATTTGGCCTGGATGGCCCTGTTTTCAGGGTTGTCGGCCAGCATCCGCTCATAGATGTCTATGGCTTTTTCATAAAAGCCCTGAGTGATATAGAGCTCAGCCAGCGTGTTGGTCGTAAAGTCGTCGGTTGTACTTTCAGCCGGCCGGGGTGCATCCTGTCCAGCCCTCTCGATGGCGGGAAAGGCCTCGCCGGTCCCCGCCCCTTCTCCCGTGAACAATGCACCGGCATTGCCGCGGGGCAGGGCCGGGGCCTCGACAGGGGCCGGCTGATAGGGTTCACCGGGGAGCGTGAATCCAGGGGACCGTTCTTCACCGGCTTGAAAGGGCTGTGGGCCCCTTTCAGCGAGAAAATCCAGTCCCCCTGCTATTGCGCTCCCCGCGCGCGCCGCAGGTTCAAGAGGTTCGACCACGAGGACCTCTTCCGGAACCTCCCGTTCCCCTTCTGCTGATGAGGGGCGGGGCAGGGGCGCTGCCGGCCGTGGGACTTCTGTTCCCCCTGTTGGCCGCGAAGGAGGGGCCGGCTTCGGTTTTGCGGTCTGATCCGGCGCCGCCGGCGGCTTGGGCTTCAGAATCCGCTCTTTAACAGGCTTGCCCGCCGCAAGGTCCGCGACCAGAGACGCGGTCTCCTCGTCTTTGGGGTTGAGCGAAAGCGCGACCTTGTAATGGGTAAGCGCGTCGCCGCTCTTCCCCTGGAGGGCATAAATCTCCCCCAGCTTTTTCTGGGCGAGGAGATTGTCGGGAATGGCCTTTACGACCTCTTCGAACTCTTTTTGCGAACCGGCAAGGTCGCCCTTTTCGAGGAGCAGCCTTCCCAGGAATGATTTGGCTGTAACGTACCCGGGGTTGTGTTTAAGCCCTTCTGAGAGCACATGGATGGACATCTCGATGTCCCCCGCCTTTTTGTACTCCTCGGCAAGGGGGACAAACAGCTTGGACTTGGGGTCCTTTGAGATACGCTCCGTCAATTTGACTATTTCGGAGGTGTCTTTATCCATAGGGTTAGTAGTTCACTCGCGAGCCTCTGGATCATCGGCAGCGAACACGGAGAAACACGGCTTATCGAAGAAACTTCCGCACTTTTGAGAGCGTAAATCATTCCCTGACGATGATGGTATAAAGCCACGATTAATAGTCGTTCAGCGCCCTATTTTCTCACGGAGTTTACTGTGTCCGATGCAAAAATTTTACCAAAAACAGGCGATGAAAGTCAAGGTGAAATCCTTTATTTTTGCAATAGTTCCGCAACGTTGTCCAGAATACGCGCGGCCACTTCTGATTTTTTCATGAGCGGCAGATCAGTAACGGCTCCCGAGCGGTCAAGGACGGTCACGGCGTTGGTGTCCGTCCCGAAGCCGGCCCCCTGCCGCGTGATGTCGTTCACGACGATCATATCGAGATTTTTCTGTTTGAGCTTCTGTCGGGCGTTCTGGATGACCGAATCGGTCTCAGCGGCAAAACCCACGAGCAGGCGCTTGCCCGGCGTCCTGCCCAGTTCGAGGAGAATATCCTCGGTCCGCTCGAGCCGGAGCACCTCGGGCGCCGATTCTTTCTTGATCTTGCCTTCTGACCGTTCAGCGGACCTGAAGTCGGAAACCGCCGCGGCCATGATCACCACCCGGGCCTTTCCCGCGCTGTCCATGACGGCACGGCGCATCTCGGCGGCCGTTGTGACGCTCACGTGAGACACCCCCCAGGGCGGAGTGAGCTCCGTGGGACCGCTGATCAGGATCACGTCCGCGCCCCGGTTCCGCGCTGCTTCCGCAAGGGCAAAGCCCATCCTGCCCGTGGACGGGTTGCTTATGAACCGAACAGCGTCGATGGGCTCGCGGGTAGGGCCGGCGGTTATGAGGACCGTAACTCCTGCGAGGGAGCGTGGAGAAAGGGCCGAAGCGACTTCTTGAACGATTCGTTCGGTTTCCGCAAGCCGTCCCTGACCAATGGCGCCGCAGGCAAGCGGACCTTCCTCCGGGTCTACGAACCGCACGCCCTGTTCCCTGAGGAACCCGATATTTCGCTGTACAACGGGGTTCCGGTACATCCGGTCGTTCATGGCGGGAGCGATCACCAGGGGACACTCCAGCGCCAGGAGCGCCGACGTCAATGCATCGTCGGCGATTCCGGCCGCAAGCTTGCCGATAACGTTTGCCGTGGCCGGCGCAATGACCGCGAGGTCCAGGCCCTCGGTGATGGCGATGTGGCCGATGTCCGATCGCCCGCTGTCGCGGAATTCATCCCACAGGACCGGGTGCCGGCTCAGGGTCAGGAACGTCATGGGCGATACGAAATGGGCGGCATTTTTCGTCATGGCCACGCGTACCGAGGCGCCCTCCTCCTGGAGCCGCCGCAGGATGTCCAGGGCCTTGTACGCCGCGATGCTGCCGCTCACGCCGAGCATGATTTTTTTCCCGGATATCATCATCCTTAGTCAGTTAAGAATCAAATTCTACCCAAAATGAAAACAAAATTCAGCCACGAAGGTACCGAGACACGTAAATGCAATGCAGAAGTCAAATTGCAAAATGCAAATTGCAAAATTGTGGTATGGCCCCAGGCCATGATTTATATTTTTTCATTTTGACTTTTGCATTTTGCACTCTTCATTTTGCATTCATCAGACTTCGCGCCGACCCGTCTTCGTGGCATATTTGGTTCCGGCCTGTCTGCGTGCGGACACGCACAGGCAGGCTTGTCCGGGTCAGGAATGGTCCGTCCTTATTCAGCGGGCTGTTCCGGCCCCTGCTCTTCCTCGTCTTCCTCGCTCACGTCCTCGGTTTCCGCTCCCGCTTCCACGGGTCCGGCCGCTCCCGGCTCCTCGCCGGCCTCTTCGTCCTGGGCCTCCGAGAGATAGACGCTCAGTTCCTTGCGGATCTCCTCTTCTTTGGCCGAAAGCTCTTCCTCCAAACGCGCTTTTTCCTGCTGTTTCTGGAACTCCTCTTTGGCCGCTTTGGCCCCATCTCCCACGATCACCCTGAGCCGGCCCGCCACCGACTCTTCAAGGGCGATGGTAGAGTCCTTGATCGACCTGGTCATAACCTGTACGGGCCCTCCGGCGGACAACTGCCGCACCCGCTGCGAGGCCACGTGTACCAGCCGGAATTTGGAATCAGCCATATTCTCTCTCAGCTCTATGGGGAGAGAAATGATATCCAGTGCCTGTAGCATTGTTCTATGCCTCCTTAAATGGTTTTAAGCCGGTCCTTCGCTCTGCTGCAAAAGTTCCCCTATCCACGACGGGTCGATATTCTTGGTCCGACAGCGATCGGCGATGATGATCGCTTTCAGTTCACTGAGCGCCCGGTCGAAATCCCGGTTCGCGATGATATAGTCGTACAGAGCATAGTCCCTGATCTCATCCCGGGCCCTGAGCATGCGTTTCCCTATCTCCGCCTCGTCGTCGGACTTGCGGTTGCGGAGCCTCTCTTCAAGAATGTCCAGAGAGGGCGGCATGATGAATATGAACAGGGCCGACGGGAATTTCCCCTTGATCTGCTTGGCGCCCTGAGTATCGATATCAAGGATCACATCGATGCCCCGGCTCGTCATGTCATCAAGGACCCGCCGTGACGTGCCGTAGAGGTTGGAATGCACCTCTGCCCATTCGGCAAAGTCCCCGGCGCCGATCATGCTCCGGAACCGCTCCTGGGTAACGAAAAAGTAGTCCCTGCCATCGATCTCCCCGGGGCGCGGTTTCCGCGTCGTGTATGAGATCGAATGGGTAAGGTTTGCGAGGGAGGCGGTAAGCGCTTGGCACAAAGTCGTCTTGCCGGCCCCCGAGGGCGCCGAGACCACGAAAAGCAGCCCGCTTTTCCTTTTCATTTCACGTCTCCCCCGGAAAACCTCAGCATGAGGGTTTCCACCTGCACCGCGGAGAGAATGACGTGGTCGCTGTCGGTGATGATGATGGCCCTCGTTTTTCTCCCCTGAGTGGCGTCAATCAGCATGCGGCGCTCCCTGGCCTCTTCCTTGAACCGGCGCATCGGGGCGGATTCAGGCGAAAGGACGGCAACGACCTTTTGCGCCATCACCATGTTTCCGTAGCCGATGTTCACCAGGAGGTTCGGCATCCGATCATTCAATGTTCTGCACCTGCTCCCGGATCTTTTCGAGTTCCGCCTTGATGGTCACCGCGTTCATAGATATCTCCGCATCCATGGCCTTGGAGGCGATGGTGTTTGCCTCCCTGCCCATCTCCTGCAGGAGGAAATCGAGTTTCCGGCCCACCGCCTCCCGCGAAGCATCCTCCACCATGGAGCGGAACTGCCGGATGTGGCTGTCCAGGCGCGTCAGTTCTTCGGTTACGTCCGTCCGCTCCGCGAGAAAGGCGATCTCCTGTGCAAGCCGGGCCGGATCAGGCTGCGCACCGACAAGCCTGTTCACCGCATCGGCAATTCTCTTCCGGGCATGGTCCACCGTGGCAGGGGCCAGCGATCGGACGGCGGCCGTCAAGCGCTCTATTACGGCAAGACGCTCGCTGATGTCACGGGCCAGCGCGGCCCCCTCGGTTGCCCGCATGGCCTGCAGGTCGGCCATGGCGTCGGCAAGTCCCCGGGAAAGGACCTGCCAGAGCGACTCCACGTCCTCCCTTGTTTCTTCGCGGGTGATAAGGTCCGGGAAAACGCCGAGCAGGAGGGCCAGATCAACCTCGCCGGAAAGGGAGAGCCGTTCCTTGAGCCCCTTGAGGTGCCCCGTGAGTTTCTCCGCCAGCTCGTAGTCAAGAGCGAGCGCGCCCGGCTTTTCACCGTTCCCGTTGCGCGAGATGGAGAGGTCGAACCGCCCCCGGGAGAAGCGCTCCTGCACTGCCTTCTTGAGCCGGGGCTCCAGGACGGCGAGATCCCTCGGCGTTCTTGCCTGGACGTCGATATAGCGGTTATTCACGGAGCGGATTTCTATGGTAAAGACGCTGTCCGCCGTCCGCGCTTCCTTCCGACCGTATCCCGTCATGCTGCATATCACCGGCGCACCACCCTCGTGTATGGTTGACAATACTACTCTACACCGCGGGAATTGTCAAACTTCCCGTCCTTCATTCTCCGGCCTATCTTAAGACGGTCATGAAGCTCTCATCGGCCTTCGGCGCAAAATGGAACGTTCTGACATAAAGGCCCCAGAGGAAACGCACCTCGACGTTCCATCCGCGCAGCGTGCTGATGCCCATCCTGCGCCGCTCTTCATCGCGCCTGATGACGAAGTCGTCCGCGGTGAGGGGCAGGTCGAGTTCTTTGGCCTTGGCGACGAGGTCATGCAGGATTTCCTCGTCTTTGAGCACCTGTGCGACGCTGGCCTTGATGGACATGGTGTCCTCCATCCGGGCATAATCCATGTACAGGGGGACGACCTTCAGCGCAACGTGCGCAACAAGAAACAGGACCAGAAACCAGAGGTACACCTTGAGCCTGGTCCCTCCCCTCTCGGTCAAAAGAGTGTGCATGATGGCTCCTCCTGCGGCGGTTATTTGATGAGACTTCCGATCCGCTCCCACCGGACCCAGCGGTCGTTCCCGTCCCACGACCAGTAGATGATGAGCGCCCTGCCGATGATCTTGTTGAACTTTACGAAGCCCCAGACGCGGCTGTCCTGGCTGTTGTCCCGGTTGTCCCCCATGACGAATACGGACTCCAGGGGCACCAGTTTCGGACCGAAATTATAGCCTCGCTGGTCGTGGAGATACTGGAGCCGATGCTGTACCGTACCCAGCTGCTCCTCGTACATTTTCGGTTTTGCGGCGAAAGCCATTCCCGTCTCTTCATCGGAATTGCTGGAAACCCCTTGCTCAGATACGGGCACGGTCTGGTCATTAATGAAGAGCCTGCCGTCGATGATCTGAATCTTGTCACCGGGAAGCCCGATGACGCGCTTGATGAAGTTTTTCTGTTCGTTTTCGGGATATTTGAAAACGATGATCTCACCCCGTTTCGGCTCTTTCCCGCTGAAGATCCGGGAGTCCGTAAAGGGGATCCGCGGCCCGTACACGAATTTGTTCACGAGCAGGTGGTCGCCGATGGTGAGCGTGGGGATCATGGAACCCGAAGGGATCTTGAACGCCTCTACCACGAACTGGCGTATGAACAGGGCCACTACTGCCGCGATAAGAAACGGTTCTATCCATTCCTTATAGAACGATTTCTTCCGTATGTCGGTCCGTATTTCCTGCTGTTCTCCTGACATCATTCCTCCTGTAAAAGCATATTCTCAATGCAAAAGGCAGAATGCAAAGTGCAAAGTGCAAAAGGAAAAGCTTAGATCATTTTGACTTTTACATTTTGCAATTTGCCTTTTGACTTCATTCCCTGTCAATCTCCCACCTTGAGCACGGCGAGAAAGGCTTCCTGGGGGAGTTCGATGCTCCCGATCTGTTTCATCTTCTTCTTGCCTTCCTTCTGCTTCTCCAGGAGCTTTCGCTTTCTCGTAATATCGCCGCCGTAGCACTTGGCGGTCACGTTTTTCCTGAGCGGTTTTACGGTCTCGCGCGCGATGATCTTGGCCCCTATGGCGGCCTGGATGACAACTTCGTAGAGCTGGCGGGGAATGACCTCTTTCAATTTTTCCGAAAGCTGCCTGCCGCGGACCGCGGACTTATCACGGTGCGTAATGAGCGACAGCGCGTCCACGGGCTCGCCGTTCAGGAGCATATCGAGCTTCACGAGGTCCGACTCCACATATCCGGAGAGCTCGTAATCCATCGAAGCGTACCCCTTGGTGAGGGACTTGAGCCTGTCGTAGAAGTCCATGACGATCTCGTTCAACGGCAGCTCGTAGCTGATGAGCACGCGGTCCTTCGTGATGTAGCTGATCTCCTTCTGGACCCCCCGCCGTTCCTGGCACAGGGCAATGAGCGGCCCTACATAGCTCTCGGGGGTGATGATCGAAGCGTTAATGAAGGGCTCTTCGATCCGCAGGATGTCCTGGATATTCGGGAGCCTGGCCGGGTTGTCCACCATGACGAGCTCGCCGTTGTTTTTCGTTACCCGGTAGATCACGGTGGGCGCCGTGGGTATGAGGGCGAGCTTGAATTCCCGCTCGAGCCGCTCTTTGATGATGTCCATATGAAGCAGCCCCAGGAAACCGCAGCGGAACCCGAAGCCGAGAGCGAGGGAGGTCTCCGGCTCGTAGGTGAAGGACGAGTCGTTCAACCGGAGCTTTTCCAACGCGTCCTTGAGGTCCGCGTAATCGTCGCTGTTCATGGGATAAAGACCGGCGAAGACCATGGGCTTTACTTCCTTGTAGCCCGGCAGCGGCTGCGCCGCGGAACGCTCGGCATCCATGATGGTATCGCCGATCTTTGCGTCGGCCACCCGCTTGATGCCGGCGATGATATATCCCACATCGCCCGGGGAAAGTTCACTTGTCTGGGCCATCTTGGGGGTGAACACCCCTACGGACTGGACCTCGTATACTGCGCCCGTGGACCAGAGCTTGATCTTCTGTCCGGGCCGTACGGCCCCGTCGACGACCCGCACCAGGACGACAACACCCTGGTACGTGTCGTACCATGAGTCGAACAGGAGCGCCCGGAGAGGAGCATTCTCGTCGCCCGCCGGCGCCGAGACCGTTTTTACGACGGCTTCCAGAATTTCCCTTGTGCCGATGCCCTCCTTGGCGCTCGCCGGAATAGCAGAGGAGGAATCGAGGCCGATGACGTCTTCGATCTGCTGCTTGGTGTCTTCGATATGCGCGCTCGGCAGATCGATTTTATTGATCACCGGGATGATGTCGAGGTTGTGATCAAGGGCCAGATAGACGTTTGCAAGGGTCTGCGCTTCAACTCCCTGCGACGCGTCCACCACGAGGAGCGCGCCCTCGCAGGCGGCCATGCTTCGGGAGACTTCGTACGTAAAATCCACGTGGCCGGGCGTGTCAATGAGGTTCAAGACGTAGTCCTGTCCGTCCGAGGCCCGATAGTTCAGGCGCACGGCGTGGGCCTTGATGGTAATGCCCCGTTCGCGCTCCAGATCCATGTCGTCCAGCACCTGGTCTCTGCCCGCGGCCGCCATCTCGCGGTCGGAGAGCGCCCCGGTGAATTCCAGTATCCTGTCGGCAAGGGTCGACTTGCCGTGGTCGATATGGGCGATAATGCAGAAGTTTCTGATATTCTTGCTCGTCATAACGCGTAGTCAGTTACAAATAAAATTCTTCTCAAAATGGGAAGAATATTTCTTCAATGTCTTGATTTTTACCGCAATTTTGCAATTTTCAATTTACAATTTGCATTTTACAATTCCGGCTTGTCCGGGTTAGGGAATTCAGCCACGAAATGACACGAATGTTCACGAAAAAAAACAATACGGCAACGTCTGAGGGTAACGAAGCCCGTTTCGTCCGGCGGTAACGTCGTTCGGCTTTGGACGTTACCGTAACCGAACTCCGATACGGGCCTCGTAACCGTGACCGTCTAACGAACCACATGAACGTTCGCGTCTGTTCGTTCGTGGAAAAATTATTTCATCGATTCTGTCCTCTGGAGCGCTACAGCGGCCGCCCCCACTATGCCCGCGTCGTCACCGAGCGCGGACGGCACGATCAGGACGCGCTCTGCGGGAAACCGGAAGGCCCGCTTCATGATCTCCCGGCGCGCGGCGTCGATGAACAACGGCCAGGCATCCTTCACTCCCCCGCCGATCACGATCATTTCAGGATTAAAAATATTGATCAGGCTGGCCATGCCGATGCCGAGGTAACGCCCCGTCTCTTCCATGACCCGGAGAGCAAACGAGTCTCCCTCATGCGCGGCATGGTATATCTCCTCGGCGGTGACCGTTTTGTGGTGCGCCTGTTCTCCCGATGTTTCCCGGTAGCTTTGAACAATGCCGCGGGCGGAAGCGTACATCTCGAGACACCCCGTATTGCCGCAGCCGCAGGGCCTGCCTTCAGGCTCGAGCGTCATGTGACCTATCTCGCCCGCCATGCCGTCTGCGCCGTGCCATATTTTGCCGTCCAACACGATGCCGCCGCCCACGCCCGTTCCCAGGGTGATGAGGATCATGCTCCGGGCGGTCCGCCCTGCGCCCCGCCATTGCTCGCCGAGCGCGGCGGCGTTTGCGTCATTCTCGATGAACACGGGCATCGAGAGCGCCGCCTCCAGTTCCGCTTTCAGCGGAAGATTATTCCAGTCGGGGAAATTCGGCGACTTGACGACCACGCCCTTTTCGCCGTGGATGATGCCCGGCGCTCCCACGCCTATGGCCGTGACTTCGTAACCCTGTTGAACCGCCAACGCGCGCTGTTTCCGGATGCTTTCAATGAGCCGTACCATGACGGTAGCTTTACCGTCAGCCGCATGCGTGGCCTCTTTGTGCTTTGACAGTATTTCACCGTCGTGAGTGAGAACGGCGGCCCGTAAGTTTGTTCCGCCGAGGTCCACGCCAAGCACCGCACGGCCCACGCTTAATCCTCCATAACATTCGGAAAGTAAAGGATATTCATGAATATCCCGGTATACTAACATATTAATTTTTAAATGTAAACAATTTATTGTCCCGCTTAGTCATCCCTCAGTTGCGGGGCAGATGGCCTGTCCGGCCGGGCTCGCGGGAGTATCAGCAGGCTTCTGAAAAACACCGGAAAACAGAGTAACTGTCATTCTGAGCACAGCGAAGAATCTCGTCTTTTTAAATACCTGAGATCCTTCACGGAGCCTGCCCTGAGCGGCAAGGCGAGACCCTTCGCGTCGCTCAGGGTGACAAACAGTGAAGGGTTCAGAGCTTGCCCTGAGCAAAGCGAAGGGATGACACCTGAAAATACTTTTTCAGCGGCCTGTCAGAGCGTAACGATGAGATATATCCAGTTTGCGAGCACGAGGGCTGCTGCGATGCCGCGTGACCGGGTTTTCTCCCTTTCCGAGAGGGAAAAAACCAATCGGGGGATGTGAAACAGGAGCGTTACGACGCTGTAGCCGAAAAATAGCGCCGCAGCTATAAAAACGGCGGCCGCAAGAGGGTTCGTGAAGAGAGCTGCCGATACAGCGCCATGGGAAAGGTGAACAACGGAACGGGTGGAGCCGCATGTGGGGCACGGGAGGCCGGTCAGTCCCTTGAATATGCAGGCGGGAAGGAGTCCTATGACCGGCAGGAACCGGCCCGCCAGGAGCGCAAGCAGGCCGATTCCCCCGTAAATGACACCGAATTCGATCTGACCGGGTGTGCGTTGTTTAAGCGAGACGCGCATGATGAAACGAACAGGTCACCGGGTTGATGTGCCCGCTCTCCCGTTGACTCTCCAAAAGAGAGCGGAAAAGCAAGCAGTTGAAATTTTGCAATGACCGGGCGGTCTCAATGGGAAATTCGCGACATGGTTCCCAGTGATGCAGCCAGGATACCCAGCGCGACGACAGCGGCAATCAGGCCGCAGCAGAGCGCGAGCGGGAAGAGTTCGGCAAAGGCGGCCTTGCCCCCGCTTGTTTCATGGGCTTCCTTAAGGCCGATGATGATGAGCACCATGGACCAGACCGCGGTTATAAGGCTGCCGCAGATCGGGATAACCATAAAAAGATAGGCGCTGTTGCTGTACGCAACGGCCCGGAAGGTCGCTTCAAAACCGGCCTTGGCGCCCTTGACCATCATGAGGCACAGGTGGACGATCCCCGACCAGATAAAGAGCCACAGGATAATAAAAATCGGAACAACGACGGCCAGGACCGCGATGCCAAGTCCCTGAAACATGTCGTACCCCGGTGCGGCACGCATCTCCGCGGGGATGTAGCTTTGCATGGTTCCCTGAAAGAGAATCTGCCACACGTAGGAAACCATGGTGCTTACCATGCCGACAATGAGAGCGTAGAGCAGTGGATCGGCGAGCCCCCCGGTTACGGGCATTTTCCGGAAAAAAGCCGAGGGGGCAAAGAGCGATTCTTTGACCGTCTTAAAGATCCCTCCCAAAAAACCGTGCGTCTCCCGGTCTTCCCAGGGGGTCTTCTCCCTCCCCCCTGCGTTGGGAACGGTTTCCGTTATCCTTCCCCCGCAGTGCCGGCAGAACAGTTGGCCTTCGGTTATCTCCTTGCCGCAGTGTGGACAGAACATATGACCTCCTGTTTAAAAGATAGGATACATGATGTACGATTCATGATGCATGATAAAAGAGGTGTTTGTATCCTGTATCCTGCATCAGGCCTGCCTCCCGCACTCGCTCGGGTCGCCCTTGATCTTCTCAATGGCGTGAGGAAGGGCGGGAAGAATCACGGACAGGTTCTCCCGCACGGCCTTCGGGCTGCCGGGAAGGTTCACGATCAGGGTCTGCTTCCGGATCCCTGCAACGGCCCTGGAGATCATGGCGTGAGGGGTTTTTTTGAGGCTCTCGGCCCGCATGGCCTCGGACATGCCCGGAAGTTCACGCTCGATGACTTCCCGTGTTGCTTCAGGCGTCACGTCACGAGGAGCCACGCCCGTGCCGCCGGTGGTCACGATCAGGTCGAAGGACCCGGAATCGGAAAGCCGCCTGAGCGTCGCGGCGATGAGGGCCTTCTCGTCAGGCAGTATTTCATAGTGGTCGACGGAGGCCCCAATCGAAGAGATCATCTCGTTGATGAGCCTTCCGCTCTCATCCTGCCGCTGGCCTGCGGAGCCCTTATCGCTCAAGGTGATTATTGCGGTACGGATCATGATTTTTTCGTAAGCTACTACGCCGGATCCAAATCGGGCAGCCACGCAGGGCTGCCCCCTACTCTTCCGTCGTCCCTCGTCCCGATGCTTCCGGGCTGTTCACGACGACCCTGTTCCTGCCGGAGCGCTTTGCCTCATACAGCGCGTGGTCCGCTGCATTCACGAGGTCGTGAGGCGGGCCCGAGGCATAGATAGACACGCCGATGCTGATTGTAATATGTATGGGGCTTTCATGTCCAGGGAATTCTTTTGCCTGGACCCTTTTCCGGAGCGTCTCCGCCTTATGGACAGCGCCATCGAGATGAGTATCGGGCATGACAATGAGAAACTCTTCGCCGCCGTAGCGGGCAATGGTGTCCGTTTCGCGCACGCCCTCTTTGAGCAGCTTGGCGATCTCGCGGAGAACGGCGTCGCCCGCCAGGTGTCCGTACCGGTCGTTCAGATCCTTGAAATGGTCGATGTCGATCATCATGAGCGACAGATAGGCGTATTTTCGGCGATTGTAACGCTTGGTCTCCTTGTAAAGGATCTCGTCGAAATGACGGCGGTTGTAGACCTGCGTGAGGCTGTCGGTAATGGCGATCTGGGAGAGGAGTCTGTTGGCGGCAAGGAGTTCCGCGGTTTTTTCCTCAAGCTCATGTTCAATCTTGACGCGTTCGGTGATATCGCGAATGACCTCGACAATGTAGACCACACGGCCGTTGTCGACAATAGGCGCGCAGATGCTGTGGAGATGCCTTGCTTCGCCGGTGGGAAGCGTCAGCTTGCATTGGTATTCACAGATTTTGCCCTCGTTCATGGCCCTCCGGAGACCGTGGTTCGGACAGCCGGCTTCTTTCAGACGTTCGGGATCGATACGCCCCCCGGCCAGGGCGAGGCCCGGGAGCAGTTCGTAGGCCCGGGGGTTGCTCTGGACTATCCTCAAATCAGTGTCGACGAGGAACACGCCGTCGGGCATGGCGTTGAACATGGTCTGGAGTTCGGCACGGAAACGGACCACTTCCTGGCTTCGGGCGAGTTCCTTTTCCTTGTCCAGGTTGGTCTGATGAAGGGCGTTCATCCGTCCCAGCATGCCGATAAAGCTCTTCTTGAGGTCGGCAAGCTCGTCATGGCCCGAATTCGCCGTCGACACCGGGCTCTCGCCCGATTCAGCGCGTGACATGGCGTCCCGTAGATCCCGCACCGGACGGTGCACTACGATACGGAGCAGTATTACCAGTGCGGTTATAAGAGAGGCGATCATGACGCCGGTCCAGACAAGGATCCTGTTCCGGCGCGCCGCCATGAGGCCTTCGATGTCGTGAAGGGAAAAATTGATGCGCAGGATGCCGTTCAGGACATTTCGTCTGCCGTGGCAATGGAAACATTCCGGACGGTTCTCGATGGGCGAATAGTAGGACAGGTAGTATCTACCCGCCCGCTTGTGGATATCCGTCCGGTCGCCCCGGGGCGCGCTCTCGACGATCCCCGGGGGAACTTCCCGGTCGGAGGAGCGCTTCCGGTCAATACCCACGGACTTGAGCGCCCTGCCCCGTTCATCATAGATGATGATGCTGTCGATGAGCGAAGGTATCTTCACCTCTTCGAGGATGCGCTGGACGTCTTCCCGATGCCCCTTTTTCATGGATGCGTTGACGCTTCCCTTGACGGCGGCAGCGAGGGCCTGCAGGGTCTGTTCGGACGTGCGGATCGTATCAGCGCGCATCAGACGGATGTCGATGAACGTAAAGACCCCGATGACGCAGCCGATGACGACGATGAGGGCCAGAATGATCTTAAGTTCGAGACTGTTGCGAATAAACGTCAGCATGTCTTTCTATACCACTTCCCCGCCCACGGTGAGCTCGGGTATTCTCAAGGTGGGCTGGGCATCGCTCACCGGCGAGCCTTGACCGTCCTTGCCGCAGGTGCCGATGGAAAAACCGATATCGGAGCCGACCCGATCGATGGACATGAGCACCTGGGGGCCGTTCCCCGTAAGCGTAGCGCCTCGCACCGGCTCGCCGAGCTTTCCCTGTTCAATGAGATACCCTTCGCTTACCTCAAACACGAAGTCGCCGTTTACGGTATTCACCTGGCCGCCGCCCATTTTTTTGACGAACAGGCCCTTCGGCGTCGAGCGGAGTATTTCGTCGGGGTCCGACGCGCCCGGTGCGATCATCGTGTTCGTCATCCGGGGGATGGGCCGGTGCTTGTAGGATTCGCGCCTGCCGTTTCCCGTGGAGCGCGCGCCGTCCTTCATGGCCGTCAGCCGGTCGTACATGAATGTTTTCAAGACGCCCTTTTCCACGAGTACCGTCCGCTCCGCGCCGGTCCCCTCATCATCGAACCGGAAGGACCCCCGTTTTCCGGGAATCGTGGCGTCGTCGATCACGGTGATGAGCGGAGCAGCAATCTGCCGGCCGATCTTTCCCGAGTATACCGAGAGCCCCGACTGTGCGAGGTCGGCCTCCAGGCCATGGCCTACGGCTTCGTGAATCATGGTCCCCCCCGCCTCCGCTGAAAGGACCACGGGCATCCTGCCTGCCGGAGACTTACGCGCCGAGAGCATCATAACACCGCGCCGCGCGGCGGTCTCCGCTGCCTGTTCAAGGGGGGACAGGTCAAACAGCTCCATACCCATAAAGCCGCCGATGGGTTCATAGCCGGTCTGGACCACGTCTCCTTCGGCAGCCACGACATGCACCACTGCCGTCAGGTACATGCGCTCGTCCTCCGCCATGAAGCCGTCGGAGTGCGCGATAAGCACCTGCTGCCTGTTTTCACGGTACGTCACCGAGACCTGCCTGATGCGACGGTCTATGGATCTGGCCGCCCTGTTCGCGCTCGTTACGATGCCCACTTTCCGCGACGTAGCAACGTTTTCCGGGGGCTTCCGGATGTGATAGTCCACCGTCGCCCTCTTTTTGGACAGGTTGATGACAATGTCCCTCGTGGCGCCGTCTGATCCGGCCTGCACGGCCCGGCTCACGGCATCGGCAAGTTCCAGGAGGGATGGGAGCGTAACGTCATTGGTATAGGCATAGGCTGTCCGCGAACCGAAAACCACGCGTACTCCCGCTCCGCTGTCGAGCCCGGAGATGACCTTCTCGACCCTGTCGTCGTCGTATATGATGGAAAGCGGCGAACTCCGCTCCGCAAAAATATCGGCAAAGTCGCCTCCGTTCCGGAGCGCTTTTTTCAGAATCCGGGCGTAATCGATTCCCTCAAGAATCACGGCAATCCCCCCTCGCGAGCGACATTCCAGTCCCGCCATGAAGCAAAAACGTACTGAATCATACCTCAGAATTCGCTGATTTTCAACTTTTAACTTTATGCGCAAAAAAATTTGGTAAAACAGGTTTTTTACTTCAATCGGGCATTCTTCCAACCCGTCGGAGAAATGCCTTTTATCTCCTTGACAAAACCGTTCTTTATAGCTACTATTTTTAGTAAGTAACTATAAATTATTGGTGGGTGCCATGGATCAGAAAAAAATACTTATAGCCGACGATAATGAAAACATCAGGGAAGCCCTTACCTATCTGCTCGAAGATGAGGGTTATAAGCTCGCGCTGGCGCGCGATGGCGCCGATGCGCTCAAGAAAGTCCGGGAGTTCCTGCCGGACATCCTTTTTCTCGACATCATGATGCCCGAGATGAACGGATACGAGGTCTGCCGCGCGATCAAGAACGACCCGAAACTCAGGAATACCTATGTGATCATGCTCACCGCCAAAGGCCAGGTGGCCGAGCAGGAACGAGGCAAGGAGGTCGGCGCGGACGAATACATCGTAAAACCCTTCAGCCCCATGGAAATACTGTCTAAGATAAAAAACATCCTGGACAAGTAGGCGCTGTCATGTCGACCGTACTGAAAAGGCGAATGGCCGAACAGTTTTATAATGCCGGTTACTCCCTGTTTCAAGAGGGTCGTTACGATCAAGCCCTTGAAGAACTGAGCCGGGCTGAAGAAGCTTTTCGACGGCTTGAAGCCCGGGGACATCCATGGGGTCATTCCCTGCCAAACGGGGTCTCAGGCCTTGCCAACACCTTTGCCCTCCAGGGCCAGTGCCATCAAAAACTCGGCGATTACCGCAAAGCAGTCATTTCCTACGAATCCAGCCTCATCAACGCCACGTTCGAACAAAAAAGGCCCTTTCGCTCGTTCACGGCTGCCGTCTTCACGAACATGGCCTGGTGCTATGAGAAGGAACCGTCAGCGACGGATGCATCAAGCCCGGATTCCCTGCTGAACCGCGAGCTTGAGATCGATACGTCCTTCCGCTTCCCCTTCTCGCTCAGGCCGGAACTCATCCCGCCGGCCAGACTCTACGAACTGGAGCCGGAGTTGCACCGCAACCTTAGGGAATTTTACGAGCGCGCAAAAAAAGAAGATGCTGATTTCAGGCACAGGAATAAACGGTCTGAAGATGCCGCGATGAAGAGGATGAGCTTTTTTGTATGGGGAATCCTCCTCACCATATGGATCGTGTACGGCCTCATTGTTGCCGAAGCGTTGCTTGTCAGATGACAAATGAAGAGGATGCGCGATGGATAAACAGGACATAAAAAAATACGCCGGCGAATTTGTGACGATGCTCACCTACGCTACTGCGTCGCTGACGACCATCCAGGGGCTGGAGCTCGGCTTTTTCGACCGGCTGCCCGCGGACAGGCCGATCACGGCTGAGGAGATATCCGGCCAGATGGGCTATGACATATCCCGGGTCGAACGATGGCTCCGCTTCGCAGTCGCCGCCGGCTACGTGGCCAGGTCCGATGAGGGCTATACCCTTACCCTGAAGGGCGTAATGCTCCGGAAGGACACGCCTGTCCCGGACCTGCTCGGCCTCCACAACATGGTCAGCTACTTTACCACAGCCATCCAGTATTCCCGTGACGTGTACCAGAAGGGCATCGGCCTCGACAGCATCTCAAAAGGCAGGATCAGTCGGGATTATATTCCCCGTGTGGCGTCACAGCTTTCCCGGGACTCCGCCGCATTCTTCAAACACTGCGGGCTTTCCACGGGCCACACTATCCTGGACCTCGGCTGCGGAGACGGGTCCGTGCTTCGGGAGGCCGTCAAGACCTGCCCCGGGGTGAGCGCCACAGGAGTAGACATCAACCCCCATACGCTGGAGCTGGGGAGAAAGAAAAACACGGAAGCCGGTCTTCAGGACCAAGTTGATCTTCAGGTCGGCGACGTTACGGACCTTTCGCGGTTCAAGGACGGCGCCTTCGACTGGGTTTGCGCCGTCAACCTATTCCACTTCCTGCCCATGAACAAGCGGGAGAGGTTCCTCAGTGAAATGATACGCATATCACGGTACGGGATCTTTACCAATCAGGTGATAACGAACACCCTCGGCACACTCGCCGTGGACGTTCTCCTTTCCACCCTCTTCACGGATTTCACCGGTTTTTTCTCACAGGCCGAAGCCGATGAGCTCATCCACAAAACGGGGGTATCCCATTTCCTGTTTCTTCCCATCATCCAGGGAGAATCAAGGCTGGTCGTTCTTTTTACCTCGAAGGCCGATATTCCGCTCACCCGCGTCTCCGGCATATCCCAGCAGAACAGGGACGCGCTTACGAAACACGGCATCACAACCGCCAAAGGACTTCTCATTGCCGAACCGGCGCTCCTTGCCGGCGCCGGCGTCGACAGTGGGGCGGTGCGTTCGGACGCGATAAAAGTGCTCTTCCCGTAAGGCTTTCCTATGAAGTTATACGTCGCAAAAAAGATCGCCTACAGCGAACTGCTGATCGTGGCCGTCGTCTTCACCACGCTCATCCCCTACATCATCTACAACATGGGGTACAGCCCCGCGCAGCTCTTCCACTACGTGAACATCACCATGCTCATCCTGGCCCCCATCGGCTTTCTCTCCCTTTTCTATTTCATCGACCGGTGGGAATGCCGTCCCATCGAGATGCTCTCGTTCTACCTTGAACGGCGACTTGAGCCCCCCGACGACATCATGGCCGCCGCGCGCGTGCGCGCCCTGAACCTCCCCCTCGTCCATTCCACATCCATTCTCATCCGCTATGAACTGATCGTTCTCGTCGACTGCCTCTATATGGGAACCATCGGCGGCCTGTCTCTCAAGGACAGCATCCGTCTCGGCATCTATGCCGGGGTCGGGCTGGCTATTTTCCCCATATTCTCGTTCTTTTTGACGGAACGGTTCCTCTATCCCGTACGGCAGATCCTCGCGGAAAAAACGAAGACCGTGCGCGTCGACGAATCGCGGGTCATCAAGATCAATACGCGCACCAGGCTCGTTTCCATCCTTCTTGCTTCGGTCATTGCTCCGCTCATCGCCCTGGGCGAGCTGGTCTACCGCCGCGTGGGGACGGAGCTCAAGGTCCTGCTGGGCGACGCCTCGTTCGTCCAGCCCGTCATGACACAGCTCTCAAACCTCATTTTTTTCGTTACGGTCGTCGCGCTCATCCTGGCTGCCGGCATCGGCATCCTGCTTGCCACGAGCATCTCCAATCCCCTCGCCCACCTCATGAAGGTCATCCGTGAGCTCGAAAAGGGGAACCTCAACGCCCGGTCGTACCTTATTTCCAACGACGAGATCGGCGTCCTGTCCCAGAGCTTCGACCGGATGGCCCAGGAGCTCGAAAAGAACCGCAGCGAACTGGAGGACCTCAATCGAAACCTCGAATTCCGGGTCACGGAAAAGACCCAGAACCTGACGCGGGCCTACGAGCGGCTCCAGCTCTCCAACCAGAACCTGGCCGTTGCAAACCGCGAGCTGGAAGAGGCGAACAAAAAGCTGAAAGAACTGGACCAGTTAAAATCGGACTTCATCTCCATTGTCTCTCATGAGCTGCGCACCCCTCTTACATCCATCAAGGCCTTTGCCGAGCTCATCATCATGAAACCCGGGATGGCCATGGAACGGCAGCAGAAGCTTCTGGGCGTCATCAACAGCGAAACCGACCGGCTGGCACGGCTCATCAGCGACATCCTGGACCTTACCAAGATCGAGGCAGGCAAGTTGAGCTGGCATATCACCGAGTTGTCCGTCGACGAGGTCATCAGAAACTCCATCGCCAGCATGCAGTCACTGGCGGACAACAAGAGCATTCTCGTCGGCATACGGATAGAACCTCTCCTGCCCGCTCTTGTCGGCGACAGAGACCGGCTCGTCCAGGTCCTCACCAACGTCCTTTCAAATTCCATCAAATTCACGCCCCAGGGCGGCAAGATCGAGGTGACCGCCCGGTTTGTGCAGACCCCGAGACCCCAGATCGTCGTATCGGTATCGGACACGGGGGTCGGCGTCCCGGATGAGGACCTGGAGCTGATCTTCGAGAAATTCCAGCGTTCCGGCGACGTTCTCACGAACAACACCGAAGGCACGGGCCTGGGGCTGACCATCAGCCGCCAGATCGTGGAATACCACGGCGGCAGGATATGGGTGGAAAGCACGCTCGGCAAAGGCAGCACCTTTACCTTCACGCTCCCCCTGGACCGGGTATGGAACATCCCTGACGAACAGAGGCCTGCCCGCGCACAGATATGACAAAAGCGACCGCACTTTTTAATCAGGCCGTAAAATAGATATTTAGCCATTTCCGTCTTGACCTCGGCTTATTTTATCCCTATAATAGCTGTATCATCGCTTCAGGAGACAACCCAAGGGAGGAAAAACCATGAAGAAATTTTTGCTTGCTTTGACATTCTCGGCTCTCAGTTCACTTCTGTTTGTTTCCTTTGCATCAGCTTCGGGCTTCGCCCTGCCCGATCAGAGCGCATCTGCCATGGGTATGGCCAGCGCCTTCACAGGCCAGGCAGACGATGCCTCTGCCGTGTGGTACAATCCCGCCGGCATCATCCAGCTTGATGGAACAAGGATCTCCGGCGGAGTCATCGGCATCTTTCCGACCCTCACCCATGAGAACACGACCGGGACCACCGACGTGTCTGAGCGGATGATTCATCTGCCCATCCATCTGTATGCCACACACAAGATGAGCGACAAGCTCTCCTTCGGCCTCGGCGTCAACAATCCCTTCGGTCTTTCCACCGATTGGAGTGATACAAGCAATACCCGCTATGTCGCAACTTTTTCCAAAGTAGTGACAACGGAAATCAACCCTAATATTGCCTACAAGATGAATGATAATCTTTCGGTAGCAGTAGGAGTAGCTTACGTGAAATTGAGGGCAACATTGGAAAAAATTTTTAATCTTGGCGGCCCCGGGCTAGACAGTAACTTTCGTTTAAGCGGAGATGGGGATGGATGGGGTGCTAATGCTGCCATCCACTATAAGGCTACTGATAAACTCAATATGGGATTCAGCTATCGAAGCCGGATAAAGACCAATGTAGAGGGTACGGCAAATCTCCCCGGTGTCGGATCAGAAACGGCGAAAACAAGCATTACTCTGCCTGATTTGACACAATTCGGCGCTTCTTACAAGGCATCGGATAAACTGACGCTCAATGCAGATCTCGGTTATACCTGGTGGTCTACCTATGACAGAATTGTTGTTGAATCCAGTGCCGGCACATTCAATACAACAGATGAAAAACAATGGAAAGACACCTGGACGCTCCGCATCGGTGGTCAGTATAAACTTTCGGACCAGTGGAAGCTGCGAGCTGGATACTTGTATGACAAAAACCCCGTACCGGAAGACAGGTTTGAAACCAGAATTCCCGATTCTGATAGGCAGGGCTTAACGGTCGGTACGGCGTATACAAGCGGCAATATTACCGTTGATCTGGCGTATATGTATCTGTACTTTAACCACAGGACCATTACTAACAGTCTAGCCGATGATGATGCCAATCCTTTTACCCCACCTGATACTCTGAACGGCAACTATAAATCCCAGGCCCATCTCGCGGGCGTCACCGTCGGGTATAAGTTCTAACCCGGATTTAAGGCACTGCGTAGCGTCGGGGTTTATCCCCGACGTGGAGACGTTTCTTTTTTTCGCCCTCAGTAAATGAGGGCGCTACAATCTAACGCAGGGGCGGCGCGTGCGTCGCCCCTGCTTTGTTTTGCATTCTTCCTCTTCCCTTTCTCCCCTGGGTTTTTCTATTCCCTTGACTTTTCCACTGCTTTCGAAGTAAATTAGCTTATGTTTCAAAACCTTATCGGCCGCCTGAAAAAGTTGAACCTGCTGACCCCCTCTGCGCTCGTCTTTGCGCTGCTCTTCGTGCTTTCGCTCATCATCATCATCGGACAGTTCTTCCACCAGACCCTTCAGAACGAGATGGCGGAACAGTTCAACAAGCAGCAGCTTCTGCTGGCCCGGGAGGTCGCCATCAACATCGAGAGCTTCATCGACGGGGTGTACAAGGACATCCACATCATCTCCCAGCTCCCCGAGATCCACCGGATCCACCAGAGCCCGCGGTGCCGCGTCGTGGCAGAGGCCATCAACATGAATATCCGGAGCACTATGCTCGTCACCATCCGGGTGCTCGACAAAAACGGCATCATGATCTATGACAGCGCCGACCCCGGAAGAGAAGGCCTCGACCTGTCAAAGACCGCGTACTTCAGGCGCGCAACAGTCCTTCCCCGGAACGAACGGCTGATCACCGACCTCCTCGATATTCACGACCATCAACCGGAAACGAAGGAGTTCATCGTAGCGACACCCATCTACCAGGACCTCAGCCATAGCCAGGCTCCTCAGTTTAACGGCGTAGTGCTGGCGGTATTGTCCCTGGACGCGATCACCCGGAACTACCTCTCGCCCATCAAGTCCGGTACCCGCGGGTACGCCTGGATGATGGACAGCGACGGCACCCTCCTCTACCACCCCACGCAGCCGATGATGGTGGGCAAGAACCTCTTCCAGACCGACCAGTCGTGCTTCGAGTGCCACAAATCCTTCGACACCGAAAAGAGGATGCTCGAGGGCGAAACCGAGACGTTTGGAAACTACCAGGCCCCGGGCGGTGAGAACAAGCTTATGGCATTCTACCGCATCCCCCTGGGCCGGAAATCGTGGCTCGTTGCGGTGTCGGCCCCCTACTCCGACGTCATCGCCCTGATGCGGAAGAGCCGGCAGTTCTACTCCCTGCTGATCATTTCGATCTTCGTGACTACCCTTGCCGCTTCCGGCGTCACGATCATCACCAATAAGAAGAAGATCGAGGCGGAAGAAAAAGCGAGGCACCTGGAAAACCAGCGCAGGCTGGAGCGCGAGATCGAGCTCGCAAAGAACTACCTGGAGAATATCGTAGAAAATACCAAGACCAACCTCATGGTCCTGGACCGGGGATTTATTGTCAAGACCCTGAACACGGCCCAGGCGCGGTCCCTCGGCCGTCCCAAGGAGGACATCCTCGGAAGGCCGTTCTTGTACCTCTTTCCGGACGTTCTTGAGGCATACGAAGGCGTCCCCTTCGAAGCGCTTCTCCAGAAGACCCTTGCGGGCCGCAGCTTCGAGATCAAGGACTATAAAATAACGGGCATCCAGAACGACCCCATTTACCTCGACATGAACATCAGCCCCCTGCTGATCGAAGGGGAAATCACCGGCATCCTGATAACGAGCACCAACGTGACGAAACGGGTCCAGCTCGAAGAGGCGCTCAAACAGTACACGGTGGAGCTCGAGGTCAAGGTGGACAAGGAAACAGCCACGACGCGAAAGCTCGAACAGCAGGTGCTCCATTCCGAAAAGCTCGCGGCCCTGGGAAGGCTGGCCGCGGGAGTCGCCCACGAGATCGGCAACCCCCTTACGTCCATCTCCACCTTCGCCCAGCTTTTGCGCGAGATGGCCGCCGATGAATTCACCCGGAGCAGCCTCGATATCATCAACAACCACATTCAGCGTATCACCGAGATCGTTCGGCAGATGTCCACGTTCTCGAGGCCGGATTCGATGCACATCAAGTCCCACCAGATCAATGATATTTTAAAATCGTCGCTCGACCTTATGCGCCTGGACAAACGCATGAAGAACACGATCGAGATCGCCATGGACCTGGACGGCGACCTCCCCGGCTCCATGATCGATGAAGGACAGATTGCCCAGGTATTCATCAATATTATCCTGAACGCCCTCGATGCCATGCCTGAAGGCGGGATGCTGACGGTCTCCACAGGGCGGGGAACGAATGATCAGGGGCGTGATGCCGTCATCGTGGAATTCACGGACACCGGAATAGGCATCCCTGAAATGGAGCTTGAAAAGATTTTTGATCCCTTTTATACAACCAAAGAAGCGGGCAAAGGCACGGGCCTCGGCCTCGCGGTGAGCTACAATATCGTGAAGCGGTTCAAGGGCGATATCAAGGTGAAGAGCGAAGCGGGAAAAGGCACGACCTTCACGGTCATCCTGCCGGTAGAGAAGGAATAGAGGGAGAGCTGCAATGCAGAGAGCGAACATCCTGGTCGTGGACGACGAGAAAGACATTTGCAAGGCGCTGAGCATCCTCCTCTCCAAGGAAGGCTACGCCGTCAGAGAAGCGTACAACGGGGAAGAGGCTCTTGAACTGCTCGCAAAAGAAAACTTCGACCTCGTGATGACCGACATCAAGATGGAGAAAAAAGACGGCTTCGAGGTGCTGCGCGAGGCCCAGAAGATAAGCCCCGGAACGCCGGTCATCATGATGACGGCCTTCGCCTCGGTGGGCTCCGCCGTCGAGGCCATGAGGGCGGGAGCGGTTGATTACATTACCAAGCCCTTCATCAACGACGAGATCAGGCTGACCATCAGAAGGATACTGGAAAGCAACCGGCTCCAGATGGAAAACCTGATCCTCCGCCAGGAATTGAGCCAGCGGCCGGCGGCTTTCTCGAACATCGTCGGCAGTTCCGACGCCATGCAGAAAGTGTTCGTCATGATGGAAAAGGTCATCCCGAGCAAGAGCAACATCCTCATCACGGGAGAGAGCGGAACGGGCAAGGGCCTCGTGGCCCAGGCGATCCATGAGGCGGGGCCGCGGAAGGACAAACCGTTCATATCCATCAACTGCGGCGCGATCCCCGAGAACCTGCTCGAAAGCGAGCTCTTCGGCCATAAAAAAGGCTCCTTCACCTCGGCTGTTGAAGACAAAAAGGGGCTCATCACCATGGCGAACGGGGGCAGTCTTTTCCTTGACGAAATCGGCGAGCTGCCGTCGGCGCTGCAGGTGAAGCTGCTCCATATCATCCAGACCAGGGAACTGACGCCCGTAGGAGACACGCGGGTCATTACCGTCGATGTCAGGATCATCGCGGCCACGAATGCGGACCTGACGCAGCGGGTAAAGGAAGGCCGTTTCCGGGAGGACCTTTATTACCGGCTGAACGTCATCGAGCTCAAGATGCCCCCTCTGCGCGACCGGCGCGACGACATACCGGTGCTCATCAAACACTACCTCGACGCATTCAATAAAGAGGCGGGAAAGGCGATCAAAGATGTGGACTATGAGGCGATGCAGTCCATGCTCGCCTACGACTGGCCGGGAAACATCCGGGAGCTGAGGAATACGCTCGAGCGCGCCGTGGTGCTTGCCGACGGCGAGGTGATCACCATCCACGACCTGACGGACAAGTTCAGGACGCTCGACGTCGAGGGCGTTTCCACCTCCTCGCTTCGCCAGGCACTGGACGATTTTGAACGGGATTACGTCAAGCGAAGTCTGGCGGAAAGCAAGGGGAACAAGGAAGCCACCGCTGCCAAGCTCGGCATCGACCTGGCCACGCTGTACCGGAAGCTGAAGAAACTGAAGATAGAAGCCACGTAAACACAAAATCCAAATATCAAAGCCCAAAGTTCAAATAAATTCCAAATTTCACAAAATCAAACATATCGCTTTTTGAACTTTGAACTTTTCATTTCAGGTCGCCCCATCCTGAGAATGCCCTTCCCTCTCCGGTTCACGCTTGACGGCGCCCTTGAGCTTTATCTCGACCACGGACGACGCGGGCAGCGACAGCCACTGCATCAAGCCCTTCAGATGCACTTCCGTGTCGGACACTTCCACCAGGGTCCCGACGTATTGCACCCCGTTGGCGAGGACCTCTACTTCTTTTCCGATCA
>CAKKPG010000175.1 GCA_919901555.1 Nitrospiria bacterium | reverse complement strand
GAAGAATATTTCTTCAATGTCTTGATTTTTACCGCAATTTTCAATTTGCAATTTGCAATTTGCATTTTACAATTCCGGCTTGTCCGGGTTAGGGGGTTGAACATGAGAAAAGCCTGGCGCATTCCCGTTTTAATCCTTGCTGTGTGCTTCATCGCTCCGGTTGCCGATGCGGCCGGTGCGGGAGAAAAGCCGGTCTTCGGCCCCGTCCGCTACGACGTCAAAGAACGATACGGCACGGAGAATGTCTCTACGGCGAACTTCAAGGCGGGCGAGGGGACCTACGTTATCCAGCTTCAGAACGGCGACCACGGGACGGAGCGCCCCGACGTGCTGGAGCTTGTTCTCAACGGCCAGAAGGTCCTCAAAGAGGGCACCTATGGCCACCGCATCATCGCCTGTTTCGTGAAGCTCCAGAAGGAAAACTCCCTTGTGCTCACGCTCAAGGACTTCAAGCCCACGGGATTCAGGCGTCCCCCGGCCACGCCCAAGTTCTCCGCCATCACGGTCCTGCCTGCCCGCGACGCTTCTCTCCGGGGGGCCTTCGGCGCGGCCACGTGGGAAGACATTGCCGCGCTGACCGCCGGCATCAAGAAGATAAAGGGGCAGGAAGCGGCGTCGCTGGCCGGGGCGGCCGCAGATCTCCGGAATGATATTGCCCTTCGCACCGAATCGGTGCGGAAGCTTTCGGACCTGAAAGAAGCAAGCGCCCGTGATTTTTTCCTTCGCCTCTACGGTGACGGCGCGGACAATTCCGATGTGCGGGCCGAGGCCGCGCTTGCCGTCGGGACGCTCGGGGACGCCAAAAACATTCCGGTCCTCATGCGGGGCCTCATTGATCCTGACGAGAAGATCAGGCTGGGCTCGGCGAGGGCGCTTTCGTTCTATAAAGAAGAAGACACGAAGGGCCAGCTCACCGCCGTGCTGGGGGCCCTCGATTCCATGCGCAAAGAGGCGCTCATGCGCACCCTGGCAAGCGCAGGGTGGAAGCCCGCGGGGGCGCTTATCGATCTGGCCGGCTCCACCGACCCCCATGTTGCCGCTATGGCCGTAGAGATGCTCGGAGGATTGCGGGACCCCCGGGCAGTGGAAGCGCTCCTCACGCTCCTCGGCGCCGCGCCGGGCCCGAGGGGCCGGAAGGCCATTATCACGGCCCTCGGCGAGTCCAGGGACCAGCGTGCCTTCGAGCCGCTGTTCCAGATGGCCGGCGACGAGGCGCAGCGAAGCGGGTACGAGGCCGAATTGGCCGCTGCCCTGGCGAACATCGGCGATCAGCGGGCCGCGGGCGTCATTGCCGGGATGATCAAGAAATCGAAATCCGATCATCTAACGGCCCAACTGAAAGCGGCGTATAAAAAACTGACGAACAAGGATTACTGATATTCAGGTGACGGGAGAACGACCAGGCCGGCAAAGTTCAGTATGGTGAAGAAAAAGGGTCTTGTGATCGCCATTGACGGGCCGTCGGGCGCGGGCAAGAGTACGGTGGCGCGGCGCTTGGCAAAGCGCCTCGGGTATACGTACATCGATACCGGCGCCATGTACCGCGCCATCGGCTGGAAAGCGAAGCAGGAAGGCATCGATCCTGCAAATGAGACGGCGCTGGCCGGCCTATGCGGCCGCATTCAGGTCCTGCTCACGAACGATGCCGATGACCCGCGGATCGCCGTGGACGGAATTGACGTGAGCGAAGCCATCCGTACCCCGGAGATGGGGATGACGGCCTCGGCTGTCTCGAAATCCCCGGCCGTGCGGGCGCGGCTCCTCTCGCTCCAGCGGGACCTGGGCGCCCGGGGCGGCGTGGTCATGGACGGCAGGGACATCGGCACCGTGGTGTTTCCCGACGCTGACGTGAAGTTCTATCTGGACGCGAGCCCTGAGGAGCGCGGCAGGCGGAGATACCGTGAACTGTCGGCAAAGGGCATGGCGGTGGACCTTGACCGGATAACCCGTGAGCTCCGGGAACGGGACCTTCAGGACAGCGGGCGGGCAATCGCCCCGCTCAAACGGGCCGAGGATGCGCTCCTGATCGATTCAAGCGACCGGGAGATCGACGAGGTGGTCGAGGCGATGCTGGCGAACGTCATGCAGAAGGGGAATAAATGACGATGGAGATTTTGCTCGCGGACAAGGCAGGGTTCTGCTTCGGCGTGACCCGCGCCATCAATACCGCCTTCGAGGCGGCGGCCGGGGGTGCCGGTAAGGTCTATTGCCTCGGGCCGCTCATCCACAATCCTCAGGAGGTGGAGCGCCTGCGCACGGCAGGGGCGGAAACCGTGGAGGACCTCGTGCGCCTGAAACCGGGCGACTCCCTCATCATCCGCTCCCACGGCGTACCGCCTTCCGTACTCATCGAGGCACGGGAGCGAGGGCTCACGATCATTGACCTCACCTGCCCCTTTGTGGCCAAGGCCCAGCGGGACGCGGAGACCCTCAAGAACGAGGGGTATCAGATCGTGGTCGTGGGAGAAAAGAAGCATCCCGAAGTCCAGAGCATCATGGGATATGCGGGCGAGCGGGCGGTGGTCGTCGAAGCGCCCAAAGACATCCCGGGCATGACCTTCGGGCCGCGCCTGGGGGTCGTAGCGCAGACAACGCAATCGTATGGAAATTTTTCAGAAATTGTGTTACACTTATTACGGCTTTCCAAAGAACTCAAGGTTTTCAATACCATATGCAATTCAACAACAGAGCGGCAGAACGCCGTACGGGTGCTTGCCGGCAAGGTGGATGTCATGTTCGTGGTGGGCGGCCGCAACAGCGCCAATACCACCAGGCTTGTTTCGATCGGTCGCGAGTCAGGAAAACCGACGTACCATATTGAAACGGCGGACGAGATCCGGCCCGCATGGCTGGAGGGGGCGAACAGGGTCGGCGTCACAGCGGGCGCGTCCACTCCCGATTGGCTTATCGAGGGAGTCTTAAAACGATTGCGGAATGGGGAGACGGCTCACCAGGGCGTTCGCTGACCATATTATGCGCAGGGGGGAAGATTTTTCATGATCGAGGGCGGAGAAGACATCGAATACGAAGCAGATGATACGCCGGAAAAGCAGGAAAGCACCGAGTTCGAGAAGCTCTACGATCAATCACTCAAGAGCTTTAAAGCGGGGTCCGTGGTCAGGGGGCGAGTGCTGCAGATAGGGCCCGGGGTGGTGATGATGGACCTCGGGTACAAGTCCGACGGCATCATATCCGCGGAGCAGTTCAGCGAAGAAGAGCTCAAGGCGCTCAAGCCGGGCGATGAACTTGACCTGTTCCTGGAGGCCGGTGAAGACGCAAACGGTAATCTGCGCCTCTCCCGGGAGAGGATGAAGCGGATGCAGGTCTGGGACGACCTGAACCGCGCCTCCCAGGCGGGCACCCCCATCAAGGGGCGTATCGTTTCGAAAATAAAGGGCGGCCTTGCCGTGGATATCGGCGTGGACGCCTTCCTGCCCGCATCTCAGATCGACGTAAAGCCGGTGCGGAATCTCGACGCCATGATCGGCCAGGTGTACGAGATGAAGATCATCAAGATGAACCCCGGACGGGGCAACATCGTGCTCTCCCGCCGGGCCCTTCTCGAAGTCCAGCACTCAGCGAAAAAAGGGGAAACGATTGCAAACCTCGCAGAGGGAAAGACCGTCGAGGGGGTCGTGAAGAACATCACCGATTACGGCGCGTTCATCGATATCGGAGGCATTGACGGGCTGCTCCACATCACCGACATGTCCTGGGGCAGGGTGGGCCACCCCTCGGAGCTGCTGCACGCCGGAGACAAGATCGACGTGATCGTGCTCAGGTACGACCGAGAAAAGCAGAAGGTCTCCCTGGGGCTCAAGCAGAAGACGGAAGACCCGTGGCGCGCCGTGGCTGAACGCTATCCCGTGGACAGCCGGGTGCGCGGCAAGGTGGTAAACCTTACCGAATACGGCGCCTTCGTGGAGCTGGAACACGGCGTGGAAGGGCTCGTGCACGTGTCGGAAATGTCGTGGACGCAGAAGGTGAAGCATCCGTCCAAGGTGGTGTCCGTCGGCGACAGCATCGAGGCGCAGGTGCTGACCGTGGACCCTGTGGCGAAGCGCATTTCCCTCGGCATGAAGCAGGTGGAGCCCAATCCCTGGCATACCATCGGCGACCGGTACCCGGTGGGGTCGGAGGTCGAGGGCGCCGTGAGGACCATTACCGATTTCGGCGCCTTCATCGGCCTCGAAGAGGGGATAGACGGTCTCATCCACATTTCGGACCTCTCCTGGACGCGGCACATCAAGCACCCCTCGGAGGCGCTCAAAAAAGGGCAGAGGATAAAGGCCAGGGTGCTGAGCATCGACCCGCAGAAGGAACGCATCTCCCTCGGCCTGAAACAGGCGACCCCCGATCCCTGGGACAAGGAGATCCCCGGCCGGTATGCCGTGGGACAGGACGAGAAGGTGAAGATAGTAAAGACCGCCGACTTCGGGATGTTCGTGGAACTCGAATACGGCATCGAGGGGCTGATCCCGGCCTCGGAAATACCGAAAGAGTCCGGCGAGCTCAAGCAGGGCGACGAGGTGACGGCCCGTGTCATCAAGGTGGACCGGGGCGAGCGGAAGATCGCGCTTTCCCTCAAGGCCAACGTTAAAGGCAAGGACAAGTCGCTCCTTCACGAGTACATGAGCCAGCAGGAAAAACCCGATACGACCATCGGCGCGCTGCTCAAGGAGCGGAACTGATCGCCATGAAAAAGAACCCCGTTCTCACCGTTCTCATTGCCGCTGCGCTCCTGGGTGCGATCTTTTTCGTCGTCCTCTACGTCCTTTCGCTCCTGGCGTCGGGGGAGGCGCCCAGGCCGCTCGCGTCGCTGCCCGGCGCGGACAAGATCGCGCTCATCAAGATCGAGGGAGTGCTCATCTCGCCGGAGAACGCGGTGAAAGAATTGAACGAGTACGCCGAAGACTCGTCGGTCAAGGCCATCGTCATCCGCGTTGATTCCCCGGGCGGGGGCGTGGTTGCGTCGCAGGAGATCTATAACGCCGTAAAGAACGCGAGGAAAGAGGGCAAAAAAGTCGTCGTTTCCATGGGGTCCGTGGCAGCGTCGGGCGGCTACTATATCGCCGCGGCCGCGGACAAGATCATAGCGAACCCCGGGACCCTTACCGGCAGCATCGGCGTTAAGATGGAATTCGCGAACCTGGAGAAGCTCCTTGACAAGATCGGCGTGAAGGGCATGGTCATCAAATCGGGCGAATACAAGGACGTGGGCTCCCCCTTCCGTGCCATGACGGAGAACGAGAAAAAACTCCTCCAGGACGTGATCGACGACGTCCACAGCCAGTTCATCGAGGCCGTTGCCGCGGGCCGGCGCCTGCCGGCGTCGCAGGTGCGGGCCATCGCCGACGGGAGGATCTTCACGGGAAGGCAGGCGCTGAAGCTCAAGCTGGTGGACAAGATGGGAGATCTCCAGACAAGCATCCAGGAGGCCGCCGATCTCGCCGGGATCAAGGGAAAGCCCCGGATCGTGAGCCGGGAGAAGAAGATGCCGTTTTTTGAGTACCTGAAGGACGAGACGGCGTCGTGGATCTCCGGCGTCATCCGTGAAACGCTCGATGGAAACCATGCGCGCTTGCAGTATCTCTACCGGCAGTAAGAAGGAGGAGGATGTATGACCAAGGCGGAACTTGTGGACAAGATAGCCGAAAAAAAACCGGGATTGACGAGAAAACAGGTCGAGGTCGTGGTGAACACGGTGCTCGACAGCATCAAAGACGCCCTGTCCAGGGATGATAAGGTGGAGATCCGCGGCTTCGGAAGTTTCCGCATCCGCGAGCGCCGCGCCAAGGAAGGAAGAAACCCCAAGACCGGCGAGACGGTGTCGGTGCCGCCCAAGAAGGTCCCCTTCTTTAAAGCAGGAAAAGAGCTCAGGGAAATGGTGGACGGCAAGGTGTAGCATCGGGGCGCCCTTTTCCGCTCCCTTCTTCCCGTTTTCACGTTCACCACTCCTTACCGCAGCAACCATACTTTTATTTTCGCGAAGCCCGCTCAGCTCGCAGAGGCATGATGGGTGTCGATCAACAATCATTTGCCGTGCTCCCTGAGGCAGGGGAAGCAACTCCATGATCCCTTTCTGGATCAAGATCACCTATACGCTTTTCGCGGTCATCACGGTCGCGGTCTATGCCGTCAAGTACCCGCTCGGGAACTTTCTCTGGTTCTCGGATATTGCGCTGGTGCTCACGGCGCCTGCGCTCTGGCTCGAAAGCAGCTTGCTCGCAAGCACGCTGGCGGTCGGCACCCTGCTTCCGGAAGTGTTCTGGAACGCCGGCTTCTTTGGACGGCTCTTTACGGGGAAGCGGCTGGCGGGATTGACGGACTACATGTTCGACGCGCAAAAACCCCGGTATCTGCGGGCGCTCTCGCTGTTCCATGTATTCTTGCCTGTGCTCCTGCTCTGGATGATCGCCCGGCTCGGGTATTCACCAAAAGCCCTGATCGCGCAGACGGCTCTTGCCTGGATCGTGCTCCCGCTGACATACGGGACCACTGATCCGGCAAAGAACATAAACTGGGTGTTCGGCCCGGGCCTGGTACAGCGGAACCGGTTGTCCGCGATGCTCTATCTGGGCCTGCTGATGATCTCTTTTCCCGTGCTGGTATATCTTCCGACCCATCTGCTGCTGCGGGCGCTTTTCCCGTGAAGAGCGACCCGGGGGGCCGGGCTTCAGGTCCGTATTCGCACCGTTTCTGAGGCAGGATGGCATGCCCAAAGAGCTTTTCGACGTCCCGGACTGCGCCGGCCGGAAGACCGGACACACCATCCATCGCGCAGCGGCGTCTTCATTCCGCAATTCTCAATCCCCAATCCGCAATCAGATTATTCATTCGCCCACCAAATCCTTGCCATTTTCATATTTTTATAGTATCGTTGCAGCCATGGAGCCGGTCCGTTAGAGACATCAGGTGTCCGGCATCCTGTATCATGCATCATGTATCTTGTATCATGTATAGTGAGCCTATGCCCCAAGGCCCCGAAGACATAGCCCGCGAACAGATCGACCGCATGCTTGAGCAGGCCGGATGGGCTGTTCAGGACGCGAAGGCGGTCAACCTGTACGCAAAACAGGGCGTGGCGATCCGCGAGTTCGAGCTGAAGTCCGGCTTCGGAACCGCTGATTATCTGCTCTACGTGGACGGGAAAGCAGTCGGTGTTATCGAAGCAAAGAAGTCCGGCTCCACCCTCACGGGCGTTGAGATCCAGTCCGCGAAATACAGCAAGGGGTTGTCTGACGGCCTCCCTGCATGGACCCGCCCGCTTCCTTTCTGTTATGAATCCACGGGCATCGAAACCAAATTCACCAACGGTTTCGACCCCGAGCCGTGTTCCCGCCAGGTCTTCTTCTTTCATAAGCCGGATACTTTTGCTGAGTGGCTGAATCAGACGGATAGCGATACCGCCCCAAGCCGTCATCCTTCTTTTAGCAGTCATTCCGGACTTGATCCGGAATCCAGGGACTCTTCTTTAAAGACACTGGATCCCCGCTTTCGCGGGGATGACGTAAGCAGGGGAAGGAATGACGAACTAGGAATGGCTGCCGAAACACGAGCCTTATTCGGTAAACAACCGACGCTCAATTCCCGCATCCGCCGGATGCCGCCCCTGATCGAAGATGGCCTTTGGCCCGCGCAGATAGTCGCGATCAAGAACCTCGAAAAATCGCTTTCCGAGAACCGTCCCCGCGCGCTCATCCAGATGGCGACCGGCAGCGGTAAGACCTTCACCGCCATCACCTTCCTGTACCGCTTGATCAAGTTCGGCGGGGCCAAGCGGGTCCTGTTCCTCGTTGACCGGGGCAATCTCGGCAGGCAGGCCTTGAAGGAATTCCAGCAGTACCTCTCGCCCTACAACAACTTCAAGTTCACGGAAGAGTACATCGCCCAGCGCCTCACGTCCAATACGCTCGATACCACCGCCCGGGTCTGCATCTGCACGATACAGCGGTTGTACTCCATGCTTAAAGGCGTGGAATTGCCCGAGGAAGGGGACGAGGTGTCCGCCCAGGGTCTGGATACTGTATATAAGGAAGTCCCGCCCCTGGAATACAATCCCGCCATCCCTATCGAGACCTTCGACATCATCGTGACCGACGAATGCCACCGCTCCATCTACAACCTCTGGCGCCAGGTGCTCGAATACTTCGACGCCTCCATCATCGGCCTGACTGCCACGCCGAACAAGCAGACCTTCGGGTTCTTTAATCAAAATCTCGTGATGGAGTACGGCCACGAGCAGGCGGTTGCCGACGGCGTGAACGTGAACTACGACGTCTACCGCATCAAGACCGCGATCACCGAAGGCGGCGGAAAGGTCGAGGCTGGCTTTTACGTGGACAAGCGCGACCGCGAAACACGACAGATACGGTGGGAGCGACTCGACGAGGACCTGGCCTACGATCCCGACCAGCTCGATCGGGCCGTTGTGACGCCGGACCAGATACGCACCGTGGTCCGGACCTATCGCGATAAAGTGCTGACCGAGATCTTCCCGGGCAGGACCTGGGTGCCGAAGACGCTTATCTTTGCCAAGGACGACTCCCATGCCGAAGACATCGTCAAGATCGTGCGCGAGGAGTTCGCAAAAGGCAATGACTTCTGTCAGAAGATCACCTACAAGACAACCGGCAGAAAGCCCGAGGACCTGATCGCCGAGTTTCGCACCAGCCCCATGCCGCGCATCGCCGTCACTGTTGACATGATCGCGACAGGCACGGACATCAAGCCGCTCGAAGTGGTGCTCTTTATGCGCTCCGTCAAGTCCCGGAGCTTCTTCGAGCAGATGAAGGGCCGCGGTGTTCGCGTGATCAATGACGACGACCTGAAGGCAGTCACTCCCGATGCCAGGACCAAGG
>CAKKPG010000174.1 GCA_919901555.1 Nitrospiria bacterium | reverse complement strand
TTTAAAGGAGCAAAACCATGATAAAAGCAGTCGTCACCGGGGCCTCGGGCCGGATGGGTTCGCGGATCATCAACGTCCTTTCCACGTCGGAAGGCATCCGGCTTTCCGCAGCCGTGGAGAAGAAAGGCCATCCGCAGGTCGGCCAGGATGTCTGCGGGCCCGCGGGGATCCCGCCGAGCGGAGTGCCGAACCTGATAACGGACGATCTGGGCGCGGCGCTCAAGGCCGGGGACGTGGCCATTGATTTCACCCACCCCGAGGCGAGCCTTGACCATGTCCGGGTCTGCGCCGAGCACAAAAAGCCCATCGTGATCGGCACTACGGGATTCACCAAAGAGCAACTCGACCGGATCCATACCTACGTACAGGCGATCCCCTGCGTGCTTTCGCCGAACATGAGCATCGGCGTGAACCTCACGTTCAGGATTCTTGCCGAGGTCGCAAGGACCCTCGGCGATGAGTACGATATCGAGATCGTCGAAGCGCACCACCGCATGAAGAAGGACGCGCCGTCGGGCACGGCCATGAAGATGGCCCAGGTGCTCGCCCAGGCCGTTCACCGGAACCTCGATGAGGTGGGCGTATATGCGCGCAAGGGCATGATCGGCGAGCGTTCCAAGAAAGAGATCGGTATCCAGACGGTCCGGGCCGGCGACATCGTGGGAGAGCACACGGTGATGTTCGCGGGCAAGGGCGAGCGCATCGAGATAACCCACCGGGCGCACAGCAGGGACACCTTTGCCGCGGGCGCCGTCCGGGCGGCCAGGTGGATCGTCGGGAAGAAACCCGGCCTGTACGACATGCAGGACGTGCTGGGGCTGAAATAGAACGGATACAAGATGCATGACGCAAGATGTCATGTATCATTATATTTATTGCACAAGGAGTGTGGAGAATGAAAAAATATTTTTTGATCATCGCAGGGCTTCTGCTTCTCATGCCGCTCACGTCGAACGCCTTTTCCGGCCAGGGAGGCTGCGGCGGCAACTGTATAGACTGTCACAAGCTGGAAAAGAAAGATGCGGAAGCAGTCCTCAATAAACTGAAGGATGCCAAAAACCTTCCTCCGGGCGCCGAGGTGAAGGACGTGAAACTCTCGCCGGTGGGGGGGCTGTGGCAGATAGACGTGGAGGCCGATGGTAAACGAGGAGCGGTGTATCTGGACTTTTCAAAGAAATACCTCATCGGCCAGATCATCCCCCTCGAGGTCATCAAGCCTGCCGAGCAGAGAAAGGTCGATTTTTCGAAGATACCGCTGAAGACTGCCGTGGTTCTCGGGCCGCAAAAAGCAAAAAAGAAAGTGGCCGTGTTCACCGACCCTGACTGCCCCTACTGCAGGAAGCTCCATGACGAGATGAAGCAGGTGCTGGCGAAGCGGAACGATGTTGCATTCTATCTTATCCTCAATCCGCTGCCCATGCATAAGGACGCATACAAAAAAGTCCAGGCCGTGCTCTGCGAAAAGTCCCTTACGCTCCTGGACGAGGCCTTTGCAGGCAGGGCCGTAGCCGAGCCGAAATGCTCCAATGAACAGGTGGAGAAAAACATCGAGCTCGCCAAATCGCTGAACTTCGGCGGGACCCCGACGCTCGTGCGGGGCGACGGGACCGTGCTTCCCGGCTACCTTCCGGCGGAGCAGCTTTCGAACTGGATAGACGAAAAGTAACCCTAACCCGGACAAGCCGGAATTGTAAAATGTAAATTGCAAATTGAAAATTGCAAAATTGCGGTAAAAATCAAGACATTGAAGAAATATTCTTCCCGTTTTGAGAAGCATTTGATTTGTAACTGACTAAGCGGAGCGGCCTATGAGGCTCGTGCGGTTTCTGGTCCGGGAGCGGCCTGCATGGGGCATCCTGAACAATGATGAAGTGGCTGAGTTGGATGGAGATGTTTTTTCTTCCTTCAAGACGCCCAGGACATGTCATCTCGCCTCCGCCGTCAAGCTCATGGCGCCGTGCATCCCGTCGAAGGTCGTGGCCGTCGGCCTGAACTATCGCGACCACGCAAAGGAGCTGGGTCTCGCCGTCCCGGAAGAGCCGATCATCTTCCTTAAACCACCGACCACGGTCGTGGGGCCCGGCGAGGCGATTCACTATCCCGCCATGAGCGCGCAGGTGGATTACGAGGCGGAGCTCGGCGTGGTGGTCAGGGACCGCGTCAGGAACATCGATCCCGAAGAGGCGCGGGACCACCTCCTCGGCTACACCTGCGCGAACGACGTGACGGCGCGGGACCTCCAGAAAAAAGACGGGCAGTGGACGCGGGCCAAATCCTTCGACACCTTCTGTCCTGTGGGGCCATGGATCGAGACCGACCTGGACCCCGGCGATCTCCTCGTCGAGTCTTACCTGAACGGTAAACGGAAACAGTCTTCGAGGACGTCGCAGTTCATCTTCCCCGTGGACGTGCTCGTCAGCTTCATCTCGCGCATCATGACGCTCAACCCCGGCGACCTCATCATCACGGGCACGCCGGCAGGCATCGGCCCGATGAAGCCGGGAGATGAGATCGAGGTGCGGATCGAGGGGATCGGAAGCCTTAAAAACGTAGTACGTTGATTGAAAATTGAAAATCTTGCTCCAGTCATTTTTCAATTTAAAATTTCCAATTTCCAATAATTTTTCCAACAGGAGGAGTCGTCGGCAGTGGAGACAGCGAACGAAACCTACATCCAATCCCTTTTCGCCGATCGCATCGGCGGAACAATGTTCGGCAAGTCGCAGGGGGAGTACAAGTTCGAAAAGATCAAGCGCGCAAAGCGGGCGGCGCTTGCGGCCCATCCGGGCATAGAGCTCATCGACTTGGGCGTGGGCGAGCCTGACGAGATGGCCTTTCCCGGCGTGGTCCAGGCGCTCCAGAAAGAGGCGGAGAAGCGCGAGAACCGGGGCTATGCCGACAACGGTATCCAGGAGTTCAAGGACGCGGCTGCACGCTACCTGGAGAAGGTCTACGGCGTGGGCGGTATCAACCCCGAGAAGGAAGTCCTCCACGGCATCGGCAGCAAGCCCGTGCTTGCCCTGTTCCCCGCCGTCTTCATCAACCCCGGCGACGTGACGCTCATGACCGTGCCGGGGTATCCTGTCATGGGTACGCACACGCGGTGGTACGGCGGAACGGTGATGAACCTGCCGCTCACCGAAGAGAGGGGCTTTCTTCCGGACCTCGACGCCGTCCCGGCGGAAGTGCGGAAAAAGGCCAAGCTTCTTTACATTAATTACCCGAACAACCCCACCGGCGCCGGCGCGACGAAGGCTTTTTTTGAAAAAGTCGTACGTTTTGCGAAAGAGAACGAGGTCATTGTTGTCCACGACGCGGCCTACGCGGCGCTCATGTTCGGTTCGAAGCCGATATCGTTCCTTTCCGTGCCCGGCGCCAAGGACGTGGGCGTTGAGATCCACTCCCTCTCCAAGGCGTTTAACATGACGGGCTGGCGCCTCGCCTTTGTCGTGGGAAACGAGCGCGTGATCGCGGGCTACGGGAATGTGAAGGACAACTACGACTCGGGCCAGTTCAAAGCCATCCAGAAGGCAGGTGTGTATGCACTGGACCATCCCGAGATCACCGACGAGATCGCGGCCAAGTACGAGCGCAGGCTCCGGGCGCTCACAACGACGCTTTCGGACATGGGCTTCTCGGCGAAGATGCCGGCAGGCACATTCTACCTTTACGTGAAGATGCCCAGGGGGATCAAGAACGGAAAGCGCTTTGCCACAGCCGAGGAGTTTTCGGCGTTCCTGATCACCGAAAAGCTCATCAGCACCGTACCCTGGGACGACGCCGGGGCGTACATCCGCCTCTCGGCAACGTTCGAGGCAAAGGGCAAGGCCGATGAGCAGCGGGTGCT
>CAKKPG010000173.1 GCA_919901555.1 Nitrospiria bacterium | reverse complement strand
CCAGCTCAAGCATGAACGCCTGAAGTTTGCCGATGATGGCCTGTTCGAGGTCGGATTCACGAAAGTCGGGGTTGTCCTTAAGCCCGAGAAATTCGAGGACGTAAGGGTCTTTGATGAAATCCCGTGGTGTAGCAGCGAGGGGCGCGTTCTTCTCCAGCATCTCCTCGACAACGGGCTTCTTATCGCGGCTCATCATGAGGCGTTCGTAGTAAAGGGAATTGATCTGGCGTTCCAGGACGCGGGTGCTCCAATTCTGGCCTGCGGCTTCATGAAGGTAATAGAGGCGAGCGGCTTCCTTGTCTACCCGGATCAACGTGCGATAATGAGTCCATGACAATTCGGGACGCAGTGCGTCCCGAATTGGAAAGACCGCATAGAATTGGCGCATCTTGCGCAATTCGCGCTCATCGAACCCTTTTCCGAATTCTCCGGTCAGGCGCAAAGCCAAATTACGGAGGAGATACGCCCCATACTCTGCCCGCTCCTTGCCTTGCTGCTCTTCCTCAACAATCATCCGCCCAGTGTTCCAATAGGATTCAACCATGGCAAAGTCGATGGCGCGGTAGGCCTTTGATCGTGCCGCGCGGAGAACATCAGCGACGGCCTCATAGAATTCGTGACGCAATGTGTCACAAATTGGTTCGCCCGATTTGCCACTGGTCCTTCTCCGTGATGTCTCCGCCTTCTTCTTTGTCATACGTCGTTCCCCTGCGGACCGGCTATCCTGTCCCGCTGCGTTGCCCGCCAATCCTTCAAAGGTTTTGATTATCTAAGCCGATCCCCGGCTTATACTGACAGCGTTTCCAATTACGAAATGTAATCTGCACGAGGCTATCAGCTGCACTGTATGTAGATTACAGGAAGCAATCACCACCGCTGATTATTTACGTTTATATCGTTATTCCTACCATAAGTCAAGGCAAAGAAGCATGTTCATTGACTCCACCCGGAAACCTGCTACAATGTTTTTAAATACCCTCCCTTGAGGGGAGAGGTACGGGGAGGATGAAAATGCATGCAGAACATCACCCCCACCGAGCCTTCCCCATCAAGGAGGAGGCAACGGGAGGAGAATCATGAAGGAATACGACGTCATCATCATCGGCTCCGGGGCCGGAGCGAACCTCATCGAGGACGCCCTGGCCCACAACAAGTCCCTGGCCTTCGTGGACAAGGGGCCCATGGGAGGGACCTGCCTTAATGTGGGCTGAATACCCACCAAGATCCTCGTCTATCCGGCGGATAGAATCATGGAGATCAGGGAGGCGAAAAGGCTCGGCATTGCGGCCCAGGTAACGGAGATCGACTTCCCCGCCATCATGGAGCGTATGCGCGGTTCGGTCAAGGAAAGCCACGACCGCATGCAAAAGGCGATGGGGAAGGCCGAGGAGTTCGATTTTTACGGGGGCGAGGCCCGCTTCACCGGCGACTATACCCTCGAAGTAACGGGAAAACAGTTCAAGGGGAAGACCATCTTCCTCGTCACCGGCGCACGGCCGCTCATCCCGCCCGTCAAGGGCATCGAGGCCGTGCCGTACCTTACCAATGAGAGCGCGCTCCAGCTCCGGGAGCGGCCCGAGAGCATGGTCATCATCGGCGGCGGCTACATTGCCGTGGAGTTCGCCCACTTTTTCGACGCCGTGGGCGCGAAGGTCACCATCCTCCAGCGCAACAAGCGGCTCGTGCCCGAGGAAGAGCCCGAGGTCTCGGAGCTTCTCAAGACGTCCCTCAGCCGCCGCATGGCGGTACACACAAACACCGAGGCCGTGGAGGTGCGGCAGGACGGCGCCGGCATCACCGTCATCAGCCGGGACCGCGAGAGCGGCAAGGAACTCCGGACCACGGCGCAGCACCTGCTCATAGCAGCAGGCAGGAAGTCCAATGCGGACATCCTGAAAGTCGAGAACACGGGCGTCAAAACGGACGAGCGGGGCTATATCGTGGTGGACGAGCACTTCGAGACCACGAAGAAGAACATCTGGTCCTTCGGCGACGCCATCGGCAAGAAGATGTTCCGCCACGCCGCGAACCGGGAAGCGGAGCTCGTGTGGCACAACGCCCTGCACGGCAAGAAATCGCGTTTGAACTACCTCACCGTTCCCCACGCGGTCTTCTCCTGGCCCGAGATCGCCTCCGTGGGCCTCACCGAGGCGGAGGCCGTGAAGCTCATGGGCAA
>CAKKPG010000172.1 GCA_919901555.1 Nitrospiria bacterium | reverse complement strand
AGTTGAGCTCCCCCTGCTCCGTTTTGCCCGCGGTGTAGCTCCCGCTGCACATGGGCGTGATGTTCGGCTTCTTCGTCAGGAATACGGCGGCCACGCCGTGGCAGGCCGAGCTGTTCATGGTCATGGTCATCTCGAAGGGATGGATGTCCATGGCCGCGCACCAGTCGTTCCCCAGGTGATAGGCCTGGAGCACGTCGCTCATGCCGTGGATCACGTCGGGCTTGAACGACGCCTTGTGGAGCGGCGCCGTGGCAAAGGCGAGCACGCCCTCGTCGAGCCGCTTTTTCGTTTTCAGGAAGCGCTCGGCCTGGGCCTTGTCCTTCGTGTACTTGAAATGGCTCTTCACCTCGGCCTCGTCATAGCCTTTCCAGCCGAAGATGTACTGGGCATTGGTGCAGCCCATCCCTTTCATGTCGCTGAGCAGGATATCGCCGCGCTGCCTCGATGCGGCCAGGAAGTGACAAAAGGTGAAGGGGTGGGCGGCCACCTTATACTCCTTGGCAGCCTTGAAAGCGTCGAGCTCCGCCTGCTTGTAAAAGAACTTCACCGCCACGGGATAGTACTTCATCCTGAGCAGGTTCCGCAGGGAGAACACGAGGTCGGCATTGCTCAGGCTTTTCTTGGCGAGCATGGCCTTGGCAAAGGCCACGTCGTCCAGCAGGTCCATTGAATCGATCATGATATGCTCCTTCAAGCCATAGACGAAACAGAGAATCGGTGAAGAGGTGAATCGGAGAAGAGGTGAATCGGAGAAGAGATGCCGAGAAAATCCGTCCCCCCTTTCCCCGTTTCTCCCCGTCCCCGATTCATACTTCCTTCCGAACAGAGAAAAAATCTACCCCCACCAGCCGAAGAGCTGTGTTGCGAGGGCGAGAAGAAGCACCACGGCCACGCGCTTCACCAAGACGGGGCTGATGCGCTTCGCGATCTGCGGTCCAAGATAGCCGCCGATGACGGCCGCTATCGCCATGATGGCAAAGAGCTTGAAGTCCACCGTCTCGAAGAAAAGGTTCTTACTCGTCGCCATGAGCGTATTGAACAGGATGGCGAGGAGCGAACTTCCCACCACCACGTACATAGGGAGGCCCAGAACCACGGTCATGAGCGGCACCATGAACGGCCCGCCGCCGAACCCGAACATCGAAGACGCCACTGCTACAAAAAAGGCCCCGATGGCCCCGACCACCACGTTGGCCTTGATCTCCCGGCCCCAGAAGTTGATAATCATAACGTTTCCTCCGTAAACAGTAATTTATCGTCGCATCCCATGCCGCATGCGCGTATTATAACGAGCCGGAGAATCGGGGAGTGGAGGAATCGGAGAAAGATACATAAAGTGTCTCAAAAGTCCCCGCGTCACCGTTTCTCCGTTTCACCGGTTCGTATCTTCCCTTGTGTTCTACTTTTTCTTCGCTCCCTCCGCCTTCTTCTTGAACTGCTTCAATATCTCCTGCTCGTGCTTGTTCCGCGCCATCTGGGCCGGCAGGGTCTGCCAGAGCATGAGCCCCGCGAGGATGACGAGGACGCCGCCGAACCAGCTCTTGTACTGCGACAGCGAGATGAGCTGGGTGATCACCGGGCCGATGAACCCGCCGGCGAGCATGGCCGCGCCCATCGTGAGCCCGAGCTTCCAGCTGATGAACTTGATCTTGTTGTAATTGTAGATGCCGGACATCTGGGAGAACAACACCGTCGGGAGCACGGTGCCCGCGGCAATGGTGTGGGGCAGGCCGTAGACCCAGAGCAGGAGCGGGGTCAGGATGAAGCCGCCGCCCGCGCCCATGAGCACCCCGAGCATGGTCACGAGAAGGGCCATGATAAAGGGCCCGAAGATATTCATGGCCATGCCGGCGCGCTTGAAGTACCACGTCCCCGCGGGCAGCACCATGGTAAAGGAGGTCGCGGTCTTCGCGGCCTTGTCGGTAAATGCGGTCACGGTGTACGTTCCGTCGGCGATGCCTTTCGGCAGTTTGAGCGACGCCTCAAAGGAGCCGTCGGGCTTCGCGTCCACCACGGGCTTCAGCAGCCTGGCGGGAGATTTGAACCTGGACTTGTACAACGGCAGCACGGACTTGACGCTTCCCTTCTCATCCAGGGGCTCCATGAGCTTTCCACGGGAACCGGCAATGACGGCAATGATGGAGGTCTTCCGCCGCTCGACCTTGGCCGCCGCGGGACGCAGGCCGGCCGGGTCGATGCCCAGGTCCTTGAGCGCCCCTGAGTAGCTCCATTCGTCCTTCTGGGCCTTCAGGGCCTCGACCTTGTCGCTCATGCCCTTGGGAATGAGCGTAACGTAATACGCCGGAACGTCCTCGCTCGTGTAGAAAATATAGGGGATCTTTCCGGTCTCTTTGTCCCTCTTGCTGTCGAGCCGCCTGACGGCCACGGTCTTTTCCGAGGCGACCTCGATGAACACGGGCTTGCCCTTCGGCGCTTTTCCCGTTATCTTCACCGTCGCCTCCTGACCGTACTCCGTCTTGTCGATCTGCACCGCTATCCGTGCCGATCCGGCCGCGCTCTTGCCGTCGGATTTCGGCGCGGCGGCGTCCTGCCTGGCAAGAGCATCGCTTACCAGCAAGGATGCGAAAACCACTACAAGTCCCGGCAGATAATACATCTTCTTCAGCATCATACCCCTTACCCTCCTTGTATAGAAATTCTGACTGGTTCCATGCAACCATGCAAATGTACCAGAAGTTTCATTAAACAGCAACCCCGAAATTACGGCCTATTTTTAAAAAGAGAGAAAGCCCTTGACTTAGCAGGTTATCTTTGCTATATTTTTCACCAAGTTTCCATCTCTTTCCGAACCAAGCGCCCAGGAATACCGTGTAATTTGTTTTGTGTAATCAGTGTACCGTGTAACTCTGCAAATGAGTGGTTGCTCCAAAAAATTATGACATCCACTGTCAGATTTACATATCACGATTACCTCCTCGTGCCCGATGAAAGGCGCGCCGAGATCATCGACGGCGACCTCATCCGGGAGCCCTCTCCCGGCTACGGGCACCAGCTCGTCGTCAAGAACCTCCTCAGGCTTCTCGACCGCCACGTGGGCCTGCTCAAGCCCGGCGTGGTGCTCCAGGGCCCCCTCGACGTCATCCTTTCCGACGAAGACATCGTGCTTCCCGACATCATCTATATATCCCGCGAGCGTTACTCCATCATCCGCAAGAATATCCACGGCGCCCCCGACCTCGTGGTCGAAGTGCTGTCTCCCCGCGACGCGGCCCGCGACCGTGAGCTCAAGATGAAGCTCTACGCCAAATACGGCGTCAAGGAATACTGGCTCGCGGACCCCCAGACGGAGACCGTGGAGGTCTATGCCCTCCGGCGCGGGCTCCCCTGGGAAGGGGCCGCCAGGAACAAGACCGTGTACTACGAACTGCACGGCCTCTTCGGCGACGGCAACACCGTCACCTCGAGAGTGCTTCCGGCGTTTGAGGCGAAGGTAGAGGAGATGTTCGCGAAGCCGTTTTAGTTTAGCCACGAAATACAAGTTTAAAGAAGAATAATATTAGCCACGAATGGACACGAATGGACACGAATGAAAGAAGAGAAAATACTGTTTAAGGATTTGTCTTATAAGATTGTTGGGCTGGCTATTCAGGTGTATAAAGAGCTTGGTTACGGTTTTTTGGAAAAAGTGTATGAAAATGCTCTGATGATATTGCTCCGGCGGGAAGGGATTCGGGCAATACAGCAGGCGCCGATTGCGGTCAAGTTTTTAGGAGAATCGGCGGGAGAATATTTCGCTGATATCTTGGTTGAGGATAAAATTATTTTAGAGATCAAAACTGCAGAGAAAATTATCGACGCACACAGGGCTCAAGCATTGAACTATTTAAAAGCAACGGGCATGCAGTTGGCAATCATCCTTAACTTTGGAAAGGACAGACTCGAATACGAAAGACTGGTTAAATAAAGAGCGATTTCCGCCGCGAAATTACACGAACAGGCGCGAATAAAAAACTTTTGTTATGATTTCAATTTCGTGAACATTCGTGCTCATTCGCGGCTAAACTATTAGATTTCCTGTGTTTGTTTGTGGTTTTTAACCCGGTTTTTTTAATTTCGTGAACGTTCGTGTTCGTTCGTGGCTAAAATTTAGTAGTTTTGCATTCCAGAAAGAAAGGAGGGGATGAGAAATTCAATATCGCAGCGTCGGGGTTTATCCCCGGCGGGAGGGTTTACGCCCGCAATAAATGCGGGCGCTACGGCTCGGAAACAGGCAGCATCGTTTCAGATTCGGAACTAACAGCGTGACAAACAGTTCCGGCTTGGCCCGGAACAAAACCACATGAGGGAGGATGAACGATGAAAAAGTTTCTGGCATTAATGGTAATAGCAGCAATGACGCTCTTTAGCGTCAGCGCCTTCGCCGGTGTCGACCTGAAGATCGACGACGACACCTTCTCGAAGTTCGGCGCAAAGGCGCGGATCCAGTATTCGGCGAGCAACCCCGGCACGGATAAGGTGGTTGTGGGTCTCGGCGAAGGTCGTATCTACTTCGCGGGCCAGGTGACCAATACGGTGAAGTTCGGATTCAACTACGACTTCGCAGTAAGCGGCGCTGTCGGCGCTGGTGGCGGCAGGGCATCTGATGCCCTGGTCCAGTTCGATCTTGCAAAAGAGTTCAAGATCAACACCGGCATCTACCGTATGGCTTTTTCCCGCATCGGGCTCCAGGATTCCTATCAGTATATTTTGATCAACTCTCCTGAAGTCGGCGCCACTGGATACGTGAGCAGCGGTCTCGCCGGCTGGCGCGTCGGCGGCGTCACTGTCTGGGGTGACCTGGCAAACGGAATGATCCGCTACAACGTGGGCGTCTCGGACGGCAGTTATGCGCCTGCCGCCAGCAATGAAATCGGCATGTCCGCCCGCGTGGTCCTGAACTTCATGGATCCTGAAAAGGGCTACACCTGCCCGGGCTGCTATCTTGGCAAGGCCAAGGTGGCGAACGTCGGCGTGGGCTATTTTACGCAGGACAATAGCGCCGGCACTCAGACCTACACCGCGACCACGGTCGACGGTTTCTACGATGCCAACAACATGACGCTGGAAGCTGCGTATTTCATGTATGATTACGACACTGGTGCTGCTACTGGCGATTCGCCGTCCGGCTGGTACGTGGAGGCCGCTTATGCGCTCGATAAGATTCAACCCGCGGTCCGCTACGAGAGCTGGGATGCTGATGGTACTGCAAATGCCGACTACACCAAGATCCTTGCGGGTGTGAATTACCTCATCAGCGGCCACGATGCCAAGGTCGGCGTCGAATACGCGATGAAGGATTTCGATGGCACAGGAGTGGACACGGATACCCTCACGGTCCAGGTACAGGTGCAGTTCTAAGCGCATCTTGAACTTTGAATCGTGAATTAAAAATCAACCCCCCGGTGGAGAAATCCCCCGGGGATTTTTGTACCAAGAGAGTAGCGGAAAGATGCAACCACGTATATCCTTTTTACGGAAGTGTATGAATCGGTGAAACGGGGAATCGGCGAATGGGAGAAGTATATCACCGTTTCTCCCATTCTCCCCATCTCCGATTCATCATGCTCCATTTCAACAGAAATAATCAAACGGGGGGAACAGAAAATGAAAAAGCTTGTTATTGTCGCAGTTACACTGGTAATGGTCATGGGTCTGGCCGGCAGCGCCTCGGCGGCAGGGGCAATGAACGCCGGCGCCAAGGGCATCAACGTGGGGATGGGCAACAGCGCTTTCGGCGATACAGGGCTGGTGAGGATCACGGGCAAATATTTCTTCGACCGGGACATGGCTTTTCTCGCAGGGTTCGGGTTCCAGACCACCTCCGGCGATTATGACGTGAACGTCTTCAGCTTCCAGGTCGGCCTTCGGAAATATCTCGGAACAGGCGACTTTGCTCCCTTTGTCGGGGGAAGGATTTCCTACGAAACCCGTGAGGACACGACCTCCGGGACAGATGAGGATGCGATCGACCTTATGGGCGAGTTTGGAGGCGAATACTTCTTCAGCAAGCAGTTCAGCATGGAAGGCAGCATCGGTATCGGCTTCGGCACGGTGGAGAATAATAATACCAATGCCGACTACACCTACTTCGGCACCCGGACCGTGGGCGTGAGCGCGAATTTCTATTTCTAACTGGTAATTCCCTGTAGCTCGTGTCACCGCGTAGTTGCCTCCCCCTTGATGGGGGAGGTTGGGTGGGGGTGAAGTGCAAGGATGCCGGATACTTCACCCTCCCCTTTATCCCCTCCCATCGAGGGAGGGGAAATGATGTCGCACCGAATATTGTGAAGGCGCGCCTTTGCCCCGGAGGGGCCAACCCTTCCGGGGTTTTTGTTCTTGCTTTGGGTATGGAGTTATGATAAATTTGAAATATGAAGAAATACGAGAACCTGGCAAGGGCGATATATGACATCGGGAAATATTCATTTACGGCGTTGGTAGTCGGGCAGTTTGTTTCTGAGAAGTTTAACTGGTTGTTTATGGTGGCCGGGATTTTTTTCTCGATGTTCGCATTTTGGCTTGCAATGAGAATTGAGCGAGTGAAGGAGGAGGCCGATGGATAATATGACATTAAGTGCAATTATACTTTTCGGCGGCGGCAGCTTGGCCCTGTTAGTTCTGTACTTGTATATCAGACGAGAAGAAAAGAAGCACAAGCATTCATAGCATGGCAGCGGAATCTGATAAAAAAGGCGCGGGTAAAGAGGATATACTCGCAACAAAAGTGGACCTTGCAAATCTGAAGGCCGACATAATTAAATGGATGTTTCTCTTCTGGATCGGCCAATTGGCTTCGCTGACGGCCATATTGCAGATATTTCTCAGAAAATAATATAGAGCCTGTTGCACAAATGCCAAATCAGCACTGTTTGTCATTCTGAACGCAGTGAAGAATCTCGTATTTCCAGATAGTTGCGAGACCCTTCGCTTCGCTCAGGGTGACGAATCGTGGGTTTGTGCAACAGGCTCTATAGTGACGCCGTTTAATCCATTGCGTAGAGATGAAGTGAGCGCGAACCCCGGAGGGGACCACCCTTCCGGGGTTTTTGTTCTTGCGCGAGGTTTTTCTTTATGTTAATGTTGACAATATCGTAATAAGACGGAGTTAACCGCAGAGCCGCAGAGGGCGCGGAGGAAACCTATTCATCTTGAATATCTTTTTCTCTGCGTCTCCGCGTCTCAGCGGTGGATTTTGACTTTTTACGAATGCATCAATGTTGGAGAGTGTTCCGCTTTACGACGGCACAATACGGTGAAGGGAAATATGAAAAAAATATCGGCCGCATTGTTGCTGTTTACAGCGCTCATCGCCCCTGTTTCCGCGGCAGATAAGCCCATCGACGTGGAAGAATATGCGTCCATCGAAGCGCTTGCCGCTGCGATTGTTTCTCACGTTCCCGGAACGCAGGGTGTTGGAAAAGGCCTGCCCAAGGCTGCCGTGAAAAAGACCAGGCTGGCAATTATTCCCGTCAAGATAAGCCGGACCGATATGGTCTCGGAGCTTGCCCGACAATTGGCCGCGCTCAACAGGTTCGATGTTCTTGAGGCTGAGAAGGTCGCGGCTTTTCTCAGGGACAAGCAGCAGAGCGGACCGTCCCTCATCAGAGACGTGGGAAAGGCCTTTGATCTTGACGAGGTGATCGCGGTCAGGGCATACCCCTCTGATGGGAAACTGCTGATTATTGCCAGGATATTCCATACTGCCGGTTCAAACCCTCCGATTACGTTCGTGGCCCTCCTCAGCTCCGGTCCGAAGGCCGTTGCGGCCGGCGGAGAGGCCGGTCCTCTCGTTGCTTCTGCAGGCGACAAGGGGGTGAACGCGCCAGACCTTCCCCTTGCGGCGAGATACTTTGCCCTGGCCGGTCTCGACGGCGACGGGAAGACCGAATACGTGTTCTCCGACGGAGAAAGACTTCATATTTACCGGCTCGAGTCCTCAACATGGCTTAAGGTTTGGATCCAGTCCCCGGCTGAAGCGGGAGAAGGAAAACACCTCTATCTCGACGCGGCGGACGTGAACGGTAACGGGAGACCGGAGATATTCGTCACGTTCTTGAGAAACAGCAAAGCCTTGTCCGTTGTCTACGAGGAGCGGAACGGGACCTATCGCCCGATCGCGGAGATGCCGGTTTTCCTGCGAATACTCCACTATCCCGGCAGGGGACCGGTCCTGATCGGGCAGGAATTCGACGAGAAGCGGTTTTTCGGCAAGGCAACGAAACAGTACTCCTGGTCAGGCGATAAGTACGCCGCGGTCGGCGACTTTCCCCTTCCGAAGGACGTCAATCTCTACGGGTTCGTCGTCGCTGAATTCGGCGAGGCCCATCCGCTTATCGTGGCGCTCAGTGAAAAGAATCACTTGCGCGTTTATTCCCGCGAAACCCTTGTCTGGGAGAGCCAGGAGCGCTACGGCGGGACGGAGACCGCGGCCGTGGAGTCCTCGGCCGACATCTACAACGTTGAGCAGAAAGTGTCCATCAAGGGGAGGATGTTCGCCGTTGACATCGACGGCGACGGAAAGGACGAGCTCATCATTCCGAGAAATACGGGCGCAACGGTATTTACAACCGCGAAGGAGTCGGAGGTCTATGCCATGGAGTGGACCGGCGCCCGGCTGGAACAAAAGGCCGCAATCCGGCAGGCGCCGGGGGCCGTGCTTGATTTGCAGATGGTGCGGCAAACCGGGGGAGGGGCCCGGATCGCCGCGCTGGTGGCAACAAAGGGCGGCGCATTCTCAAAGCCCGGCTCGCGGCTGATTACGTATTCACTCAAGTGAGTGCAAAGACTTGGGCGCCGTCTCGCTGATAGCCTTATCCGATGCCCAGGGGAGGATGTCATGAAGCAATTGTTTTTTATCGGTGTCCTTGTGTTTTCACTCGTAGTTTCCTTGTACGCCGCCCAGACAAAGGACTTCCCTGACAACCTGACGTTCACCACCCTCGATGGAAAAATCCTTGACTCCGCCGCGCTTAAAAGCGCTCCGCTCGTGCTCACCATCGGCGCTGCCTGGTGCCCTGAGTGCAGGAGTGAAGCGCCCGAGGTCCAGAAGGCGTACCTTGCATACAAGGACAAGGGCGTGCAGTTCCTCTGCGTTCTCGGCGGAAGCACGGATGACGAGGCCAGGGAATTCATGGAGACCTACAAGATCACCTACCCGGTGGCGAAGGACAACGGCATCGCCGATACGCTGGGCGTAAGGGCGATTCCGCAGGCCTTTTTCTTCTCCAAAGGCGGGAAGTTCGAAAAAAGGATCATCGGCTGTGCCACGTATAAAGAACTTACCAAGAACATCGAAAAGATCATCGCGAAGTGATGGGAAATTACGCGATGATTCACCACTCTCTGTACCTAACCCGCATAAAGCGGAATTGAAAATTGGAAATTGTAAATTGAAAAGTGCAAATTTATGTATTCCTTCAGTTACGGGGGCAGCGGCCCTTTCGCTCTGCCGCACAAGCGTGCACATTGGGCAATGGCTGCACAAGGATATCCGTCCTGTCCCCGCAGCACTTACGCTTCGCACGTGCCTGCTTTGGGATACGTGGTTTTACCATGATCTGCGGGGC
>CAKKPG010000171.1 GCA_919901555.1 Nitrospiria bacterium | reverse complement strand
GACAGAAAGAAAATGCAAAAGTCAAATTTCAAAATGCAAAGTGCAAAATTGTGATTTGGCCCCAGGCCATGATTTATATTCCTTCATTTTGACTTTTGCATTTTGCACTCTGCATTTTGCATTCACCCGACTTCGTGCCGACCTGTCTTCACGGCATATCTGGTTCCGGTTTGTCCGTGTAAGGGAAAGATGGGGCCCGCATGGTCCGTCCCGGGCGGGATCACACCTGCATCTCCCGCTTGAACTCCGAGGTGAAATGAAAGGTGATCTCGGGGTTGGCTTCGATCATGGTCTTGAGGACCCAGGCGGACTCGGCCAGGAACACGAGGTTGCCGTCCTTGTCCGTGGCAATGCGGTCCGCTTTGAACCGGCAGAACTTCTCCATACTCCGCTCATCATCGGCGGTGACCCAGCAGGCCTTGTGAATGGCCATGGTCTCGAACCGGCAGCGCGCCCCGTACTCGTGCTCCAGGCGGTACTGGAGCACGTCGAACTGCAGGACGCCCACGGTGCCGACGATCTTCCGGTTCCCCTGCTGCTGGGTGAAGAGCTGGGCCACGCCTTCGTCGGTGAGCTGTTCGATGCCCTTGGTAAGCTGTTTCGATTTCGACGGGTCGAGGTTCACCAGCTCCTTGAACACCTCCGGAGAAAAGGTCGGGATGCCCTGGAACATGAGCTTCTCGCCTTCCGTGAGCGTGTCGCCGATCTTGAAGTTCCCCGTGTCGTACAGGCCGATCACGTCTCCGGGAAAAGCCTCATCCACAATGCTTTTCCGCGCTCCCAGAAAACTTGCCGGGCTGGTGAAGCGTATGTTTTTCCCCATACGGACGTGATGGAACATTTTGTTCCGCTCGAACTTGCCGGAGCAGACGCGGATGAAGGCGATGCGGTCGCGATGGCGGGGGTCGAGGTTCGCGTGGATCTTGAACACGAAGCCGGTGAAATTCTTCTCGTCCGAGCTGACCGTGCGCTGGTCCGTGGGCCTGCTTCCGGGCGTGGGCGCGATCTCGGTAAAGGTGTCGAGGAGCTCCTTGACGCCGAAATTGTTAATGGCGCTCCCGAAGAAGACCGGCGCAAGTTCACCGCGCAGATAAGCATTGGCATCAAAGGGATCGTGGGTTCCCGTGATCAACTCCACGTCCTCTTTCAGTTTCACCGCATAATCGCCGAGCTGCTGGTCAAGGACCGGATCATCAAGTCCTTTGATCGCAAGCACGTCGTCGGCCACGGTGACGCCGCCGGGGCGGAAGAGGTAGAGGCTGCTATTATACAGATTGTACACGCCCTTGAAGGACGTACCCATGCTGATGGGCCAGGAGAGCGGCTGTACCTTGATGTTCAGCTTCGTTTCGAGCTCGTCCAGAAGCTCAAAAGGGTTCTTCCCCTCGCGGTCGAGCTTGTTCACGAATATGATGACCGGCGTGTTCCGCATGCGGCAGACCTCCATGAGCCTCTCGGTCTGCTCTTCAACGCCCTTGACGCAGTCGACCACGAGGATCACGCTGTCCACGGCCGTGAGCGTGCGGTAGGTGTCCTCGGCAAAGTCCTTGTGGCCCGGCGTGTCGAGGAGGTTGATCTTGAGTCCGTTGTAGTCGAAGCCCAAGACCGACGTGGCCACGGAGATGCCGCGCTGGCGTTCGATGTCCATGAAGTCCGAGGCCGTGCTCTTCCGGATCTTGTTGGACTTCACCGCGCCCGCCACCTGAATCGCGCCGCTGAAGAGCAGAAATTTCTCGGTGAGCGTGGTCTTGCCCGCGTCGGGATGGCTGATGATGGCGAAGGTCCGCCGTTTCCGTATTTCGTCCGTGTAGTCCATTGTTCTTTTTTTTCCTGCCCTCGTGGCCCCCGGCCGATGGTCCGTGGATAGATCTGCAAGAGCCCTGTAACTTAACAACTAAGAGGGAAAATGTCAAGCCTTTCATGACTCTATGACTCTCTGTCAAGCCAAAATAGAAATGTCCGGTTACCGCGGGCGCTTCGAGGTGTCGCTGCCATGATGGTCACGGCGCGCTTTTTTGCGCCTGTGCGGAGCGGCAGGCCTGAGCAGTTACACTGGTTTTTCCTTCGTATGCGCCGGCCCGGCAATAATAAAGCTTGACTTATGAGCGCGCATGTGGGAATATGACATCTGAAGTTTCGGAAGTTATTTGTATGGGAGACCGCAAAGACTTTTGGCTTTGCGGCTTTTTTTATTTCATTTCCGTCATCTTCAATTTCACGAAAAGGAGGTAGCTCACCATGTCAAAAGGAACCGTGAAGTGGTTCAATGATTCCAAGGGTTTTGGATTCATTTCCCGTGAAGACGGCGGAGATGTTTTCGTTCACTTCGGAGACATTCAGGACAGCGGCTTTAAGTCCCTGTCTGAAGGGCAGGATGTGACGTTCGACGTTGTCGACTCGCCCAAAGGCCCCAAGGCAGCCAACGTAGTAAAGCTTTAAGCCTGACCACACATTAGAAAAGCAGGCCCTGAAAATCCGGGGTCTGCTTTTTTTATTACCTCTGTCATGTTGTTCATTGTTCCCCTTATCTCCGCCGGTCAACATGGTTCAACACGGTTGATCAAAACTTCATATTGCTTTATCCCCCCTCATGATTTATAATCCGCAACCGGAAAAGGAAACCTGATTTCGACAGGATTGACAGGATCAACAAGCTGTTAAGACTTTTAATCCGCTGTTATCCCGTATCCCCTCTATCCTGTCAAAAGCATTGATTCCGGCTTGTCCGGACAGGAGGTTTGTTTTGGCAACGACCTATACCGCAAAAGACATCACCGTCCTCGAAGGGCTGGAGCCGGTCCGGAAGCGGCCGGCCATGTACATCGGGTCCACGGACGTGCGGGGGCTCCATCATCTTGTCTGGGAGACGCTGGACAACGCCGTGGACGAGGCGTTGAACGGCTACTGCACGGCGATCACGCTTACCATCGAGAAGGACGGCGGCGTCACCGTTGTGGACAACGGCCGCGGCATCCCCGTGGACATCCATCCGAAAACGAAACGCCCTGCCATCGAGACGATCCTCTGCACCCTTCACGCAGGCGGCAAATTCGACCATGGGGCGTACAAGTCCTCGGGCGGCCTCCACGGCGTGGGCGCGTCCGTCGTGAACGCCCTGTCCGAGATATTCACCGCCACGGTCTGGCGCGACGGCTATGAGTGGACGCAGGAGTTCTCCCGCGGCAAGCCCAAGGGCAATCTCAAGAAGGGAAAGCCGACGAAGGCGCACGGAACATCCATTTATTTCCGGCCTGATCCGGACATCTTTTCCAAGACCCATTTCAATTACAAGAACGTCCTCGATGTCTCCGAGAGCAAGGCGTTCCTGAATAAAGGGCTCAAGATCACCATCGAGAACCCCCGCGACAAGGAGAAATCCGTCACCTTCAAGTACGACAACGGCATCCAGGACTACATCAAGCGCATTGTGCAGGGAACGAGCCTGGTGAACCCGGAGCCGTTCTACCTTGAGAAGGAGGACGACTTCAAGATCGAGTGCGCCATGCATTGGACCACTTCGACGGACACCGAGATCCACTCCTACGCGAACTCCATCAACACCTCCGACGGCGGCACCCACGAGCTGGCGGTCAGGACCGCCCTCACCAAGGCGGTGCGGGCCTATGCCGAGCGCAAAAACCTCATCCCCAAGAACATCAAGGCCATCGCGCCCGAAGACGTGTACGAAGGGCTGTACGGCATCGTGAGCATCCTCGTCAAGAACCCCCAGTTCCAGGGCCAGACCAAGGAAAAGCTGAACAATCCCGAGAT
>CAKKPG010000170.1 GCA_919901555.1 Nitrospiria bacterium | reverse complement strand
CGTGGTAAAAACTTGACTCAAAATTCAAGATGTCAGTCTGTAAAGTACTTTAACGGTTACGAGGCCCGTTTCGGTTGCGTTGTTCGTCGTTCGTCTTTAAGACGTTGCCGATACACGATACGGGCTTCGTCACCCTTCGACGTTACCGTATTCTACATTCACACAACCTCCCCGTCCCTGATCTCAATAATCCTCCCCGCCCGTTTTGCATTCTCCACGTTGTGCGTTACCATCACGATGGTATGGCCCTTTCCATGCAGTCCTCCTAACAGGTCGAGGACGCGGTCTCCCGTTTTCGTATCGAGGTTCCCCGTGGGCTCGTCTGCCAGGATAAGCGGCGGCCGGTTTACCAGGGCCCGGGCAATGGCCACTCGCTCCTGCTCTCCGCCCGAGAGCTGCGAAGGCAGCCTGCCCGCCTTGGTTTCAAGCCCCACGGTGCGGAGGGCCTCTGTCGCCGCATCGTTGGCCGTGCCGTTCAGGCCCGGCTGCACCGTGAGCGGGAGCATGACGTTTTCGAGGGCCGTGAGGTAGGGCACGAGGTAGAAGGACTGGAACACGAAGCCCACGTACTCTCTCCGGAAATCCGCCAGCTTGTTCGGTCCAAGGCCGCCCAGTTCGATGCCGTCGACGGTAAGGGAGCCTGAGGACGCGCGGCCCAGGCCGCCCAGGAGCGCCAGCAGGGTGCTCTTGCCCGAGCCCGATGGGCCCATGATCGCCGCGAATTCTCCTGAGCCTATGTTCAGCGAGATGTTGTTCAGGGCAACGTACTCTTCCTCGCCGGTCCGGTAGGCTTTGGTGACATTAGAAAGCTGGATCAATGACATATTAACTCCCGCAAATTCCGCATAGAGCATAGCGCATGGCGCATAGAGTTTCTCCCTCTTCCCTCTTCCCTCTTCCCTCTTCCCTCTTCCCTCTTCCCTCTTCCCTCTGACCCCTGCCCTCTGACCCCTGCCCTTTACAACGTCCTCAGCGCCTCCACGGGATCGAGCCGGCTGGCCCGGACCGCGGGATACACGCTCGCGGCAAGTCCCACGAGGACCGACGACACAAGGGCGCCGACGGCCAGGACCGGATCGAAGGTGAAGGTCAGGTTATACACGCTCATGAGGTAGGGCGCAATGAACCGCGGGCTGATGATGCCTATGAGGTACCCCGTAGCGCCGGCCAGCAGGCTCACGAGAAACGCCTCGGTAAGAAGCACGGCGATGATGTGGCCCGTGCGGAAGCCGACGGCCCGGAACAGACCGATCTCGTTCACCCGCTCCTTGACGGACGCGGTCATGGCGAAGAAGATGATCATCCCGGCCACGATGAGCAGCAGCCCCGATATGCCCAGGGAGAACCTGTGGAAATAGTGCATGGCCTGCATCTTGAGCTCCACCGTCTCCTTCACCGCCACCACCTTCGAGCCGGGAACAACGGCGGATATCTGCGCCGCGAGCTCGTCGATGGGGCAGCCGCTGCACAGCGCCGAAAGCTCGATGAGACTTATTGCCCTGCCCCGGCGAAAATGGTCCTGCACCCAGGCGATGTCCGCGAAGACCAGGCCGTCATCCTGGGACCCGGTACGGTCCAGCACGCCGGCAACACGGCGCTTCGTGTTGCCGAGGGAAATATCACCGCCCGGTGAGAGGCCGAGCGCGGCGGCCGCGTCCTTGCCGAGAAGAACGTCCCCCGGGCCCGCGGGTCTGAGCCCGGCTGAGAGCCGCCACCACTTCTTCAGTTTGAATTCAGACGGGAAGTCAACACCCGCAACGAGCACCCGCCTGTTTGCAATCTTGGACACGACGAGCAGCTTGGGCGCGATGGTGCTGATGTTCATGGCGTTCTTGACGGTGCGGATCTTTGCCGCGTCGTCCGAGGTCAGCATCCTGCCGCCGGTGTTCACGGCGGACACGGTAAGCCCGCCGTAGGAGAGCGGCAGATCCTCCGTCGCCGGCAGGACCAGGATGTTTGCGCCAAATTCATCCATGGCATGCATCACCTCCCGGTTCATGGCGTCGCCCACCGCAGTGAGGGCCACGGCCGCGCCGATGCCCAGGGCAAGACCCGAAACGAGGAAGAAGGTCCTCCCCTTTTTACGACGGACATTGTTGATTGCAATATCGATCAGTCTCATGCTTCCTCACCTTTGGACCAAGGCAACCGCGTTGCCGTCAGCATGGGGCATGGCGAATAGGGCATGGTGCATAGGGCATGGCGCATGGTGAAATTAATGCTTTTGCCCTCTGCCCTCTGCCCTCTGCCCTCTGCCCTCTGCTCTCTGCTCTCTGCTCTATCCCGCATTCAGAAATACTTCGCCCCGGCCTCCAGGTCCCGCGCCTTGAGCACCACGGTCCCTCCGTCCGCATTTTTCCGGACCGGGATGGGATTACATCCGCCGGCGACCTTCTCAATGTCCGTTGACTTGAACGCCATGCCGCAGTTGTTGCAGACCATGAGATCGCCGTTCTGATGATAGCCGAGCTTTGCATGATAGCAGGCGTTGCAGGCGTCGAGGGCCGCCCGGACGGCGCCGTCGGCGGCGCGGAGCAGAAAGAACTTTATCTCCTTGCCTCCGACGGGATAGGCGTAAAAGCGGGCGCTGCCGTCTTGCGGCCCGGGAAGGGGGACACTCACCTCGCCGTTCGTGCTTGTTACCCGGACGTACTCGTTTCGCACAGGGGCGCCGGCGCGAGCGGACATGCCGTTCGAGGGGACCGATGACTCTGCTCCGCCGACGGTATGGTAGAGCACCCAGCCCGCGAGCGCCAGGAACAGGACGCCGAGCGCAATGATGGCCGGTTTGAGCCAGGTTTTTTCCTCGGCGAGCACGCGTGCCTTTTTACGGTCAAGCGCCGCATCGGGCCTCGACAGCTCTGCGCCGCAGTGTTTACAGAAACTCGCGCCGTCTTTTATCGCGGCGCCGCATTTGCTGCAGGTCTTCATGGTATCCTCCGTTTTTAGACAGGATAACAGGATAGAATCGGATTTATTATTTTATCCTATACACCCTGTCAACAATATTTTCGCGCTTCTTTTTCGTGTGCAGCGGTGGGTGCGGATTGCTTCTTTTACATCCCTGTTATCTTTCCATTCTCGTACCGGAAACGTCTCCTGCCTGTTTTCCCGGGCCTCCTGCGCAGCAACAGCATCCCGCGCCTGACCACTGCTCGGCGATCGAAACGCGCACCACGGCCCTTCGGGACACGCCTTCGAACCACGCGGACACCGCGGAGCGGGCCGCGGACGGATCGGATGTACCCACGGCCGCCTTCCCGGAGAGGAGCTTGTTGATCATAAGGCTTTTGGCGATCATCTGTTCGAGTGCGCCTGCGCTGCCGTACCGGGCGACGGCATAGGCGCGGAAACCCGCCTCGTCCATGCCGGATGAGACCCGCGTCGCCGTCAGTGCGGCAGCCGTTTCATCGCCGGACACCTGAACACCTGCCTTGCGCGCTTCCTGGAGCAAAAGCCGTTCCTGGATCAGCTGCGCGAGCGCTTCATACCGGAGCTGCGCCCTCTCCTTGCCCCCCTGTTCACCGGAGGTCGCCTTTGGGCCGAACCCGGCGAGCCCCGTCTTCCGGAGGAGAATAAGGGCGCCTTCAAGTTCGGAATTTTTTATTTCCTCGCCGTTCACCACGGCCACAACACCATCAGGCAGAAAAAACCTGTAGTAGCCCAGGGCTGCGACGCCGATAAGAACAGGAACAAGGAACAGTGCGTAGAGATAGATCCGGCGGGACCGCAAGGGTTTTGCGGCTGGTTCGTTCACGATCGGCCGGCCGCACTCTGCGCAGAATGTCGCGTCAGCGTCGTTCGTCCGGTTACAAGCGGGGCACAACATGTTTCCTCCGAGAACAATAAGCTTGCATCTCACCCGCTGAATTTGCAATACGATTGCCAGAACTGCAAATCGTGATAAATCAATGGGATGTTTGTTTTTCGTGGTCGCTGCTGCGGGATATTTGTATCTTTTGATACAGCGGGGTCATGAGAATGAACAGGGCTGCGTCATTCTCCCTGCCTGATGAGAGCGATCGATACCGGGGGAGTGGGGCCCTTTAGTCCGTCTGGATCTGCGTACCCTTCCGCTTGACCATGGCTATGATAACGTCGGTCTTCGGAAGATTTGCGGACTCCATCGGCGCTTTCATGCCGTCAAAGTAAACCGCCTTGCCCAGAGTGTAGCAGTCCAGGATGTCGAGGCATTCCCGGTCCTTGATGGGACCGTAGGAGAGACTGCAGATCTCCCCTTCTTTGAAGTAGAACCGGACCAGGTTCTCACTCGCCTCCGCTACCAAGATATAGAGCGCGCCGGTCTTCTTTTTCGTGCGTAATTCCTGCAGCACATCTGCAAATGCTTTGAGTACGGCCATGGTTCCCCCTCCTCTCGCAACAATATACTGTACACCCCGCTTGGTGAGCCCTGCGACAAACGTCAAGCTTTGATTCTATCCGCCATCATCCGCGTTTATCCGATTTTTCCGTGTGCCAAATGCTCCTGTACGGATTGGCCTGCAAAGTTTCGCTCCTCAGTTCCCGGAAGGGTTTCTCATAAAAAGCAGGTACACCATGCTCCAGCACCCGAGAATGATGAACGCCATGGAGACCAGGCTGGCAAGAGACAGCGCTGAAAGCCCCGTCAGGCCGTGGCCGATGGAGCAGCCGCCCGCGAGCATGCCGCCCGCTCCCATGATCAGGCCGCCGGACAGCTGCTGGACCATGACGTTCGCCCGTGGCGCTCTCCATGAAAATTCATGGGTCCTCCTGGCGCTCAGGAACGCGCCGAGGGGCACGCCGGCAAGGAGCGCCACGCTCCAGTCCCCTCCCCGCCCGGCGGTAACGGACACGATGAGGGCCGCCGAGGGGGCCGTGAATGAAATTCCGGCTGCCGCGCCCGCAGTCAGCGTGGACACATACCAGCCGGATACGATGAGCAGGCCGACAAGGATCCCGGTGGTGCGCCAATGGTATTCCGCGCGGCCGGGAGCATAGGATGTTCTGGCGCTCCGGATAAAGGCCAGACCCGCGGCGGTGATGATGAGGACAATGACCCACCGGTTCGCGCCGATCAGACCGTTGATCGTGGGCGTCATGCCGGGAGCAATGACGAAGCCTCGCAGGTGTTCATTGTAGGAAGCCAGCGCTCCGTTTTTCATGGCCGCAGCGCCGATCATGAATCCGAGGGCGGCCATCCACGAGCCGACCAGCCCTTCCCCCACGCGGTACCAAGTCCCGCTCGCGCACCCGCCGGCCAGGACCATGCCCACGCCGAAGAGATACCCGCCCAGGACATTGGCGAGCCAGGCGAATTCCTGCCTGCCCTGGTCGAGGCTTACGATCCCGAATTGTTCAAGGAGATTCGATCCGATGACGGCAATGACGAGGGCGAGAACATAGGCGCGAAGGAGGGTGAAATTTCCGATGTAGATGACGTCCCTGAACGCGGCATTGAGGCAAAACCGGCCCCGCTGGAGAACAAACCCGAAGACCGCTCCAAGCACAACCCCGGAAAGGATTGCTGACGTACTCATAGGCCTCCGGAAAGAGGAAGGTTATTGTCGATTCCCGTTACGCCGCGGCGGCAGGAGCTCGACAACCGATGAACCGATGAAATTATTGTACCACAAATCCACACGAATAGACACGAATTCGGCCGGCCGGAGCGCGCTGGTATTCGTGAGCACCCATGAACATTCGTGCGTGGCTTACCGCTCTTTCCGGCTTGCCCGGCAATTCCTGGAAAGGCTTGCGCCGGCATCCCCCGCTCGCGCCCGCCCTTTCCGGTTTATCGACATTCGCCGTCCCGCCCCCCGGGACCGTGCGCTTATCAGCCCCCTTACCAGCAGAAAACCTTATCGTGGGCGAACACGTCCGCGACGAGCTTGTCGTAGGAGATGCCGCCTTTGTAGAGCTCAATGGTCTTTACCTGGTTGCCGGCGGAATGAATTTCAATGATCTTTTTGGTCGACGCATCAGGCGCCTTTTTTAAAACATGCAGTATCTTCACGTCCAGCCTCCGGTCAATAGGGTATGGCGAAATCGTACTCCAGGAGCTTCTTTGCCATCTCCTCGAGTGAAATCGTCGTAGAGCCGTTTTCCGCGTTGTTTGAATAGACTTTGAGCTCGATGTCCGTCACAAGCTCCAGCGGTGTCGCGACCTCAGGGTCGTTCTTGTCCAGTTTCCGGTCGAGGATGAAGACCTCGATGGTATCGTCCGCCAGCGTAAGCCCGCCTGCCACGCGCAGCGCTTCGCCCTGCCGGTCCCTCACGATAACAGCAATCTTTTTCGTATCGCTCATGATTCGCTCCCGTGCATGATAAGTGTCAGAATACCAGTATGCGCGCGCTGTCGTGCAGCATGCCCGCGTTATTGTACTGGCTGCCGTATGAGATCCCCTCGGTCTTTTCGTGGATGCCGACCAGCTCGCAGCTGTGGTCGCAGCACGAAAACTCCACGCCGGGGACCTTGAGCAGCTCCTGGAACTTGGGGTCCCGGGTGAACCGCACGCCCTCGTCGGTCATGAAGAGCGTCACGGGATGCCCCGCCGCCTTTGCCGCCTTGACCACGCCGGCGATGTGGTCCAGGTTCTCATATTTCGTCACCATGATACCCAGCATATCAGCCATTAGCCTCGCCTCCCTTCGGATAAGCTCCAACTCACAAGCGCCGAATTTCAAATAAATTCCAGCTTGCCAAACTCAAAATTTGGATATTCTTCTGAATTTGAGATTTGGAACCTGGTAATTACCCTCTTCGCGTCTTCACGGCTATTCGTTTACCTCTAAAAAATAAAGCCGGGCAGAAAGATTCCGCCCGGCTTCGTGAACTCTTTCGTTAATCCTTCATCGGCCGGATGAGCAGAAAATAGACCATGGTCCAGTTGCCCAGGATGGTGAATGAATTGGCCACCCAGCTCGACACCGCGAGCGTTGACACGCCGGTCAGCCCCTGGCCGATGTTGCAGCCGCCGGCGATCTGCGCGCCGATCCCCATGATGATGCCGCCGAGAAGCACTTTGAAAAGTTCATCGGCAGGCGGCACCTTGAGCTTGACCTCGTTCAGCAGTTTCCCGCTGAGATAAGCGCCGAACGGGACAGCCAGCACATAGAGCGAGCTCCAGGAGAAGTTCGCCCCGAGCAATGACTTGCTCTGGATCAACGCGGGTCTCGCCTTGGAATCACCCATGGTCACGGCGAGGAAAAGCTCCCGGAGCGGGCCGGTGAACGACAGCCCCCTGGCGTTCCCGCCGAAATATGATGAAGCCCAGAATGCCGCCACGGCGACAATGCCGACCAGAAGTCCCACGAGGGACCACGAATAACCTTTCTTGGCCTTCTGGAACGGATTGTCCTTGAACACAAACGGTATCGCCGCCGCCGTGATCACGGCGATGATGATCCACTTGTTCACGCCGATAATGTTGTAGAGCGTCGGGACCTCCTCCTCGCCCACGAACACCTGATAGGATGTCAGGGTTTCGAAGACCGGCTTCAGGATGCCGAAATTCGTCATGGCAATGCCGAAAAAGAACCCGAACACCGCAACCACGTATGCCAGGTTGCCCTCACCCACGCGGTACAGGATGCCGCTCCCGCAGCCGCCGGCGAGCACGATGCCCATGCCGAAGATATACCCTCCGATGATGTTCGCCCAGGGCACAAAGGACTGGCGGTAGAGCGTCCCCGCCACCATGGCCCCGGTCTCATCGGCCTGCCGGAGCCATCCCATGTCCTCGAACAGGTTTGCGCCGATTATCGTGACCACCACGGCAATGACATACGCGCGGAGCATCGTATAGTCCTTGAAGAGCACTTCGCGGTATGCCGAGTTCACGCAAAAGCGGCCGCGCTGCAGAACAAAGCCGAGCGCCCCGCCCACGAGCAGGCCGGACACAACAAATGCCAATGTAGAATCCATGCTCCCCCTCCTTGTTCCCCCTCAAATTTAAGGTATTCCGTGCCGCTTTATGAAGCGCACCCCATTTCGCGCTTCTCGGCCGGATAATACCGGTTTGCTGCGATCAGCCCTTCTTGATGTACAGCTCCCAGTACCCCTTGTCATCGAGCTTCACGGATTCGAAGCTGAATTTGTTCTTCTCACAGTAGCGGGGGATGCTGTCCTCCGCTGAGGCGGGCGCGTCGCACAGAACTTTCAGCATCTGGCCGCTTCCAAGTTTCTCCAGCGCCTTCTTCGTCAAAAGGAGCGGATAGGGACATACCCTGCCGAGTGTGTCCAGTGTCTGATCTGGTGCCGAGTCTTTGAGTGCCATGATTATTTCCTCCTTAAAAATAGTGTCAGCCGCGTGCTGACCGCTCTTTGAATGTGTTTTTTTTGCTGAGCGTGCCGGCAAACTCTGTTCTCTTCTCTACTATTAAAACGAGAGCCCGTTCTCCTCAAGAGTACATTACCTTAACAAAAAGCGTCCACTCTGTCAATACACGTTTTCGTAGTCGCGGAAGTTAGAAACACCGATTGCTTATTTAAGATAATTATAAGACGTTATAGTTCTCTTATAGCAGTGAGAGTATCGTCAGGGACACGATCGCCGCCAGCAGGCCGAAACCGGTAACGGCGGCCGCCCGCCTGCGGTGGAGCGATGTCTCTTTGCCGTGGTCCAGGAACGGCGCCAGAAGAAGGACCGAGAAGGCAAGCCCCGGCAGCAGGACAGCGCCTACGAAGGTCCATCTGCCGGGAAAATATTTCGTGAGCTGGTACAGGAAGAGGAAGTACCATTCCGGCCTGGGGCTGTACTGAGCGGAAAAATCGATTTCTCTGCCGATGGCGGGCGGAAACAGGGCTGCCAGGATCAGCACGGCCTCGACCGTGAACAGCGCCGCGACCGTGATCTCGAAAAGAAAATAGGGAAAGAATTTTTTCTGTTTTGCCTCTTCAATCCGCATTCCGCACTCCGCAATCCGCAATTCTCTACATTCCTCCCGAGATCCCCACCCTCCGTATCACGTGAAAATGGAGCCACAAAAAAAACGCCGTAAACATCGGGAGCCACAGGACATGGAGGCTGTAGAAGCGGAGCAGCGTCTGTCCCGCCACGTCGGCGCCGCCGCGCAGGAAGGAGGCCAGAAAATGCCCGGCGAGCGGGACCGAGCCGATCATATTCGTGCCCACCACCGTGGCCCAGTATGCCTTCTGGTCCCAGGGCAGGAGGTACCCCGTGAACCCGAAGCCCAGCGTCAGGAGCAGGAGGAACGAGCCGGCGACCCAGTTGAGTTCGCGCGGATTTTTGTAGGCGCCCGCAATGAACACCCGGAGCATGTGCAGCACGATCATCACGACCATAAGGTTCGCGGCCCAGTGGTGGGCGCCGCGGAGCAGGAGGCCCAGGGGCGCCTCACCGTTCAATCGCTGAATGCTCTTGTACGCTTCTCCTTCGGACGGCGTATAGTGCACGGAGAGGAGCAGGCCGGTCAGGACGAGCACGATGAACAGCGTGAAGGTGATGCCGCCGAAGCAGGAGAAGTAATTGATCCACGCAGGCACCGGCCTGTCCATCACCCGGCGGTGCCTGTTCGTGAAGCCGAGACGGTCGTTGAGATAGTCGAGAAGCTTCATCTTTCCACGCAATTCGCGTTTTTCCTCCGCGTCCTGCGGTAAAAAATTCGCATTACACTTTGATCCCCACCAGCACCACGCCCTTCTCCACTTTAACCGGAAACCGGGTGAGCGGCGCCGGCGGCGGCCCGGCGATATGCTTCCCGCTGAGCTCGTACCGTCCGCCGTGGCAGGGGCAAAGGAACTCGCGCCTGTCCTTGCGATAATTCACCAGGCATCCGAGATGCGAACAGGTGGCCGAGAGCGCCGTCAACCCTTCGGGCGACGATACGAGAAAGACCCGCGCCTTCCGCTCCTTGCCGGAAACGGTGTAGGAAAGTTCCGCCCGCTTAACGCCCGCCCGGGGCACCTCGTCCTCCGAAATGAGGGGATAAAAGACCGTTGCCTTCTCCGGGCCGGCAGAGGGGACAAGAATCCTGGCCGCCGGAATGAAAAATCCAAGGCCGAGGATCGTAAGCGCTCCGTAAAGCGATTTTGTGATGAACGTTCTGCGATTCGGGTCCACGAGAAAATAATACTACGCCACAGAGACACCGGTGTCAACGGTAATCCTTAAATTAAAGT
>CAKKPG010000169.1 GCA_919901555.1 Nitrospiria bacterium | reverse complement strand
GACAAAAGCCGGTAGTCAGAAAACAGACGAGCAACCTTAAAGTTCTACTTTTTCTGTCTTCTGTCCTCTTTTGTCTGTCATCTGGTTCTTCATGGAGCGGGCGACGGGGCTCGAACCCGCGACATCAAGCTTGGGAAGCTTGCACTCTACCAGCTGAGCTACGCCCGCATATACGAGGCGTATTATAACGGCCTGTTCCGGGGTTGTCAATCGAAAATTGGGCGGGTGTCATCCCCGCTCCGATCGCGGAGAGCGTTATGGGTGGGTTATGTTGTCCTTCCCATCAACAAGGGGGACTCGGGGGGACTATAGGATGTCCCCAAAGTTCCACAAAGTTCCAAAGTTCCCACCAAAGTTCCCAAAGTTCAGTGCCCTTTAAATGGGTGACCCTAAAGGTCCTAAAGGTTCTCCTAAATCCCCGATTCTAAAGGTTCCCTTTTGAATTCAATAACGTATATTAAATCAATAAAGACTCTCGTTTCGTCTTTTAAGGGTCGTATTTTTATTGTATCTTTATCTATAAAATTTATTATACTTGGTTCAATTTTCTCTGAAAAAGATATTATGAAATTTTTATCAACTTTATATTTTAATAAAAATTCGCCTTTGCTATCATTCTGCTTAAAAAGAATATGCGCAGTCGAATTAGGATAAAATATCAGAGTCATAGTCGTTTTTTCTGTTTTCCCCTGCCACTTTCCAATTATTGAGTACTTGTCACTTGCCAAACTGCTTTTATCGCATACCAAAATTAACAGCGATATAAAAAACAATGAAATTGTTTTCATCTGAAAATGCCTTTCTCCGAAGTTCTTCCCCCTTGAGGAGGAAGAATTCAAAGATGGAGGTAATGATAAGGTAGCTGGTTAACTGCAGATTTCCATTTCCCTTTGTGAACGTAGTTCATGTACGTTTCATAACATTTCCCCCAAAGGACGAGTCTGGTGCATTCTATCTATATTGAAACATCGTTTGTACAAAAGGCTCTCTACTCCTATTCACCTTTTGTTTTGTCGACCTGCCATTCCCATTTTACATTTTGTCTTTGGTAAATTTTTAAATCGATGGCAGCTCCTTTACCAGCTTTCTTGTTTTCGGATTGTCGACTCCACACATCATTAACAAATCGATTTAAACCTTTATTGCCACTATCTTTTCCGCTGAGACTAAAGCACCCTTCAGAACCGGCAATCGCGGGGACCCCGCCTACAGTAATAAATTCGCCGCCGATATGTATAGTGACATCGGTAGCAACATTACTTTGTTGTTTTCTAAATGGACTCTCTACAGGTATTGCGTTGAGTCCCCTTGTACCATCCAAATTCCTCAAGGCATATGCGCCGAACCCAGCTATTGTAGAAGGTACTAACCTATATTTAGCTACTTTTGCTGCTGGCTCGAATGCGACGTTCTTCACATTTATTTTTCCTTTAGTTTCGGGCTCGGTCCAATTAAGTATTGGCGCATCTCTGGTAACATGATAAGTGGTAGCCTTCTTTGTTGCATCATCAGTTACTGTTAATGTATACAATGGTATAGTTACTGTTCGAGGAGCGCCATAATGACTTTCTTGACCTATTAGTCTAATTTCCGCGTAGCCGACAGGCTGAGCACTCATTACAAAATGCACGTCTCTACCATTCGGGTCAACATAGGTTAACGGATTTTGGAAACTATACTGGTATAAAGCTAGGTTCTTTGAAATAAAAACCCCACGTCCTTGCCCTTTATCAATATGATCACCAAATGCGGGATCTGCACTTATCCAGACAGTAAGTTTTGAATCGTAGTATCTTGCTCCGAAGTAATACAACCCCGTCTCCGGATCAAGCTCCTTGCCCGTGAACTTGTACCCAGGCGTGTTGCCGCCGTAGGAGCCGCCTTCTTCGATCCACGTCTCGCCGTACGGGAAGTACTCAAGGTGCTGGTACACTGCTCCTGCATCGTCGGTGATGAAGCTGCTTGATCCCAGATGATCGCCGTGGTAATAGAACTGGTCTTTCTCCACCGGCGGGTTGATGCCGGTCTGGTACCCGTCGGGCAGCCTCTTGATGATCCCGAGCTTCTTGCCGCGTCCGTGGTCTAAGCCCTGCTCGCCGGGTATAGTTGCCGTACTGGTGCTCGTCGTTGTTGAAGTCGTCGTCGTGCTATTCGCTGTGTTCGTAGGCGGTGTCTTGACGAGCTTGGAGACCACCCTCGTTTCCCCGGCATAGATGCTCTTGGTGCCGAGCTCACCGTTCCGTATTGAGAAGAAGCGGTTCACATAGATGGTTTCGCCGTGCTGCCCGCGTTTTACGACACGCTCCCCAGCATCATCATACAGGAAATACGTGCTCTTGCCGTTGTCGTCGATCTGCTTTACCCGGTTATCTTCGTTCCAGT
>CAKKPG010000168.1 GCA_919901555.1 Nitrospiria bacterium | reverse complement strand
CCTGACCCTGGCCTCTCCTGGCCTCTCCGATAGCCGCCACATCGTGAAAGACCACTTGGTTCTTTTCCACCGCCCGCTTGTCGAACACCTCGGCGGGGATGTACTTGGGGGCGATGTCGATGCCCTTGGCGCGGGCTTCATCCAGCACGTTGGGGAACAAGCCCATCTCGAACTCAAAACCCAGAATGTCCACCTTGGTGATGGGCACAACGAGTGGGCACAACGAGGGTCACTTCTCGAACCTTGACAAATCTCTTCCCCTGTTCACGGCTCACTTACGACGTATCCCCGTTTGTGCCCTTCGGTGTCCGCTCGATGCGCGGCAAGGTCCGCGGCAACGGTATCGATTTTTCTTTCTATACCTTGCATTGAGCCATTCATCTCGTCCTTCATTCTATCCATCTTTTCCGAAAGCATTTGATGCCCTTCCGCGACCAGTTGCAGCTTGTGTTGAAAATCTTCAGAGAGAATGCCCGCCTGCAGGCGAAAATCGTTCTTGATCTCCTCCTTGAAGGTTCCAAGCACTTTCTCTATGCGTTGAAAGTCCTTTTCTTCCATGGCAATCTCACCCCTCCTGTCGTTTTATTCACCATCAAAAACTCTGCTTGAATAACCAATGCAGCCTCTCCAACTTATTATAGACTGTAATTGCGGCCACTTACAGTCGATGCATGGGTATGACATTTGACTGTTTATTTTCTGAAGCCTTGGCGTCCTTCGCAAGCGTCAGGAGACCCGGTGCGACGTTCCAGTGTTCTCCGTTTTCGGTAATGACCGTGACCGTCTTCTTGTTATACTTGGTCAGCACACCGATGAGAGTCGGCCTGTCGTCCGGCTTGAAGATTACCCGATCGCCGACCTTGAATTCCAGCATCTTATGGTGCGCCCGTGTCTGACTCAGGAAGCGCAGCCGTTCGACAATACGGCGGTGCAGATCAATCAGTTCATCCTCGCTCAGTACGGTGATATCGATCTTCATGAACTACCTCCCAACGGGGGTAAAGGCGGGCCGGCAAATGATTTCAAGTACAAACGATTATCTTTTCGAAGACAATACCTTCAGCTTTTCCGACGCGGCCGCGGTGTTGAGCTTTTCGTCGAAGGACGAGAACGCCACGGAAATGCCGGCCTGCGAAGCCTTCAACAGCTTGGCGGCCGAAAGATGAACCGCGTCGAAGCCCCGCAGGCCGTATGCAGCGGCCAGACGTCCGGCGGCAATCTCGTCGAAATCGATCACCGCAAAATGCATCCACTCGCCGGCAAAGGTTTTCAGGAGCAGTTCATAGTCCCGCCGGGTGAAATCGCCGCTCCTCATGCGCCTGTTGAGCGCCGAAACCGTTTCCGGGTAAGCCACGCGGCAGGTGGCGATGATCTCCGCATCCTCCGCCCAGTTCCTGACAAGTTCGGAGTGGGCCTCCGTGACATAGAGCTTTACGAGACTGCTGGTGTCGAGGTACAGGATCAACGGCGGTCCTCCAGGACCGTCCGGGAGAGGGACTTGCCCTTTGTCTTGATCCCCCGCAATCCGGCGGGCTTTCCGCCGGTCCATTTGGCCTTGCCCGATTCGACAAGGGCCTTGACGGCGCCCCGATGACGGGAGATGGGGATGACCACGGCGATCTCCTTCCCGCGATCCGTCACCACGACCTCTTCACCGTGACGCACTTTGTCCACATAGCTGCTCAATTTTTCCTTTAGCTCTTTAATCCCGACTGAAATCATATGTCCTCCGACCATCACTCTTGTGGCTACAATAATACCATGAAAGTGACCACTTTTTCAACACGATAAATTTCGTCCGGAGAGCTTCCCTGCGCAAGGTTTGAGATCATTGCATTTTCGTAACTACTCAGGTCTGCCGCTGAGCACAGGCGCAAAAAGCGCGCCGTGACCGTCATGGCAGCGCCACTTCAGCCAAAACAGCGCGTGCGTAGCGAAAGCGCTGCGGGTACGGGTACCGACAGCGTGAAGGGCAATAGGACGCTGG
>CAKKPG010000167.1 GCA_919901555.1 Nitrospiria bacterium | reverse complement strand
GCGCAAACGGTTCAAGGCCCAACAGGGCTTTTCTCGCTCATCACGGGAAGGACCATAACACGGGGTTGGATACAGGGCGGATACAGGGCGACCGCGCCGATGCCGCCGGCGGGAAAGGGGCGGTTATTCGCCCGTTTTCGGAGATTTATTTAGATGTGGGTGTGGTGTGGTGATGATACGCAGCAAGGACGGGCACGACCAGCGTGTTTTCCGGCCAAGGAGATTCAAACTTCCCTCCGGGGGCAACATGCCCCCGGAGGGAAGACAACTATTTCTTCACCGGCGCCGTATTCATGCTGGGCAACGTCTTCATGGGTTCGCCGGGTCTGCCCGGACCTTTCGGCATGGGCTCGCCCGGTTGCTGCGGCTGGGTAATGGCCGGTTTGGTCATTGGCTGGGTCATTCCCGCCTTAGGCGTAGGCTGGGATGCCGCCGGGAAGGGATCCTTCGGCGATATCGGGACTGGTTTGGTCGTGGTTGGTTTGGTCGTGACTTGTTTGATCGTGCCTTGTGCAAGCCCGGCCTTGCGTTGTGCTATCCGCCGTTCTTTCTGGGCAGGGGTCAGGGGTATTGCCGACGCCCCTGATTGCATCCTTGATTGTGATTGCGTCCTGACGGCTCCTCGATGTTGCAAAAGTACCGGCGCATACCGTGCTCGACGTCCTCGACCGTGCCCGTGATCGCGATACGGTCGTGCGCGCGGTGGAGGCCGACGGTGTTCGCGGCCTCCATGGCGCCGGCGTCTCCCGTGCGGTGCACGGACACCGCCTGCGGTTCCTTGCGATAGATACGCACCACATAGCTTTCCTCGCTCATCACGGGGCAGACCATAACCCCGGATTGGATACACGGCGGATACATGGCGCCCCCGGGAATAAATGAGGGTGCGGGCTTGATGAAAGGTGTGCTGAGGGGGGAACCGATTCGCGTTGGCTGAGGCGATGTCTCAGCGATTTTTTTCACCCGGGTGCGCACAGCCGGGCGCCTGCACCAAACCCCACCCGAATACCGGGTCCCTGCCCTTGTCGCCGAGGTCACGGGCACGAACCTGCAGCGCTTTCGCCAGGGCGGCGATGCGGGTGTTGCGTTTATCCTGTCGTGCGGTGACGACCGCGGCGGTGACGAATGGCACGGCATACGACGTGCCGGAAACGAAAATGCCGCCCTTGCCGGGCGCGGCGGTCCAGATATCCACGCCCGGCGCCGCAAAGCCGATGTAATCGCCGCGATTCGCCTTGCGGTAAGGTTTCAGCTCCGCGTCGACGGCGGTCACCGCGAACACGCCTTGCTGCGCCGCCGGATAGACCGGTGGCGCCTCGGGGCCGTTGTTGCCGGCGGCCGCCACGATTGCAATGTCCTTTTCGAGGATCCGCTTGATCGCAACTTCCAGCAACAGGTTGCGCGGGCCGCCCAGGCTGAGGTTGATGACCTGGACTTTTTGCACGATCAACCAGTCAAGCGCCAGCGTCACCCACTCCGCAGTCGTGTCGTGGCGGTCGCCGCTGGAACGGAACACGCTCGCGACCAGGAGCCTCGCGCCCGGCGCCAGGCCGTGAAAACCGGTCGGCTGGGTGTTTCCGACCAACAGCGCGGCCGTGGCCGTCCCGTGGTCGGGCGCGGCCGCGGGCACGCCGGTGGTCACGAACGATTGCGTAACGATCGCGCGTCCCTTGAGCATGGGATGCCGGGTATCGACGGCGGTATCGACCATGCCGATGCGCGCGCCGCCGCCGCAGAACGGCGACGGCTTGTCGAGACCGATCAATCGATGACCGTAGTGCAAAACATCATCGCCCTGCAGGACATAGCGATGGTTGGCGTCGGCCCACACGTTGGGTAATGCCTGGCGCAGACTGATGAGCGCGTTGCCGACGCCCAGCTCCTTGGGCACGCGAAACACGGTGACGACGAAGCCGAGGCCGCCGAGGTGCGTACGCCGCTTGACGCCGAGCCCCAGTGCCTGCGCCTGCTGGGCCAATGCCTGGGCCTCGGCCATGGTGCCGCTCACAACGATCAGTTCATTCGGTTCGAGGGTCTTGTCCTCCTTCGGCGGAGGCGGCGGCAGGTCCTGCGGAGGCGGCGGCAAGGCGGTATTCAAGCCGCCGGAACCGCTCGGCGGCCGGGTCGGTGCAGTGGGTGATGTAGCGCTGCCGGACGCGTTGCCCACATCGTCCTGCGATGCGCCCGCGGCCGGGTTTTTAGTTATCGGGGAGGAACTCACCGGCGCCGTCAACGCGGCATGACCGACATTGATCATGCCCGCCGCGAGCAGACCGAATACGACTCTCCAAATTAAGACGGGAACGGTTTTCTTCATGGCGTTAGTCAGTCCTCCCCCCGCCGTTCGCCGCGATCGGGGCCCTGTTCCCATTCCACATACACGATCACACCGGACCGCTGTTTGAGCCGGGCGACGAGCCGGCCGACCTGCTCGCGCCGGCTCCGATCCACGCCTTCGAGACGGATGCGATAGACGCCGAGCGCGCCTGGTCCGTCCACGAACGAACCGTGGACTTCGCCGACGGCGGCGCGGATCTGGGCTTCGGTGGCCGTGGGTGCAAAACGCACCTGCAAGACCACCTCGCCGGCCGGCGCGCCGCCGAGCGGTGTAATCGTGTCCGGCGACGATTTCCAGAAACCGGCGATGATCGCCCCCTGCACGGCGATGACGATCGTAGCGGCGATCGCCAGCGCCGGCAGCCATAATGGGCGGCGGCGCGACGACCGGTTCCGGATATCGCGCAGCAGACGTTGACGCGCCAAGTCTCCGGGGGCTTCGGCCGCGGCGCTGCCCTTGACCTGTTCGCGCATACGCGCCAGCAGCGCGACTTCCCCGCGGCACTGCGCGCAGGCCCCGAGGTGCGCGGCGACACGCTCATGCTCCGCGGGAGCGAGAGTCCCGTTCACGTACCAGGGCAGCAAATCGTCCGGATGTTTCGCTTCATTCATAGGCATAGGAGCGCTCCCGACATATCCGTCATATCCGCGTTCAGCCTGTTCATGGGTGAGTCGTTGAGAACCGCAAAAGGTTCAGTCGCCGTCCGCAGCTCGTACAGGGACGGCATCCGCGCCGCCCAAGCAGCGTTTCAGCAATCTCTTGGCGTGCAGCATGCGCGTCTTCACGGTCCCGACCGGACAATCCGCCAGCTCGGAGATTTCCGTATAGGAGAGATCCTGATAAAAGGCAAGATGCACCACCTGCCGGTGCGCATCGGACAGCGCTTCGATGCAACGGCGCACGCGTTCCGCGTCCTCGACGCCGGCCATGACGTCCTCGGCGGTAGGAACATCGTCGGGGATATCCATGTCGGACACGTCGTCGGACACGCCGGTGAACGTGTCCTTCCGTCGCCGCAGCAGGTCGATCACCTTGTGATGGGCGATGCCGAGCACCCAGGTCAACGGCCGGGAGCGTCCCTCGAAGCGGCCGGCGCTACGCCACACCTCGAACATGACCTCGTTCAGGATATCGGCCGCGTCGGCGGCGTCGCGCAGGCGACTCAGCGCAAAGGCATACACGCGCAGGTGATGCTCGTCGTAAAAACGCTCGAACGCCGCGGAATCGCCTTGCGCAATGCGGCCGAGGAGGTCCTGCACCCGATCAATCTCGATGAACTTCGCCATCACGTGCTCAGCTCCGTTTTGTTCAGGGGACGCTCAATTCACGCACCGGGCTCATGCCGATAATTGATCCATCTCCGCCGATGGCCTTTACACGCCAATAGTAGCGATAGCCGGGCAGCAGATGTTGTCGCGTGGCGGACGAAAGAGTCGTACTTGTCAGCTTGCCCGGCACCAGCATGCCCGCGACCGGCGGGTGCGTCAGCGCCGAGGACACATCCGTCGGGTTCGGCGCAGGATCGCCTCCGCCCGGACCCGGCAAAGCGCCGGCGGCGGAGCGGTCGGCGGCGTACAGTTCAACCTGGTAAGCGCGCGCGCCCTTTATGGCTTCCCAACTGAACGCCGTGCCGTCGGCAAGCAGCGCAAAGGGCGGCGGAGCGGTCACAACCAGCGCCTCTGCCGGCAGATCCTTTCCCGCACCGCTTTCCCCGACAAAGTACCGGATCACCGGCGCTTCAAAACCGGGAATCGGATCGGAAATCCGGAAACGCACGTAGTGCAGCCCGGCGCCGGCGGTCGGCAGCGCCGGACTTTTCAAGACCTGGCCGGCGCCGCCGGCGAAATACTGGCGGACCTGCGACAGTGTCCGATAAAAGGGTTCACTCGAGGTGCTCGGCGGCCCGGCCACTTGCCACTCGCCCTGGAGCAGGCCCGTGCCAATGAAATTGATCTCCGCCTGCGCGGACAGCGGCTCGCGTCGCGACAACAACCGCAGCGGTGCGCCGTTATCGAATGACAGGGCCATGCGGGTGACGCCGAAACCGGAAGCGCCGGCGGAAGAAATGTTTAAGGTTATCGACGCCATCTGCGTCCCGCCACCGAGCGAATCGGCAAAGGTGCGCTGGTAAAGCAGGTTGCTGACACCCAGCTTCATCGCCCGCTGGGCGACGTCCTGCGGCACCAGCACCGACTCGACGAGGGTGGCCGGAACGCCATCGGGCACGTTTGCTTGGTACAGTGCGTTATTTGCCGTCGCGAGCACAGCGGCTGCTCCGGCTCCAGGCACAACGAACTGGCCCTGTGAAGAAGACACGGTTCCGACGAGCCCTCCGGCACTTCGGGTTACGGTCCACACCAGGGTCACGGAGGTCGGTTGTCCAAGCGGAATGGATGCACTGGTCGGCGCCACCGTAACCGTAGCAATGGCGGACCACGCCGGGCCGGCCACCAGCCACGAACTTAGCGCGATTATCGCCAGCAGAAACTTGGTGACAGGATTCATTGATTTCGTCGTGCGTAATGTTTTCATGGCAACCCCCTGGATGTATCAATCTGATAACGCAGCGGCGGAATCTCGGACATGCCGGCGGGCGCCACAATGCGCAGACGGACCAGATAGGCTCCGCCGGCGCGGGTGGGCAGCGCGGGGCTCGTCAACACCGTGGACTCCGCGCCGGTCAGACCCTGCAGCACGTGGGACAGCGTTCGCCACTCGGGCTTCACGCTATTGGGATTCGGGCCGGCGACTTCCCACACGCCTTGCAACAACCCGTTGCCCGTGAAGGCGACCTGCGCCTTGGCGGTCAGCGTCGCGCCACCGGACACGATACGCAAGACCGCGTCGTCATCGAAGACCAGCAGCGCCCGTGAGATTCCGAAGTTTGCGATATTCCCGGTCACGATGCGCAGCACTACCTGGCCGCCGGCGGTCACGCCGTCGGTAAAGCTGCGCTCGTAGACAACTTGATCGTGACCTTCGCGCTGCGCGCGCGTCAGGATGTCGGCAGGGACCAGCACGGACTCGAAGAAAGTGACGGTGGCGGGGCCGGTGATCGTTCTGGAAAGCGGGCTCGCCACCGTCGCCAGCAGGGCTCCGCTCGGCGTGCGGAACCGGCCCTGCGCGGAAACCAGCGTCACCGACCCGGCGCTGTTGGTGGTGACGCGCCAGCCGATCGAGATCGAGGTGGCCTGCGTCAACGAGACTTGGGCCGACGCGGGCGTGGTGTCCACCGCCGTAACCGCCCGGGCGGGCGCGGCAAGCGAAACGAACGCCATCAGGGCCGTTGCGACCGATGCGAACTGGAATGAGCGTTTCATGATGTCGGTCCTTAATAAGTTGGCAGCCATGAAATAATAAGCCTCAGGAAGACCTGGTAGTTGTGCCGGGAGTTCTCGGCGGACACGGAATCCTCCGTGTCGGTATAGAGTCCGTCGAGCGCGAGCGATAAGCCCGGCTGCGCCCCCTGCGCACGAATCGCGTTCCATTGCAGGTTACCCGTCACCGACGTGACCTTGCTGTCCCGGCTCCCGTCCGAGGCTTTCTCGTTTCCGGAATTCAGGCTGAGGATGACATTGACCTTTTCTGAAAAGATATATCCGAGACCCAGACCGGCAGTGGCGCTGGTCGTGTCCTTGGCCACGACACCGGCCGGCGGGTCGCTCTCCTCGGTGGTGCTGTATTGCAGCGAGGGTCTGACATCCAGACTCTGGCCGACCCGGAAATTCGCATTGAGCTGGGATACCCGGGTGCGCGTATCCGGCACGGCATTGATGTGATTCGTGATACTCCCGAGCGAATGGAAGATCGACCAGTTCCATGCCGGATAAGCGAAGCTCGCCGACATCACCACGTTGGTAATGGAATTTAAGGCCCCGACCGACAGCCCGGCGGCGGCCTTCTCGACATTCTGCTCGAGCTCGAGAACAGAGATACTGAAGACCGGCCGTCCATACCACGGCTGCTCGGGTCTGTCCGCGATCGCGCCCGGTTGCGCACGGAACAGCGGCGAAAAGGCGAGCGATGCGACTTTCCGGACGGATTCCGTGCGCGGCAGCAGCGCGATGTCGTTGACGTTATCGGTTTCGTGGCTGATCGAAAGCTGCATGTCCATCCCCGCCCAGTTGACTCCCGTGAACGCGCGCAACGTGTCGCGATCCGACTCGCCGGTGGGATTGGCCGGGCTCTTGAAGTATGTGCCCAGGCGCTTCTTTTCCACGCCCATATTCCAGATTAGGGGGAGTTTGCTGACTATCATATCGTGCCAGGGCGTGTAGGTCAGGAGTCCCGTATACGCCCGATCGTTTTCGGCCGGCAGGTTGCTGTCGAGGACGCCGTCGAGGTCGGTATCGCGCCCGCGCCCGTCGAGATCGTATGCGCTCGACGCATACTCGCCGCGCAGGCGCAGGCGACGATCGAACAGGCTGCTGTCGGCCACGAGGCCGGTCGCGCGCCCGCTGCTGCTGGTCTGGTCGCCGGCGATTCCCGTGCCGATCATGCCGCTCTGGCTCGGTCCTTCTCCGCTGACGTGCGTTGCCGACAACGCCAGCGCATCGCGCTGCGAACTGAAGGGCCGGCTGGACAGCGCCACTCCGTTCGTGCGGTTTTCGGGGTTGCCGGCGCAGAAACCGTCCTGGAGTCCGCCGACATCTTGTGAGCTGATGCTGAAGGCGGTCAGCGATGTCCCCGTTTCCAGCGATTGCGCGCCGATGGAGCCGCCACACCGGTTGAATCCCCGCATGACCAGGCCATCCGACGCGATGCTGTGATGGCCGACCTGGGCCACAACCGGCCCGGCCTCGGCGGTGAGCAGGTAACGGCCCAAATTCCTGAGACTGCTCTGCGTTCCGCCGGCGACGGGCGCGGGCTGACCGGTATACAGGAAATCCATCGACCCCTTTACCTTCCATCCGTCGTCGGCAAGAAGACCTTGCAGCCGCGCACCGGCATTCGCGGAGCTTTTGTCCGGCGACGGTTCCGGCAAATCGTCCGCAATTCGTTGCGATGCGGAGATAGTGGTCTCGGCCTGCAATTGGGCCTCGCGGAACGCGGCGGTCTTGCGGATCTCAACGGTCCACAGACCGCGCTCGATGATGTTCCCGTCAAGCGCATATTCCACCATTCGGAGCCGATGCGCGCCGTAGGGGATCGGTTGTGGAGAAGTAAAGACGGCGAAATCCCCTTCCGTGGCAACGAAACCGGTCACGTCCATGTCGTCGAATTCCAGCGCCAGCCGCTGCAAGGCTTCGCGCGGCAAGCGCGGCAACTTGAAACGGATGGGTTCGCCGGGACCGCGAACGCTCCCGGCGGCATCGACCAGCACGGGTTTCCAGTCCGCGCTCGCGGCATGAGCGATGGCGGTCACGGACAACAAACAGGCGCAGCATACGGCCCGTGCGATCGCGCTGTTCAATTTCTTTTTCATCATGGCATGCGGGCTCCGGGACTTTATTCCCCGGGCAACAGCGCTTTCGCCGCCTTCCGTACCTCGGGATCGTGGTCGCTCTCGGCCGCGCCGGCGGCGATTTTCCCGGCCTCGGGATAATCGCGTCGGGCATTCCACAACACTTCCAGAATTTATCTCAACAACAACTTTCCCTTGGCGAATGTAAGTCGGGTTTTTCCTGAAAACGGTTCACTCTTTCCATAATACCATTTGAAAATTGAATTTATCCGTCAGAGCGCTCCCTAATAAATCCTACCGTGAGAAGGTACTTGACGACATCCATGAGCAGCTCGCCTGTTTTTTGTCGTCTTTTACTATGCCGCAAGACTTAACAATACTGCAAATTTGGCCTCTTGACAAGCTCAATTCGACCAAGGGAAAAAGTTTTTCCGCTCCCCCATCCAGAGGTCTGTTTTCTCTTCGTGCGGACAATACCACGGGAGCGGGTTCGGATTGGATACGGATGGGATTTATGGATGGAAATTTTTTACGTCGTTGTTTTTCGGGTTTTTATGCCTGAAACGGCGTCACGACGCTCTGGGGGGACTATTTGTGAGAGGAAAGCGGGGGAGTCGGGCTGTAAGCTTTATTTCCGCAGCAGGGAACGATAAAGGGCTTCGAGCTCCTTTGACGGCTCTACCCCCAGGCCGGCAGCGAGGGTCTTTCGACAGCGCTCGTAGACCTTGACCGCATCGGCCATTCTGCCGAGCTTCTGATAGCAGACCATGAGTCGTTGATGGAATTCTTCGGCCAGGTGGTCGACGTCGAGGGCTTTCCGGTACCACTCAATGGCCGTTGTGTGGTTTCCGGCCTGTTCCAGGGATGAGCCGAATAGCAGCACAGCCCTCAGGAACTTTTCCCGCAGCCGCTCCCGCGGCGAGATCATCCAGAACTGCTCCGGCTCGCCCGAGAGGAACTCGCCGGTGTAAAGCTGCAGCGCTCTTTCCAGGCGCTGCAGGATTTCGGATTGATGCTTGCGGATTGCGGACGGTTTCTTTTCGTTCATTAACTCCGATCTGTGAACTCCTAACGCAGCCTGCCCTCGAAAGCTTTCATCGGGGGAACTTTCGAGCATTCGCTCGAACGCCCACGCGTCCACCCAGCACAACCGGGGATCAAGGCCCACCCGGCCGTCCCGGTACATGACGGCATCATCGGCCCCCAGAAGCTGCCGCAGGCGATGGAGGGCGCTCTTGAACGACAGCCTCCCTGCGTCTCCCTCGGCCTCGGGCCAGAGCGCGTCCGTTATCTGCCCCTCGGTCACTTCATCGCCGCCGAAAGCGATCAGGGCCTTGAGCAGGTCAAGCGGCTTCTTCTGGACCTTGCCGGAAAACGTCAGGGGCTTTCCGCCTGCTTCGAGCCTGAAACGGCCCAGCGTTAATACCTTCACCGGCCAGGGCCAGGCCTCGGGTGGAACGGAAGCCCTGTCCGGCCGCAGGCGATGCCGGGTGATCAGGCCCCGGACGTACTCGACCTCGATTCCGGCATCAAGGGCGCGTGCACAGAGCCGGGAAAGCGACGGAGGATGGCGCCACCAGAGCTGGTTCACATAGCCCTGCTCCCTGCCGAGCCGAAGCCCTTCGCGGAGCGACCGCAGTCCGCTCGCGTCATGTCCGCGGCTGAGGGCGACCTGCGCCTTCGCGAGGAGCGCCATATATTCGAGAACAACGCTCTTTGACCGAAGCGCGAGATCATGCGCGCGCGCCGCATGCGCCGCGGCCCCGCCGGCGCTGCCCAGGCCCAGGAGCGCCTGCACAAGTTCGAGACTGCACAAGATGACGGGAAACTGATATCCCGTCTCTTCGGCAAGGTTCAGGGCCGTCTCCGCATTCGTCTTCGCCGCGGCGAGATCGCCGGCGAGCAGGCGCTCCCATGCGATCAGATAGTGGTAATGACAGTAACCGTGGCGGCGGCTCGGCGCCAGCGTGCGCTCCAGGTTCCCGATGAACTCACGCCCCCGTTCCAGGTCGTCCTTCATGAGCGAGCCGTAGACGCCGAGGGCGAAGAGCATGTGGTCCCATACGTGAACGCCCGTGGCCTCCGCGTAGGCAAGGGCTTCCATGATCTTGCCCAGCGCCTGATCAGGCGTCATGAGCGCCCAGATGCCTATGGCCGCTTCGAGCCACTTCCACGTGAGCTGGGCCAGGGGCGAGGCCTGAGGCATGCGGGCCAAGGCATGAATGTCCCTGACGACGCTCTTCCTGCCGGCTATGTCGCCGAGCATGAAATAGTAACCCGCCGCGACGGACAGCGACTGGAGCGCTAAACTTACATCGCCGGCGTCGCGCTGGAGAGTCAGCGCCCGCTCCCACCACCACCGGACCCGGGGATGAGCGGGTCGGTGAATCATGAGCGCAGCGGCCATGCTGAAGCTTACGCGCGCTTCGACCGCGGCCGAGGGATAGACGATTCCTTTCTTCGCCCGGCCGTCGAGCCATCGAATCCATCGTTCGAGTGGAGTAAAGTCGTTCCACTCATACGTGAACGTTTCCACGATGCCGGACCATGCCAGCAATTCGCCCGTGTTGTCCTTCTTCTCCTGGAAGAGCTCCAGGGCGCGCTCAAAATTCTTTCGCGCCCGGGGCGGATCGGTGGGCTGAGAACACTCGCCTCGCCAGAAGAGGAGCCAGGCATTCTCGACGCGCGCGTCCGAAAGAGCGCTGGTGATCCACTGATCCAGCGTGCGGTATCGACCCTGGCCGATAAGCGACGGCGCATGCCGCACGATCATCCGCGCCAGCCCTTCCGAATCGCCCGCCGCCTGATAGAGCTCCGCCGCGTCTTCGATGCTTCCGTCCCGCTCCAGAAGCTCCGCCGCCAGGACCTGGAAGCCCGCATGCTCCGCGGGCGTGAACGACTCCCCGGCCCGGGACTGCAGGAACTGCCGGAAGAGCGGATGGTACTGATAGGTGGGCCCGCTGTCGTCCCGCTTCTCGGTGAAATAATTCCTGCGGTTCAACCCGGCGAGGATCGCGCCCGCATTCTTGTTTTTGGTGAGCTTTTCGGCCATGGACGGCCTCATCCGCGGAAGCACGGCGGTCCTGAGCAGAAAGTCCCGGACCGGCTCATCGGCCTTATCGAGCAGCTCCGTGGCGAAGAAATCGAAGGTTTCCTCGGGCCGCAGCGCTCCGTCGGCGTGCGGTTCATCGGCGATGCCGGTCCCCTTTGCCATCAGAATGAGGCCTGCCGCCCAGCCCCCGGCCTTTTTATGGAGATGTGAAGCGTCTTCCGAAGATAACCGCTTCCCGCTCTCCAGCTGCGCGATGCCGACGGACTCATCGAGCGTGAGGCTGAGGTCGTCCCATCCGATGACCTCCATCTGGTTTTTCGCCCGTAACGTTGCAAAGCCCGCTGGAGGTTCGGTCCTGCTGATGACGATGACTTTGACGCCTTCGGGGACGGAGGACAAGCCGATCTTGATGATGTCATGGAGCGCCGACTGCTCCGGAATTTCGTGATAGTTGTCGAAGACGAGAACGAACGGCGAAGGGACCCTGCTGCACAGTTCTTCGAAGAACCTCCGGGTGAAGGTGGGGATGCCGAAGGCGTATTCGGGAGTGAGCAGCGGCAGCGGCCGTTTCACGCGGGGTGCGGCTTTTTTTGCCGCAAGGCCCATATAATAGAAGAACGTGGCGATGTCTCCGTCGCCTTCGTCCACCTGATACCAGAGACAAGGGAGCTTCCGGCTATCGAGATAACTGCCGACAAGCGTTGTCTTGCCCGAGCCGGCAGGACCGGATATCCAGACAACCGGCTTTTCGCGGCGCTGATCGAGGAGATTAAAAAGCCTCGTCCGCTCATAGACGCCGGTTATCTTCGGGCGGGTTATCTTTGCTATTGATAGTTGTCTCTGTCTCATGATCCGACCGTTGATTCCGCCTAAAGTATAACAATATTTCCCGGCGGATTCCATCTGATTTTAACGGATTGATAGTGGGGTGAAATCGCGGGAGGCAAGCGGGTGGGTCATGAGCGGAGCTTATGAGAAGTTTAGACAAAAGTTAAACGGTCTGAACAAAAGGGGGGCGCTTGGGGACATCCTATAGTCCCCAAGATGCTTCCAAGATATCCCCATCAGCTCGAAAAAATAAGGCCGATGGCGGTCAAATGCCCTCACCGGCCTTGAAAGAGAATGCTTCTCTTTTTAATATGTCAAGGGTCTGCGTCACCAGTGCTGATATCGCTGCATGGCCACGGGCTTACGTTGCCCATAAAGGGCAACGCTACAAATCTCCTGGCCAAATCCCCCCTCGCATGCCTGTGCGTCACCGCACGCAGACAGGCCCCCCCTTTGCCAAAGGGGGGTACAAATGCGTCCCCCTTAGAAAAAGGGGGATAGAGGGGGATTTTCATCCTCCGTTGTGAGCTGAAAGCTCATGAATGTTTCATAGAACTTTCGACACTATCGATCGCTGAGACTACCGCCGCTGTGTCTCTCTCAGGCGCTCCTGCAGCTCCAGGTTCTGTTTGCGCAGCAGGGCATTCTCATCGCGCAGCTTCAGGTAGGAGTCACGAAGCCGCCGATATTTTTCGTCAGCCTGATTCATGTTCGCCGGTCTCAGCGCCTCCGCGCGCTCCATTTCCTCGTCCCGCCGCTCGCCGTACTCGCGCTCTTCGGGCGCTATCACAGTCGGCGGAGGAGGCTGAACTCTATGTGGCGGGGGAGGCTGCTGACCTTCCATGCGCGCAGGTGGCGGGGGCTGGTCGCCTTTGCGCCGGATGACCGCCGGCGGCGGTGGTGTCGCCGGCCTGACAACGGCGGGCGGAGGCGGCTGCACCCTGTGCGGAGGCGCGGGCTTTTTCTCCTTCAGCCACTTCTTCTCTTCCTTTTTCTGCTCCTCGGCATGGGCTGGGGTTGTGAACATCCGCCCTGCCGACAAGATCAGAAGCCCGAGGGCAATAAAACCGGCCCAGGCCGCGATGCTGATTCTCTTTCTTCTCTCAGGATTCATGGGATCCTCCCTTTTAGAAACTTACTGGTTAAATTCTACCCAAAATGGGTTGAAAATTTTATCGAAAGTCATAAAAGCCTCATAAATAGAGGTCAATATAACGATTTTTGAAGTGTCGTTTTTAATAAATTTGCACTTTTCAATTTACAATTTCCAATTCCGCTTTATGCGGGTTAGGGTTAGAGTTCATGGGAAACCTTCTCGAACGCTTCATTGCATGCTTCCCCACCGACAAGTCGGCACAACAGAGGATGAAAATCCCCCTCTCTCCCCCTTTTCCAAAGGGGGACGTACTGGTACCCCCCCTTTAGCAAAGGGGGGCTTGGGGGGATTTACAGGTAAAATTTAATTCAACAAAGCTATGCCCCATGGGCCGTTCAAGCCGGTGAGAGCGCCGGAGATGGTCCTGAGCGGCGCTGCATCGCCGGTTGCCGTCCTGCCATACACCCTGACGGCATTATCTCCGTTCGTAACTAATATCTCGTTATTCACCGTGTCAACTTCTATATTCATTGGAGCGTTGAGGCCAGTGGATGCGCCGGAGATGGTCCGGAGCGGCGCTGCATTGCCGGTTGCGGCCCTGCTGTACACCCTGATGGCGTCATCACCGTAGTTCGAAACCAATATCTCATTGTTCATCGTATCTATTGCCATCCCTTGCGGGATATTCAGGCCCGTGGACGCGCCGGAGATGGTTCGGAGCGGCGCTGCATTGCCGTTTGCGGTCCTCCCATATACCGTAATGGAATCCCAGATATTTGCCACTATGATCTCGCTCCTCGCGGTGTCGACTGCTATATCCACCGGGGAATCCAGGCCTGTGAGCACACCAGAGATGGTCCTCAGCGGTGTCTCATTGCCGTTTGCAGTCCTCCCATACACCGTAATGGAACTGTTTCTATTTGCCACAAAGATCTCGTTCCTCGCGGTGTCAACCGCTATGTCCAATGGGAAATACAGGCCCGTGGATCCACCAGAGATGGTCCGGAGCGGCGCTGCATTGCCGTTCGCCGTCCTCCCATACACCGTAATGGAATTACCGGCGTAATTTGCCACGATAATTTCGTTATGCCCGATATCAACAACCACACCGCCAGGACCATTCAGGACCGTGGCTGCCCCGGAGATGGTCCTGAGCGGAGCGACATCGCCGTTCGCCGTCCTCCCATACACCGTAATGGAATTACCGGCGTAATTTGTTACGACAATCTCACCGATTCCGCCGCCGCCACCGCCGCCGCTTGCTGAATCATATTTGGTAAGGTTCCATTCCCACACTGTTGCCCCCATCCCTCCATCAGGTCCTGTAAATGTCCCATAAATGTTATTACCGCCGTCGTAAGGTATACCATCGGTAAAGGGATCAACGTAAGTCAGAAACCAGTCTATTTGAGTACCTTCAGCACCCAAAGGATAAGAACATGTTGAAGTCCAGGCGCCGGAAGTAAGACTTGTTATCCCCGCTCCGATGTAGACGGGAGGATCCGAAGTGTAAAAAAAGGCAAGCAGGCCATCGTCTAAGCTATTCATTATTGAAAACGTAGTAACAGGAAATGCAAAGTAGCAAGGGGGGAAGGGATCAACAACATCAAACGTGCCGACCTCTCGCATCGCTGTTACTGTGCCTTCAATAATACTGTAGTTGCTAACATACGCATCACCCTCTAAATATTTAAAGGTAACCACTGCTTTTCCTTCGGAATAATTGTATACGCCTTCCCGCAATGTCCCTTTATGTGTAATCACGCCCCGCCATTCTCCGCCTCCACCAGTTGAGGGTGGTGTGCCGCCGCCCCCGCCGCCTCCACCGCAGGATGCGGTAACGGCAAGGCCGAGGAGAAGGAGCATGGCTAAAAGATATCTGTTATACCATGTGTTCTGTTTCATTTTACTTCCTCCTTTCGTTTGCAGAGGTTCAAAATTTTGAACCCCTGCGATAGAAAAAATATTTCCACAGAGAAATTTGGCGGGCACACCCCAGCCCGCGGACTAATTTTGATGCATTCGTAAAAAGTCATAATCTACCGCGGAGACGCGGAGACACGGAGAATTGCGCTTTGAAATAATAAGGATTTTCTCTGCGCCCTCTGTGCCTCAGCGGTTAAATTCGACTTATTACGAGTCCATCAATTTTAGCTAGGTGTAAAAACAGCGCAGATATTACTCCACAATACGCTTACAACCTGTGTTCCCGTATGGCTCCCGGTAAAATAGTAGGTGTAGGTTCCAGCCGCATTTACTGTGAAGGTTCTCTGCTCATGTACAGGTGTGCGATAGACTCCTGCCGGCAGACCCCCAGGCCCCATCCAGGCGTTTATAGCACTTCCCATTCCTCCAGTAGTATCTGTAATCCATACATACCCTTCCCAAAAAGCTGTACCACTATTGTCAACATGAAATGTGCCGCTGCCTGAAACCAAAATTGTGCCTGGACCAGGAACCGTTATAGAAACAGTGTTAATATCAGATGTCGTTGTTGTCAATTCAACAACTGCTGTTTCTGCGGAGCATACAGCCACAGATTTGTTTTGATCTATGCCGCTTTTTAGGGCAGTGAAATTGTCATTTACTTGGCCAGAGAGTATTGGATTTCCTGGACTAAAGGTATTTGGTATTGTTACAGTCGCCGCATACGCTATTGCTGTAATTCCTAAAAACGCAATTGTTAAGAAACCGATTACCTGCCACATGGTAAATCTCTGTTTGCTAAAGTATCTCATTTTAAACCCTCCTTTGTTTTTTAGTTATGGAGTTGCGGAGTAAGGAGTTTTTGACTCTTTAACTCCCTTCACTCTTAAACTCTCCAACTCTTTTTATGGTCCCCATGTGCTTCCATCATCCCATCTTGAACTGTCCCATACGCCTGTTGTTGGCCCTGGCGCTGGTCCCGGCCCTCCGTCTCCGCCCCCGCCTCCTCCACCGCAGGAAACAAGTACGGTGATGGTCAGAAGGGCAACGGTAAGCAGTACGTACAAACTCTTCTGTCTATGGTATCTGTCCTGTTTCATATTCATTACCTCCCTTTTCTTTTATTCCGATAAGACCATTTGCCGCGTCTGCCGAACAGTCGTGGCCCTAAACCACATTGAAATCGGCGAAATCGGCGGTCCGGACACCGTCATCCGGAGCAGCCGAAACCGGCCGGGTAGTGCCGAGGAAGATCACCATCGCCGGCAATAACCCGTATAGAAATTATGAGCATCCCATGGCCGCCTCCTTCTTGGTAACCCCCCCTTTTTGAAAACGGCTTCGGTTCGCCTCTTGCCGAGAGAGTTCTCTCGCCCTTTGCTTTAACAATACTTCCGACAAACTTACAGATAGCTGACAGAAATCATGGTATTTTTCACCGTCCGGAAAACTGCCCGGGCACCCCCCCCTCACATTGTTCCGCAGCGCTACCGGATGTAATCGGTGGCGTCGGGACTGAACGACCATAGCGCCGGATCGCCGGAACAGTCACCAGACTGTTTTTCTATCCGCAGGCTTTGAGCCCCGGTCAACTCTGCAATGATGCGGCCCGGGACGGAACCGAAGCCTCCACTGTAATATGCAAGACCGTCGTAGCAGTACTTGTGTCCATTATCTTGAACCCTGTCGAAGTGGGCCGTGCCGCCCGGGATATAACCCATAACCTCTTCAGGGCTGTTGTTTCAGTAATTTTCCGTCAAAAGACTAAGGCCGGAAAAAACTGAAAAAGTATCCCAAGCCCGCGGAGGGATAAAATGCCCCGATACTCTGCGCCTGTTCTCCTGCCGGTCCCGAAGTGCCGTAGTACCAGGTATTCACAGGGGTGACCGAGGTCTGAGTCACAGGATCAAAACTGACGCTTTCATAGCGGTGAAGGCCGCTGAAAGAATTTTCAAAGAATATGCCTGCCGAACCGATGAGATAACTGAGGTCCAGCAGGTCGGCGATTTCTTCATACATCACTGTGGCGGCGTTGTATTGGTACCACCTGACGTCAACCGAGGTAATCCTCCCGTCAGCAGCGGTATTCACCCTGATCACCGGAGCGAAACCGTTCACCTGCCCACCCGATGTGCGCGGGGCGTAAACAGGCCCACCGAAATCGAACCAGGCCCTCTCCAGTCCGCCGACTTTATAGAACCATAATCCAGAGGGGATAGGGTCTGTCAACAAACCGACGCCAAAAGAATAGGAGATGTCACCGTAACGGTTCGAGGCAAAAAAGTCTCCGTTCACCGGCTCCGTTACTTCCACAGCGCCGTCTGCCGCAATCGAGCACACTGCGTTGTCATTGGCAATGGGCGTGGCAGGGTCATAAATGAGCGAAGGATTCGTCGTGTTTATGGTCGCCGGGGGATACAGCTCAACCGGCACCCGTGGTACTCCGAGTGTGCCGCAAACCTGGTCAATGGTCAGCTCTCCGGAGTTCGAATCCAACTGGAAGTTATAGTGTCTATACAGGTATGCAGCCGGATCAGGAAAGGCATTGTTGATGCCGGCATAGTCTCCAAACCACTGAAAGTCCGGTCTGAGCGTGTAAAAAACTCCGGGCGCGGCAGCGCCGAAGTTCAGGACGAGGTTCTTCACGTTCATGAAGGGGTCATCGTTCCTGGCCAGGGTGATGAGCTGCCCCGGGGTCATCGAAAAATCAGCGGCATCGATGGGCTTTTGAGCGAGACCGACGTCGCCGGCAGCGTCAACCTTCCCGATGTTGAGTTTAGAGACCGCTGCCGTTGATACCGGCAAGAGAAGCAGGGTGTTCTCCGGATCGCCTGTCGGGAACGCAATCACGCCCGCAAACCGGTCGGGCCCGGCAGCGGCGAAATTCATGAGCACAAGGAGCCAGTCCGCGTTCTTCTCCAGGCTCAGGGAGAAGGCGCCGCCCGGCTTGAGGGTCGCTGCTTTGCTGTTCAGCATGCTCCGGGAATCCAGATTTCCCCCGTATACCGGCACGGCCATGACCGTGTCCACGGGTTTCGCTGAGGCATTTCTGTGATGATGGCGCAGCACCTGATACCCGTCGTCCACTTTTCCATGCAGGGTCAAAGTCGGGGCCGGGCCGTGCCTGGCGTTATCTTTGCCATACGCCTGGATGGCAAAGCCGATCAAAACAATGCTCAGTGCCAGAAGCGTTGCTGTCAATCTCTTTGTTTTCGCCATGCTCTTCATGTTTTTTCCCTCCTTGTGTGGTTAAACAAACAGGGCGGGGGATTACCACCGCCCCATGATTTGCCTTGCAGCCAATGTCAGCCACAGTTGGCGGGCATAACCCACCCTACTCTTGGCGCGCCTTGTGCCCGCGCGGCTATCTTTTCGTTGCCACGCCGTGGAGCAGCAGGGTGTAGGCGGAGGTGCGCGTCGAACCGTCAAGCAACAGCATGCGGCCGTGATCCACAATCTGGCCGTGCACCGGGTCCGGCGGGTCGCCCGGGTCCTGAAGCGTGAAACTGCAATCCGGGTTGACGACCAAGACCATCGGGCCGCTTTGGGTCTCGGTGCCGGTAACATTGCAGCGGCGCGTGGACGCGCCCGTCACCCCCCCTTCACCGTCGAACACCAGCGATCCCCGGTGATCGCAGAAGTTGAGCACGGGCGCGATGCTGTCCGGCGGGTACTCGTAGCGCACCTCTGCCAGCGTAAGGAGATATTCCCCGCGCAGGTCGCGGTTGTCGCAGGCCGCGTACGCGGCTGCTCCGAAACCGAGAAGTAATAAAACCGTACTTATTGTCTTTGCATACTTCATGATATTTCCCTCCTTCATCCATGCAAGCGTGAAATTCACGCTCATAACGCGCCTCTTATTAAGGCGATCAGAACAGGGCGTTGATACCCGCTCCGCTCCGCGTCAGATCATTATTGCCTCCATTACAATCGTCGTTCATCAGATTCCCATCCATATAGATGTCGGGATCGTAGGTGATGATTATCCGGTAATCCGGCGGGAACTCGCCTTCGGCCGGCGACGAAGAGTCCCAGTTCCGTTCGTACGTGACCGTGACCTCTTGGCCCGGTGCAAGGTTCTGGAACGGCTGATTTGCCTTCAGGGCCGCTGTTCCGCCTATCGGCACTTCATAGAGGAGCACGCTCTGCTGGGTCGGCCCCGATTCATACGATCCTGCTCCGACGTTCCTGACGACCCCGGCGATCCTGACTACACCTGCAAACTGGCTCGTAAGTGAGACAATGCTGAAGTCAATGCGAGCTACGGCAGGATCAGGGCAAACAGCGCCTCCTCCGCCACCTCCGCCCCCGCAGTATGTGAGAAGAATAGCTGCTACGAGAACGAACGGAACCAGGACGTACCACTGACGAAGAATTCCTTGTCTTTTCCCTTTCATGGTAAACACCCCCCTTTTGAAAACGGCTTCAGTTCTACAAATGCAGAGAGTGCTCTCTCTGTTTGCCTTAAACATACCCCCCGGAACCTTACAGATAGCTTACAGAAACCCGGGTACTTTTCCCCTTATTGTGAGAGACCCTCGCACATTGCGGTGCGTGTGTCTCACTACATCCCCATATCACCGTATAAACCGCACCCGGTTCGCGCTGAACGCCCAGGTTGCCGGGCTGTTCAGGCACGGGCTGGTCCCTGTACCGTGCGGAATCTCTTCGATGTTGAGCCGTCCGTCGCTTCCCAGCGAGACAAAATAGCTGTGCGGCGGATAAGAAGTGTCAGCGGCATAACAGTAAATGAGATCATCGGGGCCCACCTCGCTGAACGCGCGGTTCACCCGGCCCGAATGCTGTGTGCTCACCCTCATGAGCCCCGGTCCCAGCGACGCGGGGCCGATCGAAAGGACCTGCGCAACGGACGGCGTTATGGTGTCCAGTGCAAGTGATATGAAGAACGACTCGTCACCGCCCTGCTGAACGGGATTGCTCTCGAGCACCCACAGGCCCTGGGTCGTTCCGGCCACGTCAATTTCCATGGTCCCGCACCGGGGCTCATCCGTTCGAATGTTTACGCCGTCACCCACACGCGAAAGTAAGTATTCTTTGAGCGTAGGCTCGAAATACTCGTATGGACAGACTGCATGCAATGTAGCACTGTGAACACGAGAGGGATTCACAAACGCATTCCGGTGACTGTCGTCGTAAAGTCCGAAATCGAAGGCTCCGGCTGTCGCGCCGCCGACCGTTCCCAGCGCCTCTCCTGCCGAAACACGGATGTCAACAGCAAATCTGCAGGACTCGATCTGCTCATCGGCAGTATTGTACGTGGTGCAGCTTCCGCTCGTGAGATGCGCTGAGAGGCTGTCAACCAGCGTGGTCACATGTCCGAAGTGGCCGTGTATGGCGCTGCAGACCGCGAACCGGACAGTGTAATCGTTCCGTCCCTGGCGCCACGGAGAAACAAGATAGCTCGTACGGGCAAGCTCAGTGATATGGAGACTCCCCGGAGAAACGAGCGGAACGCCGGTTGCATTGAGGTATATCCCGGGATGATCGCTCGGGACCGTATGGATGGGCGGGTTGAAGTTGCCGATAGGCGTGGGAAAGCTGATCGCGGTATCGCTGACCGGAAGGACGGTGAACAAGGCCCCTGCCGGGCAGGACGGTTCGCCGCTCACGCCGGACCCGCCCCCGCCACCGCAGGCCGCGAGGGCGAGGAGGGCGGCAGCGAGTGCGAGCCGGCCGAGGTTGGGGAGGTCGGAATACCGTCTGTTCATGATGACCTCCGGCGTGAACGATTCTTTAGGCTGTTACTGCACCGTGAAGCGCATGTCGAGTAACCCGTTGTCAAACGAATCTCCCATCGTTGCTCCCGCGGTACCCGCCCATAGTCCGCGAGCGGCATACAGCGCAGAAGTTCCGTCGCTGACACACAGTGCGTTAGCCGGCGTTCCGCCGGTACCGGAAATCTCCACCACCAGATTGTCTCTGCCGTTATAGGCAAAGGGTGAAGACAGGGGTATTTCGAGCCAATCCCCTCTGAGTACCGCCGACACCGAGAGCGCCCCGCTGAAGACCGTCACAGGAGACGGCAAGTTGTCAGCGAACATAACGCCGAGCGTCGGTGCGGTGGAATGGCTCATGACTACGCTGTAGGTGAATCCGCTTTCCGCCGCAGAGTTGGCCTGGCTCCGGCAGGCGATCTTGGAAATCGCGCCTTTGCTGCCCAACTCGGAAGCGCGATACAGCACCTGGAGTTTTCCGTCCGTGTTGTAGAAAGGGAACGTAATGCCGCTTCCAGACATCCCCGCGGGAGTATTCACATCCAAGGTGCCGCCGTTGAAGCGCAGCGCGATATGGTTGACAGCTGGATCTACAGTACCAAACGTCGCCGTTCCAGTGGTATCGTTGACCCACACACGGCGACCTGCAATGGATGCATACCGAAGGAGTGTAGAAGCCGTGCCGGAGCTGGTCGCCACTTCAACAATTAGATTATCCGTGCCGTTGTAGGTAAAGACGCCATTCGGGATCGGAACCCACACCCACTCGCCGGCAGGGATGCCCGCCGGGATGCTGAAGGTCACTGCGTTCGCGACGGTCGTTGGTGAATCGGAGTAGTTGTCCGCAAAGGTGTTGCCGAGCGCCGCCAGCGTCGAGTGGCCCAGCTTCAGTGAGTAGGTGTAGTTACTCCCGGGCGAGGTCGCGTTCACCTGAAAGGCAATGCCCGTAACAGGACCGGAGCCATTGATTTCGGACGCCAGATACAAATTCTGGATTCTGGGCCTTTCGCTCACACCCCCTACGGCAAGGGCAAAAGGCCAAGAATTACTACCGGCTCCGCCGAGGTCGATCTTGTCATCGCCGCCGGCGAACGCGAACTGCATGAGAGGTTGTACAGTACTCAGAGAACTGGCCGTCGTAGTGTCGTGCTGCGCTGTGCCAGGCGTGGTGTCTGCCGCAAAGCTAAGCGCTTTCCTGTTTGTAGCAGCGTCGATGCTGTTCACGAACAATGCCGCACTGCAAGCCGTGGTATGCTCGCTCTGCACCACCAAATTGTCGACGCCGTTGTATTGGAAGGGGGTCGTGAGCGGAATATCGAACCACGCGCCCGCTGCGTCCGCCGGGATGGTGACGGTGGCGTTGTTCAGCACCGTAAGCGACGAACCCCGGCCGTTATCCATGTTGAGGGCGAACGTGGTGGATGCCAGCGCCGCAGCGCCTGTATGGCCGAGCTTGATGGTGGTATTCGGGCAGGTTACGCTCGCTGCATTCAAGGCATTGCGCTGAAAACGAAGGGTCGTGATGTTGCCGGCGCCGCTGATTTCGCTCGCGAGATAGAGTTGCTGCACCTTCGCATCATCGGCACTGAACGGATCGATGCTGCGGCCCGTCGGCGTGGGGGCAAAGGCTTTAGTGAACGTCCCCGTGGCCAAGGGCGTTGAACCACCTCCGCCTCCTCCACCTCCGCCTCCTCCGCAGGCGGTGAGCAGAGATGCGAGTAATAAAACTGTACTTATTGTCTTTGCATACTTCATGGTATTTCCCTCCTTAATCCACTTAAGTTTGAAATTCGCGCTCATAACGCGCCTCCTTTTACTTGGAGCAAAAATTGTTTGCTGCCCCTCCCTTCGTAAAGAATGGTGAGGAGGATTTTAACTATATAAAAAATCCCCCTTAGTGCCGGAAACTTACCCTTTTTGTTTTAACAATACCTCCCGGAAACTTACAGATAGCTTACAGAAATCCGGGTATTTTTCACCTGCTGCGTGGTAAGAGCACCCGGGCCTTTCCGCCCGCTGTCATCCGCTTCCGTCCCTGGCCGGGAGGCGCAGATTATTCGACCTTTGATTCTGATTTTCCGCCGCCGTGCGAACGTACCTTGGCGGACTTCCTTTGCCCTTCGCCTCTGCGCCGGGCGTTCAGAATTTCCCAGAGCTCATCCATATCGGTAAACCCCTGCTTTCCCTTATCACCCACCTTTTCCGCAGTTCCGACGATTTTGCGGGATTGAGCATCCGCGTAGCGATAAATACGAATGACATACGAATGCGAACCGTCCGTTAGCTTCATGGCTGATGGCCCCTTTCTCATGGGATGCCCCTCACTTGCCTGCCTGTGCGTTCATCTGTCTGCGTGTACGCACAGGCAGGCGCAGACAGGCGAGTGCTATCCAATGGTTTCTTCTTTATAAATTTAATAGCATGGTGGAACTTACAGATAGCTTACACGTGGACGGGGAAAAAGATGGGTGACGGGGTGAAGCGGTGAGGAGATACACGTTTAAAGAAGATCCTGAAAAGATTTACCCCGTTAGAGATCGCGTCAAGCGAAACAGCTCTAACGGGGTTTACTGATTCTGAAGCAGGGATTTATAGATTGCCTCGGTCTCGGGAGAGGGTTCGATGCCGAACACCGAGGAAAGGATCTTGCGACAGCGCTGGTACACGGCAAGGGCTTCGGTGCGGCGGCCCATGCGCTGGTAGGAGAGCATGAGGCGCTGGTAGAACTCCTCGGCGAGGTCGTCCACCTCGAGCGCCCTCTGGTAACACTCCGCGGCCTTCCGCCACTTCTTCGCCTCTTCCCACTGCCGGCACTGCTTTCCCATAAGTCGAATGATCCTGCTCCTCAAACGCTCGCGCAGGGGTATTGCCCAGGGCTGCTCGGTCTCCTGGCCGAGAAAGGGCCCCTGGTACAGGGCAAGGGCTTTTTCGGTGAGCTCAGGGGACCTGGAACTTTCCGCCTGGCTCATGAGCCGCTCCAGTGCCCAGATGTCCACCCAACAACAGCGGGGGTCAAGGCTAACCTGCCCTTCCCGGAGCTGGACGGCCTTCTCCTGGCCCAGGAGTTTCCGCAGCCGGTGCAGGGTGGTGTCAAAGGCCTGCTGCGCCGCATCGCCGAGAGCGTCCGGCCACAGGGTCTCGGCCAGTCGTTCCACGCCCACATCCCTGCCGCCGAAGGCAATCAAGGCCTTGAGCATCTCCAAAGGTTTGTGCTGGGCCTTGCCGGGGAACCGCACGGGC
>CAKKPG010000166.1:6282-12488 GCA_919901555.1 Nitrospiria bacterium | reverse complement strand
CGCGAGTCCCGCGCCTTCCTGGCCGAGTTCCGGAAGACCAGGAACGTGCAGGACCTGCTCAAGCACGCCGAGACGAAGAAATTCAGCCCCCTGGCCACGCTGTTCATCGAAGGCCACAAAGAGGCCGATTCCATCATCAGGTCTTTCCCCGAGGGAAAGGTGACCGCCGATGACCGGCCGATGGTCTCCGAGGAGATCGAGCGCGCCCTCACCATCTCGGCCCAGGACGAGGTCATGTACATGGAGCGCTACCTCGCCTTTCTGGGCACGACCGGCACCGTGGGCCCCCTCCTCGGGCTCTTCGGCACGGTCTGGGGAATCATGGACGCGTTCTACGCCATCGGTCTCAAGGGGTCGGGCGATATCGGCGCCCTGGCGCCGGGCCTTGCCGAGGCGCTCATCAATACCTCGGGCGGGCTCTTCGTGGCCATTCCGGCCGTGATCGCCTACAACTACTTCGCGGAGAAGATCAAGGACATGGCAACGCGCATGGACTCCTTCACCGTTGAGTTCCTGAGCTTCGTGAACAGGACCTACCTGAGGAGATAGCCATGAAACCGCAGCGCAGAACCAGCCATATCATGCGCGAGCTCAACCTGGTGCCGCTCATCGACGTCCTGCTCGTGGTGCTCTTCTTCTACATGATCATCTCGCCCATGATGAGCCGGGGGCTGGACGTGAACCTGCCCCGGTCCGAGGCGAATACGATCAAGCCCGAGGACCGGATGGTCCTGACGGTCACGCGGGCCCAGGAGATCTTCGTGGAGCAGGAGCGCGTGGACATCGCCAGGCTCAAAGACATCCTCGACAGCATCAGGAAAACCAAACCGCAGATAAACGTCTACCTCCGGGCGGACCGGGACGCCCCGTACGGGGCGGTGGTGCAGGTCATGGACACGGTGAAACGGGCCGGCATCGACCGGCTGGGCATGGTCACCGAACCTGCCGGAGGGACTGAGACGGCGAAATGAAGCTGCTCACCGGAAAAAGGGTCGGCCAGTCCGGTCAGGAGCTCGTTGTATCGGTCTTATTCTCTTTTCTTCTCCATCTCATCGTACTGTTCGGCGCGCTGTTCCTGTATGTCCGGGCGACGCCCAAAGTGGATGTCCCTCCCTTTTATGAGGTCATGCTCGTGGGACAGCCGGCCGGCGCCCCGGAGCTCCTTCCCCCTGCTCCGCCCCCTCCCCCGAAACAAAAGCAGGCAACGAAGAAGGGGGCGTCCGCCAAGGGCGGGATGCCCGGCCTGAAAAAACAGAAGGCCGTGCCCGAATACGTGGCCGAGGACGAGGAGGCCGGCTCCGAGAAGTCGTCAAAGAAGCAGGAAGCGGTGGCCGTGGCCACACCGCAGGGTTTCAAGTTTCCGCCCTACCTTGCCATCATCCGGGTAAAGATCGGGCGGAACTGGAACCCGCCGCCCGGCGCCAAGGGAATCAGGGCTAAGGTGCGGTTTACCATTCTGCGGTCGGGCCTCGTGGTAGAGCCGGATATCGAGGAATCGAGCGGCAATTTTTATTTCGACCAGGCGGCGCTGCGGGCCATCCAGTCGTCGAGTCCGTTCCCGCGGCTTCCGGAAGAGTTTTTCCAGGAACAGGTGGTGCTCAGCGCGGACTTGATGGAAAAAGAATAGGGGGTGGGTGCTACGGAAGGCAAAATGCAAAATGCAAAAGTCAAAGTGCAGAATAATGTAGGAAGAAAACATCGTGGCCGCAGGCCATACCGCAATTTTGCATTCTGCATTTTGCAATTTGCATTTTGACTTCTCATCGTTATCATGCGCAAGACCATTTTATACATAGTCCTGTTGGTTCTGTTTCTCCTGTCGGCCACTGCCGTCCGCTCCCAGTACTACCTGGGCGTGATCAAGGGAGAGGCCAGGAGGATCCCCATCGCCGTGTACGACATCTACGACGAGAAGGGGGCCCCGGCGTTCCGCGGCCAGGTGCTCGATATCCTGCAGGCCGATCTGCGGCATTCCGGGATATTCGATGTAATGGAGCCCAAGAAGCTCGACATCGGCTATTCGTCCACCGCCGAGCCGTCCGTGGAGCTGGTCAAGCGGGCGGGCACGTTCGGGCTTACCGGCGTGGCCTGGGCAACAATGCGCTCGAAGGGGAAGGAGCTCATGCTTGCCGGCAAGCTCTACGATGCCGCCGGCGGCTCGCGGCTCTTGAGCAGGGAGTATTTCGGCAATGAGGAAACGCTCCGCCGTGCCGTCCACTCCTTTGCCGACGATATCGTTACCCAGTACACCGGTGAAAAGGGGATCGCGCGGACCCGCATCGCTTACGTCTCGGACAAGACCGGGCACAAGGAACTCCATGTCATGGACTATGACGGCCACAATCCCAGGAAGATCACGGCCGACCGTTCACTGTGCATGTCGCCGGCCTGGAGCCCCGACGGCAAGCTGCTCGCCTACGTCTCGTACCGGGACAAGAACCCCGATCTCTACGGACTGGACCTCGACACCGGCAGGCGCTGGAAGATATCCGGGACCGAGGGGCTCAACATCTCGCCTGCCTGGTCTCCGAACGGGAAGCGCCTGGCTGTGGCCCTGAGCAGGGACGGCAGCGCGGAAGTGTATACGATGGAGAAGGACGGCAAGGGCCTGGAGCGCCTCACCTACGGGGCCTACGACAACGTGTCGCCCTCGTGGTCGCCCAACGGCAGGGAGATCGTCTTCACCTCGGGCAGGGGAGGGTCGCCGCAGCTCTACATCATGGACGCGGACGGCGCCGACGTGCGCCGCGTCACCTTTGAGGGGGCCTACAATGCATCGCCCCAATGGTCGCCCCGGGGCGACCGGATCGTGTTTGTCTCCCAGGCGGGGGGCCTGTTCAAAATCTCCGCCATCAACCCCGACAGCTCAGGATTTCGCCTGCTCACGAACGGCCCGGGGAGCGACGAGAACCCGTCGTGGTCTTCGAACGGAAGGCAGATCGTGTTCAGCTCGAACCGGGAAGGAAGATGGAACATCTATATCATGAACCCCGACGGCACCGGCATTGAGCGGCTCACGCCGAACGACGCGAACTATACCTCACCCGCCTGGTCTCCATGAACGTATGCGCTGCATTGCTCAGACTCTTCAAACCTGCCGATCTCCTTTAAAGTACTTTACAGACTGACATCTTGAATTTTGAGTCAAGTTTTTACCACGGAAAATGCCACGGAGTCTCACTGAAATGATGAGAAACATATTATAAAGATTGTTTTTTCCTCTTTCCGTGCGCCTCCTCCGTGCAACTCCGTGGTAAAGTTTCTTGTATGGTCTGAGGTTCACCTCGTTAATCCTTTTCGTCGATTTCCCGCCGCCAGCGATATTTTTGCTATAATTTGCTATAATCATTTGTAACTTCGTAGGGGAAAGTGAGGCTCTTTTTGAGCATCAAGGGAAAGCTTATAGCCGGCTTGAGCATAATCACCATGATTTTGACCCTGCTCGCCGCGGTGGTGATATGGAATACCGCGAAAATCCACCGCCAGCTCAAGCTTTTCAGCCCGACGATCGATTATCTGCACGATATAAGGAGGATGCGCTCGGATTTTTACAAACAGGGCCACGCCTTGGCTTATTTTTTGATCTTCAGAAAAGAAGGGAACAAGGCTGATTTGAATAAGTTCTCAGCCGAGATAAAAGAATATCTCAAAAAAACAGAAAGAAAAGCGAAGACGCGCGTCGGTCGCGGGGCCAGGGGTGCGGAAAAGGCCGTCAACAAACTTGAAGAGATCGGCAAAATCTATAATGAGTTTTTAAACAGTGTGGACAGTGTCCTGCGGTTAGATGGTTCGGGGAAAAGAGAAGAGGCGGTTCTGCTCATAAAAAAAGAGGCGGACCTGCTTATGGACGATGTGTTGCTCAGAAAAATTGATGGAGCGATTATCGATGAGGTGGAAAACCTCGACGCAATGTACCATGAAGTATTCATGAGATTAGGTTTGATGCCGTGGGTTTATGAAAAAAGCTTTGATCGAACGGCAATTGCCGAAACCGCCCTTCACTATTTTCTCTCCGTAGACAGAGTGGATTTGATCGTCAACAGGCAGATGAAAAAGCTCATGGATTATCTTGTAACCGGAAACAGCGGAAACATGACGATGTTCGAAGAGTATGGGGTTGATGTCAAAAAGGCCTTTGAGGAAGTGGACGGAATTGCGCAGGTTCAAAGGGAACTCGCGTTCAAGGATGAAAAGTCGGGACAAACGAGCATGCGGGCGGTAAAACAGAGATATGCCGAGGTGTTGGAATCAGTCGAAAAAATCCTTGCATTAAGAAAGAGAGGGAAAGCAGAAGAGGCCTTCGGACTCATGGAGCGGGATCTGAAATTCTTGATAGGAGGCGCTTTGCTCACGACCATAGACGGCGTTATGTACGAAAGCAAAGAAGAAATTGCCGACGCGCACCGCGCGCTCCTTCAGGCCACGATTTCCGCCGGGCTCCAGGGCCTTATCGTTCTGGCGCTTGTTTTGGCCGGTATCTTTATCGTGTTTTTCAGGCTGATCGGGGGGATGGTGGTCTCCCTCGTCAGGCTCAAGGAAGGCACGGAAATCATCGGGAGGGGCGATCTGGACCATCGGATTGCCACACCATTCAAAGACGAGCTCGGAGAGCTGGCGTCTTCCTTCAATAAAATGACGGACGCCGTGAAGGAGAGCAACGAGGAGCTCAAGCATTTCGCGTACATCGTCTCCCACGACCTCCGGGCCCCGCTCGTGAATATCAAAGGATTTGCGGCCGAGTTGCGCCGCTCTCTGGAGGAAATCGGTTCGCAGGTGAATTCCGGAGCGCCGCGCGGCGAGGCAACGGATGAAAAGGGGCTCGACAGCATACTGCGAAGGGACGTGCCTGAGGCCCTGGGGTTCATCGATTCATCGGTGACCCGCATGGACGGCCTGATCACCGCCATCTTAAAGCTTTCCCGCATAGGTCGCCGGGAGCTCACTCCCGAGCCCCTCGACCCGGAAGGCCTGGTTCGCTCTCTCCTCAAGACCCTTGCACACCAGCTCGAAGAGAGGAAAGTAGCGGTGACCGTGGGGCCTCTGCCGCGGATCGTCGCGGATAAAACCGCTCTGGAACAGATTATGGGCAATCTCCTGGATAACGCGGTGAAATACCTGGAACCAGGGCGGGAAGGAATACTGGAGATAACAGCGGAGCAGGGCCCGGCGGAAACCACCTTCCACATTCGTGACAACGGCCGGGGCATTGCGAAAGACGACATGCCCAAGGTATTCGAAATTTTCCGGCGCCTCGGCAGGCAGGACGTTTCCGGCGAGGGCATGGGCCTTGCCTCCGTGAAGACCCTCGTCCGCCGTCACGGTGGACGCATCTGGTGCCAATCGGATCCGGACAAGGGCTCCATCTTCAGTTTCACGATTCCCCGGTTTGATGAGAATACGAAAAAAACCACAAGAACATAAGGAGCTGCACTATGGAAGACGCCAGGCATGTAACAATCCTGCTGGTGGAGGACGACCCCGGACATGCAGTGCTCATCGAAAAAAACCTGCGAAGGGCGAACATCGCGAACTCGATCATTACGCTCGGCGACGGCCGGAAGGCCGTGGATTTCCTCTTCAAAGAAGGAGAATACGGGCGAGGCAGTCATCCGACGCCCTTCCTCATCCTCCTCGATCTCAACCTCCCGGTGCTCGACGGGTACCAGGTGCTTAAGATCATCAAAAACGATGAGCGCACAAAACGTATTCCCATCGTCGTGCTGACGACCACCGACAACCCCCACGAGGTTGCCCGGTGTTACGAACTGGGGTGCAACGTATACATCACGAAGCCGGTGGAGTATGCGCAGTTTTCCGACGCCATCCGGACGCTCGGGCTGTTCTTCTCTATCGTCAAAGTTCCTGAAAAGGAGTAACGGCCATGACAGAGGTCCTCTCGATCCGCATTCTCTATATGGAAGACGACCCGGGGCTTTCGCGCCTGCTCCAGAAGAATCTCCAGCGGCGCGGGTACCTGGTTGACATCGCTGCAAACGGAGAGGAGGGGATGTCGATGCTGGAGGGCGCGAAGTACGACCTTCTTCTCTGCGACTACAACATGCCTTTCTGCGGCGGACTTGACGTGATCCGGATGCTCACGGCGAAGGGGGCGTTCCCTCCTGTCGTCATGGTCACGGGGGAGGGAAACGAACAGGTGGCCGTGGAGGCGCTCAAGCTCGGCGCGTCCGATTATCTCGTGAAAGACG
>CAKKPG010000166.1:0-6182 GCA_919901555.1 Nitrospiria bacterium | reverse complement strand
CAGGTGGCCGTGGAGGCGCTCAAGCTCGGCGCGTCCGATTATCTCGTGAAAGACGTGGAGATGCGGTACCTGGAACTGCTCCCGGCGGTCATCGAAAAGGTCCTGTACAAACAGCAGCTCATCAGGGATCGGCAGCAGATGTTCGTGGCGCTCGAGGAAAGCGAGGCGCGGTACCGCAGGCTCGTGGAGCTTTCACCCGACGGGATCGCGGTCCATGTCGACGGCGCGTTCGTGTTCGTGAACCCCGCCGGGACCCGGCTCCTCGGGGCGAAGAAAGCCGGCGAACTGATCGGGAAGTCCGTCTTCGATGTGGTCCATCCGGATTACCGCGAAGTGGCGCAGGAGCGGATGGCGCTCCTGAAAAAGCAGACTGACAGTGTGCCCTGGATCGAGGAAAAGTTCCTCCGCCTCGACGGCGCGACGGTTGATGTCGAGGCGTCCGCCGTGGCTTTTTCCCATCAAGGGAGACCGGCGGTGCAGGTGATCTTCCGTGACATCACCGAGCGAAAGCTTGTCGAGGAGCGGCTCCGCCGCATGGCGCTCTTCGATCCCCTGACCGGGCTCCCCAATCGGACCCTCTTTTTCGACCGCATGAGCCTGGTGCTCGCGTTCGCCAAACGGAACAACTATACCATCGCCCTCCTGTATCTTGACCTGGACCGGTTCAAGACCATTAACGATACGCTGGGGCATGACATGGGGGACCTCCTGCTGAAAGAGGTCGCCGGCCGGATGACCTCGTGCACCCGCCAATCGGATACCGTGGCGCGCATGGGCGGCGATGAGTTCATCACCATCTGCGCCAGGGTCACGGCGCCGCAGGACGCCGGGGTCGTGGCTGCAAAGGTCATCAAGGTTCTCTCGGAGCCGTTCCACCTGCAGGGACAGGAATGCAGCATCGGCGCCAGCATCGGCATCAGCCTCTATCCGACGGACGGCGAGGACGTTGAAACGCTCCTGAAGCGGGCGGACTTGGCGATGTACCGCGTCAAGCAGACGGGAAAGGGCGGGTTTGCGTTTTACTCCAGCGACCAGGGCGGTACTCCGTGCTGAAAAATGCCCTCGAACGTTTTCAGCAAAAACCCATCAAGCGCACGCTCATCCAGATCAACCTGGTGACCACGGGGACCGCGTCACTCCATCGTCTCCGCAGGGAGGCGGGCATGAAGCAGGAATCTATCGCTTGTTCGTCCACCACCGGATCTTGATGGAAGACGCGCCGATCGGCACGCTATCCATTCAAAGCTGCACCGGATAATTACGAACCCGCTGCGTGAGCCGGTGCAGCTGATGCGGGCCATTATCAGGAACGGGGAGAAGGACTGGAAATCATTATGAATCCCGTGGTGCTCATATCAAGCATCCTGGTGGGGCTGGGCGCTCTCTTCATGATGGCCGCCATCATCCAGGGTGAAAGGGCCATGCGCACGGTCCCCGGCGAGCTCAGGCAGCGGTGGCGCATCATGATCACCCTCATGCTTTTCTTCCTGACGGGATACACGCTCTTTGTCGTGATCCTTGTGAGCGGCGTCAGCTTTCCAACGGAGCTGATTACCGGCCCGGTATTTTTCGGCGGCGCCCTCTTCGTCTTCATCGTCATCGATCTTGCCATGCGCACCATCGGAAAAATGAAGACGGCCGAAGAGAGCCTGCTCCTGCTCAACGAGTCCCTGGAGCAGCGGGTGGCGGAACGCACCCGGGAGCTCCGGCAATCCCGTGAATTTCTGAGAACAGTGCTGGACAGCCAGAATGACGCGGTGATAATCATTGATGTCAAAGACTTCCGCATCGTAGGGGCCAATGCGCCTTTTCTCAAAGAGCTGGGGGCCGCGGAAGAAGAGATCATCGGGAAAACCTGTTACGAAGTCACCCATAACCGCAAGGACGTATGCCTTCCGCCTGACGATGGATGTCCCCTCGTGGAGACCGTCAAAACCGGCAGACACGCAGTGGCAGAACATATCCACTATGGAAAAGAGGGAGAAAAGATCTATGCGGAAGTGTCCACGTCTCCCATCAGGGACAAAGAGGGCAACGTTGTCCGGGTCATCCACGTTTCGCGGGACATTACCGCGCGCAAACAGGCAGATGAAAAGCTCCGGCGCTATGCCGCGGAATTAAAACAGAGCAACGAGGACGTCCTGTCATTCGCCTATATTGTTTCCCATGATCTCCGCGCCCCCCTGGTCAGCATCAAGGGGTTCACGAGCGAACTGCGGTACTCGTTTGAGGCGATCAAGGCGGTGGTTGACGGCCGTGATCGCCCGATGGATGAAGAAGAGCGAAAAAAAATTTCCGGTATTCTCCGGGAGGATGCGGCAGAGGCCCTCAAATTCATCGAGTCTTCGGCCTCGCGGATGGACAATCAGATCAATGCGATTTTGACCCTGTCACGCCTCGGCCGCAGGGAGCTCAAGCCGGAACCGATCAACATGGAAACGGTGGTCCGGTCCATTCTGAACTCACTGGCCCACCAGATCGAGGAGCGCAGGGTCAAGGTCACGGTGGGAAAATTGCCCGAGATCACGGCTGACAGGATTTCTCTGGAGCAGATCATGGGGAACCTGCTGGACAATGCGGTAAAGTATTTAGAGCCGGAACGCGACGGGTCGATCGAGATAACGGGTGAAAAGGGAACGGATGAGTACGTTTTCCGGGTCCGCGACAACGGACGCGGCATCGCCGGCGATGACATACACAAGGTCTTCGAGCTGTTCCGCAGGTCGGGGAAGCAGGACGTGCCCGGCGAAGGCATGGGCCTGGCGTACGTAAAAGCGCTGGTCCGCCGCCACGGCGGCCGCATCTGGTGCGAATCCGAGCCGGGGGCGGGGACGACGTTCAGCTTTACCATTCCCGGCACGCGGGAAACTGCCCTTTAGGATGCACGCTGATATCAGCGCGGCCGGAAAACGGAAATTCCGTCATCCTGGCGCTCCGCTCGAGGCCCCTGCCGGCACAGCAACGGGAGAAAAGAAGGGAACATGGCGCCGCGCTGCAGGGAGCGCTGCCGCCGGCAGGTGTTTTTCCTCTCGCTCCCTTGAAATTACGCCTGCTTTGTGAAATAATCACAGTAGAACTTCCGGTTTCAGTCATCGCCGGCAGCCGGGTGTGCAGGCGAGTATGGTTGATCGTTCATGAAGATACACAAAAAGCTCATAGTGCTCGTCGGGGTATCGTCAAGCGGCTTCACGAGATCAAGCACGAAAAAACCGTAGAGTATGCGGACGGCGTTAAGATGACCGATCTGAAAAAGAGGTAAAGGGATGCGGGAAAAAGATCACGGGACAAAAGGCAGCGGGCAAAGACGCGGAAGGGGCGCGGTCCTCTTCTTCTTTTTGCTGTTGCTGCAGGCGTCCGTCCTCCAGGCTGAGCTCGTCGACCGCATTGTCGCGGCGGTCAACAGCGAGGTCATAACCTGGAGCGAGCTGCAGCATGCCGTGGGCTTTAACGCGGCCTTCGCCGGAGGCGCCCGGAGCGGGAAAAACATTCAGGCTGAAACGCTCGGAGGGCTCATCAACCGCCGGCTCCTTATCCAGGAAGCGCGGCGGCTCAAGTTCGCCGATGTCACGGCGCAGGATATCAGCGCCGAGGTTGACAAACTCGGGAAGCGTTTCGACTCGGAAAAAGCCTTCTCGGGTTTTCTGGCCGGCCTGGGCATGACCGAGGAGCAGCTACGCCGGATGCTGGGGGAGCGTCTCCTCGTGGAGCGGTTCATAGAGAAGAAAATAGGGCTCTTCGTGCGCGTGAGCCGCGGAGAGGCGCAGAAATATTACGACGAGCACCCCGGCGAGTTCCAGAGCAAGCGGTTTCAGGAGGTCCACAAAGCAATATCCGCCGTGCTCTCGGAGCAGAAGCTTGACCGGCAGCTCGTGAAGTACCTCGGGGAGCTCAAAAACAGGTCCGACATCCGGGTCAATCCCCTCGGGGGATGACGGAAGACGGAAGAGGGAAGACGGAAGAGGGAAGAGGGAAGACGGAAATCCTCCGTCCTCTTAGTGAGCAAAGTGAAGGGTCATCTATCATCCATCGTTCGTAATGGAGGGGGCATGAAAAGGGCTGTTTTTTTTCTCACAATGCTTACCCTGCTTTCGGCACTCGCCGGCTGTACCTTTCTGAAGGTGTATCTCAAGGAAGAGATACAGCCCTTCGAGGAGCGGACGCTTTCCGGCGCGGGGAAGGACAAGATCCTGCTCGTGGACATTTCGGGCATGATTACCGGCCAGGACCGGGGCCCGGCCCTCGGGGACAAAAAAGAACCAGGGCTTCTGGCGCGGGTGCGCGAAGAGCTCGACCGCGCCAGGATGGACGGACGGATCAAGGCGGTCATTCTCAGGATCAACAGCCCTGGCGGGGGCGTGACCGCCTCGGACACGCTTTACCACGAGCTCAAAAAGTTCAAGCGCGATACCGGCTCAAAGGTCGTGGCCCATGTCATGGATATGGGCACGTCCGGCGCATATTACGCGGCGCTGGCGGCGGACAGGATCATGGCCCAGCCGACGAGCGTGACCGGCAGCATCGGCGTGATCATGCTCCGCCTCGATGCCACGGGCCTCATGCAAAAGGTGGGGATCCAGGCCCTCGAGATCGCCTCGGGAGAACGCAAGGGCATGGGTTCTCCCTTCCGCCCGCTTTCGCCGGAGGAACGCAAAATATTCCAGGGCGTCATCGACAGCCTCTACGGGCGGTTCATCACGCTCCTGTCGGAGGAGCGCAAGATGCCGCTCGACGCCGTCAAGCGCCTTGCCGACGGCCGCGTCTACACGAGCCAGGAGGCCAAGGCCGCCGGCCTGATCGACGGGATCGGATATCTCGATGACGCCGTGGAGCAGGCAAAGAAGCTCGCGAACCTGGAGCGCGCGCGGGTCGTGACGTACGCGCGGCCAGGGGAGTATAAGGCCAATCTCTATTCAATGAACCTGATCAATATCGACCTGGGAGTGACGGCGGAGCCGGGAACCCGGTTCATGTACCTCTGGTGGCCGTGAGGGGGGACGAGAGGGAAGACGGAGGACGGAAGACGGAGGACGGAGGATGGAGGACGGAAGAGGGGAGAGGGAGGCGGGAAGAGGGAGGAGAGGATGGACATAAAGCGAGAGGTGAAAAGGATAAACAGTGTACGAGATTTGGATGCTTATCGGCTTGCTTTTGATGCTGCAATGGAAATATTCGAAATTTCAAAGAACTTTCCAATCGAAGAAAAATATTCACTTACCGATCAAGTACGCAGGTCCTCCAGGTCGGTGTGCTCCAATCTCGCGGAAGGATGGCGTAAGCGAAAGTATAAGGCTGTATTTATAAATAAGCTGTCCGATGCCGCACAAGAGGCTGCGGAAACTCAAACGTGGTTGGAATTCTCCATAAGATGCAATTATATCACTCACGAACAATTTGAAAAATTAGATAAAAAATATGAAGTGATATTTGCAATGCTTAACGCCATGGAACGGAAAGCGGACGCTTTTTGTAAACGATGATAGGGGTGGGGAAGGGAAGAGGTCATGTTTAATCCTTAACCCGGAGGAAGGACGATGAAAAAACTGTTTGTATTCTTTTTTGCCCTCATGACGCTCACCGCCTGCAGTCCTGCGCACGTCGAGCTGCGGAGCAAGGGGGTCGTGCTCAAGGACAACACCGTGGTCCACTATCTGGAGGCCGGCCAGGGGCCGCTCCTGGTCCTCGTTCACGGCCTCGGCAGTTCCGCCGACGCGTGGCGGGATTCGATGCGCCTCCTGGCGCGGAGCTACCGCGTCGTGGCCCTTGACCTTCCGGGTTACGGCAAGTCCGACAGGCCGCGCGCCGATTACTCCATTGAATACCAGGCCTCGGCCCTTGCGGACTTCCTCGATGCCCTGGAGCCGGGCAAGGCCGCTCTCGCGGGAAATTCCATGGGCGGCTGGATCGCGGCCCTCGTGGCATTGAACCGTCCCGAAAAAGTCAGCCACCTCATCCTGGTGGACAGCGCCGGGCTGAAGCGCGACTCGCTCCCTCCGATAAACCTCAATCCCGCCACGAAAGAAGAGCAACGGCTCCTCATGCTCGCGCTCTTCACGGACAAGTCCTTTGTATCCGACAAAGCCGTCAACGACCAGTGGGAGTACCGGAAAGAGGTCAGGGTGACGGTGCAGGCCGCGCTCTTGTCGCTGAAGACCAGGAGGCCCTATCTTGACGAACGCCTCAAG
>CAKKPG010000165.1 GCA_919901555.1 Nitrospiria bacterium | reverse complement strand
CGGTCGTTTGATATCCGTACCTCGGATTGAACTACATCATCAACCTTTTCCATGCCTTCCGCCAGTTTTCCCGTTCCTGCTCCCGCCATGTTGTGAAGTCCCCGAGGTTGATCCTGCGCAGCCGTTGCGCTGCCCAGGGAGCGATCTCCAGCCTGCCGTTCTTCACCGTCACCATCACCGCGCCGTCTCTGTCCGTCCGGTACACGGACGTTCCCACCCGTTCATACCGTGCAATGACGTCCTCCGACGGGTGACGGTACCGGTTCCCCTTTCCTACGGAGATGATTGCCGCCTGCGGCCGGACCGCTGATACAAAAGCCCCGGTGCTGGAGCTGCGGCTCCCGTGGTGGGGCACCTTGAGCACATCGCAGGCCAGGCCCTTTTTTTCGCGCGCGAGCAGTGCTTCGGCATCTGCATGGATGTCTCCGGTAAAGAGGAATTTTTTCCCCTGAAGACGCACCAGCACCACGAGGGACCGGCTGTTGTCAACGGCGTAGGCCTTTTTTCCCGTGGGGCGAAATGCAGGCGCAGGGTGGAGAACGCGCATCTCCGCTTTGTCAAGAAGCGTCGGAGGTTCTCCTCCGGTTGCAACGCGGAAGGCCAGGCCCCTCTCGGCGATGATGCGCCTGAGCCCGGCATAGGCCGGCGTGGTCAGGTCTTCAGTGTTGCTCCAGACATGGGCAACGGTAAATTTCTTCAGGATGAACAGAAGCCCGTTCATGTGGTCGGGGTGCGGGTGGGACAGGATCACGTAATCCAGGTTTTTGATCCCCCGGTTCCATAACCAGGGCGCGACCACGCGGCGGCCGATGTCGAACCGGTTGTCGTAGGTGCCGCCGCCGTCGATGAGAATAGTCCCGCCCGAAGGAAGTTCAACGAGGGCGCAGTCTCCCTGGCCCACATCGATGAAACTGACCCGCGCCTCATGCGCCGGAACGAGCGAGAGCGCCATGGTGACGGCGAGCGCCGCGCCGGAAACCGCCATGCCGATGACCGAGGAGCGGGGCACGCCGGCGGAGCTTTCCAGCGGCTTGAAGGCATAGAGCAATTTTGCCCTGCAATACCGGGCCGACGACAGGATGAAGACCGCATAGGCCGCGAGCCAGAAGAGACCGGGCGCGGGCGGACGGAACTCGGCGCCGGGAATGCGGGAAAAAAACGTGACGACCCCGTAGAACGCGTCGGCGGAGAACTGATTCAGTCCCGGCAGCGCCAGGCGGCCGGAGAAAAGGGACGCGATGCCCGAGGCGAGCCCCAGGGGCACCACGGCGATCCCGGCGAAGGGAACGACGATCATGTTCGAGATGATCCCCGCGGCCGAGAACTGGTTGAAATAGAACGCAACGAGCGGGCCCGTTGCGATGCTCGCTGAGAAGGATATCACGATGAGAAGGACAACGTTGTTCCGGGCCTTCTCGAGCAGGCTCCGGCGGGGAAGGCCCAGGTCGTTCCACAGCGTCACCACAGAGCCGATGCTGACCACCGAGAGGAAGGAGAGCTGGAAGGATATGTCGAAGACGGCCTGGGGGTCCGCAACGAGGATAAGCAGGGCCGCCGACGCCAGGGCGCGGCCAAGGCCGTTTTCGCGGTCGAGGATCACGGCGGCAAGGGCCGCGAGGATCATGATGAGCGACCGGATCGTTGCGGTCTGGCCGCCGGCCAGCAGCGCGTAGAACGTGACGGGCACAAGCGTGAGCCATGCCGCGACCTTCTTCGGGTCAACGCGAAGCGTCAGGCGATGGTACCACGGTTCGGGCAGGAGGAACAGGGCCCACCGGATCAGCGCGAAGCAGACGACGGCCACCAGGCCCAGGTGCGAGCCGGATATGGAGAGGATGTGGGTGACGCCGGCGGTCATGAACCGGTCCCGTATCTCGTCGGTGAGCCCGCCTTCCTCGCCGAGGACCATTGCCTGGAGTATGGCGGCGCCGGGACCAATGGCGCCGGCGGCAAAGGCCTGCCGTATGCGCTCCCGCCAGTCCTGGATCGTACGAAAGATCCCCCTCCCGGGCAGGAGAATCTCCAGCGCCCTGGCGTCGCGCACGCTCACCCCGGCGTAGATGCCCCTCTGGGCGAGATAGTCGGCATAATCGAACCCGCCGGGGTTTTGAAATCCCCTGGGCTGGAACATTTTTCCCGTTGCGCGGATCACATCGCCGTACCCGATGGCGGCCTCGTCATCACGGACATGGACGCGCATGCGGCCCGACACGGGCGCCCCGTCGATCTCGCGCGCCGCAAGGACGAAGGACAGCCTGCCGGGGTCGCGGTCGAGGGGAGAGGCCACCTGTCCGACGATCTCATGCCGCGCCTCGTCAAAGGCGGCCCGGGTGTAATGGTCGCCGGGGAACCATGCCGCGGCAGAGAGGTACAACGTCATGCCGGCGAGGACAGGGAATGCCGTGAAGAGAAGACGGCGAAGGGTCATCGTCCCCGTTCGAACCAGAACAGGGGACGCGGCGAGCGCGATGAAGGCGATGAGCGCCGTCGTGAAGGGAAAATAAAGAAATCCTCTGCCGAGGATGAGGCCGGCGATGTACGCGAGGGTGATGGCGATGACCGGTGTCTGCATAGGAACTGAGGAATCAAATTCTACTCAAAATGGAAACAAAATTCAGCCACGAAGGCTCTAAGGCACGAAAAAGGCATTGCAAAAGTCAAATTGTAAAATGCAAATTGTAAAATTGCGGTATGGCCCCAGGCCATGATTTATATTCCTTCACTTTGACCTTTGCACTCTGCATTTTGCCTTCATCGGACTTCGCGCCGACCCGTCTTCGTGGCATATTTGGTTCCGGCTTGTTCGGGTTAGGTGAGGCCGGTGGATAGGGATGATGGAGCGAGCTCCCGAAAGGAGCGGCCCGCCGGGACGGTCTCTACCCTGATGTATCCCTTGCGGAGCGTTCCGTCAAGGAACCTCAGGATCACTTTCCGGCTGTCCGTCATGACCGCGACCTCCTGTCCGGGGCCGCGCCGGTTCTCGCGGCCGAAGAACAAAGAACTCCGCTGCTACCCGAGCTTCTCCCTGATGAGCCCCGCCAGGTCCTCGGCTTGCCTGCGGATCGCGGCCTCGTCCTCGCCCTCGATCATGACGCGGACCTTCGGTTCCGTGCCCGAGTAGCGCACGAGGAGGCGGCCGCGGCCGTTCAGCGTCTTCTCGATGTCCTTGATCCGCTTCGCGACCTCGGGGATCTCCGCCAGGTCGCGCCGCGTTTTCACCTTCACGTTCACGAGCGTCTGGGGATAGGTCTTCATGCACGAGGCGAGCTCCGACAGGGGCTTGCCGGTCTGCCTCATAATGGCGAGGACCTGGAGCGCGGTGACAAGGCCGTCGCCGGTGGTGTTGTGATCAAGGAAGATGATGTGGCCCGACTGTTCCCCTCCGAGGTTGTATCCGCCTTCGATCATCTTTTCCATGACGTAGCGGTCGCCCACCGCCGTCCGGAGGAGCCTGCCCCCGGCGCCCTCCACGGCGCGCTCGAGCCCCAGGTTGCTCATCACCGTGGCCACGAGGGTATTGTGCCGGAGCTTGCCCTCCTTTATCATCGACAGGGCGCAGATCGCCATGACCACGTCGCCGTCCACCAGGGCGCCCTTTTCGTCGCAGAGGATGGCCCGGTCCGCGTCACCGTCGTAGGCGATGCCCATATGGGCATGGTTCGCGGCCACGGCGCGGGAGATCACTTCGGGGTGGAGCGAGCCGCATCCCCGGTTGATGTTGGTTCCGTTGGGCTGGTCATAGAGGGAGATGACGTCGGCGCCGAGCTCGATGAGGATGCGCGGCCCGATCTTGTACGCCGCGCCGTTCGCCGAGTCCACGACCACCCGGAGGCCCGAGAAATCCATGCCCCGGGGGAGGGAGGATTTCACGAACTCGTTGTATCTGCCCACGGCGTCATCAATGCGGTAGGCCTTGCCGATCTCCGCGGCAGTAGGCCGGATGGAGTCGATCTCGCCGGAAAAGATCAGGCGCTCCATCTTCTCCTCCACCTCGTCGGCGAGCTTGAACCCGTCGCGGCCGAAGAACTTGATGCCGTTGTCCTCGTAGGGATTGTGCGACGCCGAGATCACCACCCCCGCATCGGCGCGCAGGCTCCTGGTCAGGAAAGCGATGCCCGGCGTGGGTACGGGCCCCACGAGAAGCACGTCGACGCCCATGGAGCAGATGCCCGCGGTCAGGGCGCTCTCGATCATATACCCCGACAGGCGCGTGTCCTTGCCGATGACGATCCGGTGGCGGCGGGAGGAATCGCGGAACACGTGGGCCGCGGCGCGGCCGATGCGGAGCGCCATCTCCGACGTCATGGGGTCCTGGTTTGCCGTCCCCCGTACGCCGTCGGTCCCGAAGAGCTTTCTCATTTTGCCACCTTCTCTATGGAGATGCGGACGGTTACGTTCTTTTCAAGGATGTTCAGGGGTTTTCCCTGGTAGTCGATGCGGGGCTCGAGGGAGATGTTCCGCGAGGCCCCGCTGATGGATATGGGCATGGTCTGCAGGCCCGTAAGCGTCTTCATGACGCTCTTCGGCCCTTCCACGGTGATCCGGGAGGGGGTGACGGAAACGCCGGCGACGGCGTATCCGTCTGCCGGGGTCCCCCGGAGCCTCGCCCTCACGGGGAAGGACTTCCGCACGAGGCGTTCGAGGGCCACGCTGATCTCGGACGGCGAGATGCGCGTCACGGCGACGCCCGAAGGGGCGCTGATGTCGCCCGGACCAATGCTCATGGGGTTTTCTCCCGCCTTGGCCGTGGACAGGTCGAGGATGCCCACTACTTTTTTGCCCGACGTGATGTCCCTGAGCACCCGCTCCTGTCCCTGGAGGCGGACGTCCAGGTTCTTGATCACGTCGCCCACGACGGCCATGCCCTGCGGGATGTTCCTCAGTTCGAGGGGCACCGAGAGCGTCAGCTCCATCTTGCCCTTGGAGGTGACGTTGTACCAGAGGGCGAGGGAGAGGACGAGGGACGCGAGCTTGATGCCCCAGTTCTCGAGAAAGAGTTTTCGAACGTCCACTGAGTAGTCCATGGCTGTTTTGATTTACGCGGCGAACCCGGATTTTCCGGGACGACCGCGGGACGGGAGGGGTCCTACGGCGTCAGGAGTTCCCGGTCTCCTTTCACCCTGTCCGCCGCCGGCCGCATCGCTCCCGACGGCTTTGTTTTTTTCTGCTTCACGAAGAGGTCCGAGATCATCTTTCTGAGCCGGGGCGCGTCCACGTTCGGCTCGATGGCGCCGCCCATGACCACCGAGATCTCGCCGGTCTCCTCGGATACGACGACGACGACGGCGTCCGTTTCTTCGGTGAGGCCCACCGCGGCGCGGTGCCTCGTGCCGAGCGATTTGGAGAGGTTCGACGAAAGCGTGAGCGGCAGGAAGCAGCCGGCGGCGACAATGCGGCCGTTCCTGATAATGGCCGCCCCGTCGTGAATCGGGGAGTAGGGCAGGAAGATGCTCGTCAGCAGCTCCTTCGTGACCTTGGCTTCCAGCTCGGTCCCCATCTCCACGATGGTCGTGAGGTCCGTCTCCCGTTCGAGCACCATGAGCGCCCCGATCCGCTTGTTGGCCATGGAGACGGCCGCCTTGACCGTCTCCTCGATGAACTTCGATCCCTCGACGGGCGAGAGCGCCCTGAAGAAGTGCCGCTGCCCCACCTGCGCGAGGGTGCGCCTGATCTCGGGCTGGAACAGGATGACGATGGCGAGCACGATCTGCGACCAGAAGCTGTGGATGAGCCAGTCCAGCGTGTAGAACTTCAGCCACTGCGAGGTGACGAGGACGAGCACGATGAGCCCGAGGCCCATGAGCATCTGGAAGGCCCGCGTGCCCTTGATGAGGAGGAGGATCCGGTAGAACAGGTAATACACGAGCGCAATATCGACGGTGTCGTTGAACCACCGGTATTGCCTCAGCACCTCTTTGAGTTCGATGGAGTTCGTCATTCCACGGTCCGGTTTCCCAAAATTGCGTCGGCCATTCCGGCCACGCGCGCCATCTGTCGTACGTCATGCACCCGGAGGACCCGCGCCCCCCGCTCGATGCCGAGGGCCGCGGTGGCCGCTGTTCCCCCGGTCCGGGCATCGAGGGACTGGTCGCCCAGGACCGCGGCGATGAAGCTCTTCCGCGACGTCCCGAGGAGGATCGGCCTCCCGAGGGCGCGAAACTCGTTCAGGCGATCCAGGAGCGTGAGATTGTGCGCCGGCGTCTTCCCGAACCCGATCCCCGGGTCGATGAGGACCTGCTCCCGGTCCACGCCCGCCTGCACGGCGAGCTCGAGCCCCTCGTCGAGGTATGCCATGACCTCGGAGACCACATCGGCATAGACCGGGTCTTTCTGCATGTTCCGCGGCGTGCCCTTGATGTGCATGATGGCCAGGGCCGCGCCGTGGTCCGCCACGACCTTTGCCATGTCCGGCGAGAACCGGAGCCCGCTGATGTCGTTCACGAGGGAGGCGCCGGCCTGGAGCGCCTTTTCGGCAACACGCGACTTGTACGTGTCCACGGAGAGCGGCGTCTCGATCTCTTCCGCCAGCCGCTTGATGACCGGGATGACCCGCGCAAGCTCTTCTTCCTCGGTCACGGGCTCCGAGCCGGGCCGCGTTGATTCCCCGCCGATGTCGATGATGTCCGCGCCCCCGGCCGCCATGTCCCTGGCATGCCGGACCGCGGCGTCCGTATCGAGGTACCTGCCGCCGTCGGTAAAGGAGTCCGGCGTGACGTTCAGGATGCCCATGATGTGCGTCCGGCTCCCGAGGTCCAGAACCCGGCCCCTACAGATAATCTTATAATCCGAGCGCCGGTAGTTGTCAAGGAAAGACTGAATTTTTTGGGAAAGATTTTGATGGACCGGGCGGGCTGAAGCAAGAATCGATGAAATCCCGCGCAGACGGTCCCCGGGCCCGGTGAGAGCAACGTCCGTCCCGGCAGGCGTGCCGCGGAGGTCGATGGCGATCCCGCCGCCCGCGCCGCGGACGGCGTCGTTCACGACGGCGGCCTGCTCGCCGGTCAGGCCTTGAATGTGCAGCGTCAATGCCTCATGGTCGCGAATCCTGAGGACAGGCCCCATGGCGCTCCTTCGTGAACTTCGAATTGCCGGTCAACAAGGCTTCTTTAAGGGAACGTGGAGTACGCAGAGGCGGACATCAATAAATCCTAAATCCCAAATAAACTGCAATATTGATGCACTCGTAAAAAGTCCGTAACCGCCCTTTTTCGTCATTCCCGTGAAAACGGGAATCCAGTCTTTTCAGCCAGTTTCCTGCTTTCTGGATCCCCGCCTTCGCGGGGATGACGACTTTTTACGAGGTCGTCAATATTCAATGCTACGCCGCCGACGGCTGGTGGTTCATGATCTGGTCGATGTCCGCGGCGTCGAGGGTTTCTTTTTCGAGCAGCGCCTTCGTCAGCTGGTCGAGCGTTTCCCTGCGATCGGTGATCAGCTTCTTGGCCCGCCCGTAGTTTTCGGTCACGATGCGCTTCACTTCGTTGTCGATCTCGATCGCGGTTTGTTCGCTGTAGTCCCGGTGCTGGGCGATCTCGCGGCCCAGGAATATCTGCTCTTCCTTCTTGCCGTAGGAAAGGGGGCCGAGCTTGTCGCTCATGCCCCATTCCGTCACCATCCTCCGCGCCATGGACGTTGCGCGCTCGATGTCACTGCGTGCGCCGGTGGTCATGTTCTTGAGCACGATCTCCTCAGCAGCCCGGCCGCCCATGAAGATGGCGATGTCGTTCAAGAGGTATTCGCGGTTGTAATGGTACTTGTCCGCCATGGGGAGTTGGAGCGTGATGCCCAGGGCCATGCCGCGCGGGATGATCGAGACTTTGTGCACGGGGTCGGTGCCGGGAATGAGCCGAGCCACGATCGTATGGCCGGCTTCATGGACCGCCGTGATGCGTTTTTCCTCGTCGCTGATCAGCATGGACTTGCGTTCGAGTCCCATCAGGATCTTGTCCTTGGCCCGGTCGAAATCGTCGTTTTCCACCTGGGACTTTCCGATCCTGCCCGCGAGCAGCGCGGCCTCGTTCACGAGGTTGGCGAGTTCGGCGCCGGAGAGCCCGGGAGTGCCCCGGGCAATGGCTTCGAGGTCCACCTGCGGGGCGAGCTTGATTTTTTTCGTATGTACCTTCAGGATGCCGATGCGGCCGTTCAGGTCCGGCCGGGGGATCACCACCTGGCGGTCGAACCGGCCCGGGCGGAGCAGCGCCGGATCGAGCACGTCGGGTCGGTTCGTTGCGGCGACGAGGATCACGCCGTCGTTCGACTCAAATCCGTCCATTTCCACGAGGAGCTGGTTCAGGGTCTGTTCGCGCTCGTCATGGCCGCCGCCGAGGCCCGCGCCGCGGTGCCGGCCCACGGCGTCGATCTCGTCGATGAAGATGATGCAGGGAGCGTTCTTCTTGCCCTGTTCAAAGAGGTCGCGGACGCGGGACGCGCCGACGCCGACGAACATCTCCACGAAGTCCGAGCCGCTGATGGAGAAGAAGGGCACGCCGGCCTCGCCTGCAATGGCCCGGGCGAGGAGGGTTTTGCCCGTGCCCGGAGGGCCTACGAGGAGGACGCCCTTGGGGATCTTGCCCCCGAGCTTCTGGAACTTCTGCGGGTCCTTGAGGATCTCGATGATCTCCTGGACCTCGACTTTCACTTCATCCATGCCGGCCACTTCGCTGAAGGTGACCTTCTTGGAGCTTTCGTTCAGGAGTTTTGCCTTGCTCTTGCCGAACGACAACGCCTTGTTCCCGCCCATCTGCATGTTGCGGATGATGAACATGAACCAGAACGCCATGAGGATGATGGGCGCCCAGACCATGAGGAAGTTGTACCACGGCGATTCCTTGACCGGCTCGGACTTGATCTTCACCTTCCTGGCGCGCAGGTCCTTGACGAGGTCGGGATAGTCCATGATGTTCGTCTTGAAGGACTTGCCCGTGGCGTAAGTCCCGCGCAATTCCGTTCCCTGGATCGCGACGCTGTGCACTTCGCCGGCGTTCAGCTTGTCCAGGAAGTCGCTGAAGTCGATCTCGACGGCGGACTGCCGCCCGGGATTGAGCAGGTTGAACATGAGCACCACCGCCACAAAGAACAGGAGCAGCAGCGCCAGATTTTTGTAAAAGGTATTCACCGTATTGGAACCTCCATGAAGGCCATGCATGGGTAATTTGTAAATAGTAACACATTCACGCCGGTCTGACAACAGGTTTGTCCCTGTCCGGGTAATGCTTCTTCAGGTATGGGGGCAGCAGCTCTTTCGCTCTGCCGCGCAAGCGTGCACATTGGGCAAGGGCTGCTGCCCCCTGCTCATGTATCCCCGTCACTGAGAGATTGGCCTGTCCGGTTTATCCCTGGCGCTCGTCCAGGGGGAGCACGGCGATGTAGGGCAGGTTGCGGTAGCGGTCCTCGTAATCGAGCCCGTAGCCCACGACATACTTGTTCGGGATGCGGAATCCGGCGTAGTCGGCCTCGATCTGCACCGTGCGGCGCGCGGCCTTGTCCAGGAGCACGCAGACCTTGAGCGAGGCGGGGCCGCGGTCGAGGAGCCTCCGCTTGATGAAGTCAACGGTCACGCCGGAATCGACGATGTCCTCCACGAGGAGCACGTGCTTGCCCTTGATGTCTTCGTGAATGTCCGCAAGGATCTGGACGGGGTGTCCTCCCGCGCCCTTGGATGCCGAACTCGTACAGTGGATGAAATCCATCCGCACGGAGATCCTGAGGGCCCTGAGAAGGTCGGCCATGAAGAACAGCGCGCCCTTGAGCACGCCGACGACGAGAACGTCCTTCTCCGCGTAGTCCGCGGAGATTCTCGCGCCGAGCTCGTGTATCTTCCGCTGGATCTCCTCGCTCGTGAAGAGCGGTTTTCCAAAATCAATGCCTACCATTGTGTTCCTCCCTGGATGAGCGGTATCAATTTATGAATCGGGGAATGGGGGAAACGGAGAAACGGCGAAGTTTTTTATTGAGCTCCGGCTCACCGATTCTCCGTTTCATTTTCCTTCCCAAATTCGGACGAAGAGAACCCTCTTCGTCTCCGGCCCGGGCAGGAACCGCGCGTCCGTTCTCATGCCCACCACCCAGATGATGTCCTGTTCCGTGCAGAGGAGAGGGACCGCGGCCCGCTTGAGTCGCGGTACTTTTTCGTCCACAAAGTAGTCCTGGAGCTTTTTGCTCTTTCCCGCCATGCCCGCAGGTTGAAACCGGTCGCCGCGTTGCCTGCTCCTCACGAAGAGCGGCAGGGCTATCTTAACATAATCAAACACGGCCTGCCAGAGGTAATTTTCCTCTGACAATTCCCGCTCCTTATTTCCCCTCTCTTGAGGGGAGGGGAGTTCAGAGGGGAGGGTGACGCCTTGTTGGTCCGCCGGAGCGTCCAGGACCGCTGTTTCCACTTCCAGAAAAAGCCACGGCAACGCGGTGACGCCGGGGACGGCGAGCCTGATGGAGAACTCCAGGGGCTCCTTCCGGGGCCCGATCACCAGATAATCATATTCCCGCTCCAGAGCAAGCCCTTCCGGAAGGTCCATGGCCCTGCCGGACGGGGCGTCCGATGCGAAGGCCAGGACCTCCTCGGTCCGGAGCGAGGAAAGCTCCGTCGGTTCATCGCCGGCGACGAGGTCTACGGCCATGCGGAGCATTCTTCTCCTGAGCGCAGGGAGCAGGGCGTTGAACGCTTCCCGGCCGATGCGCACGCCCTGTTCTTCGCGCAGAAGAATTCCCGGAGCGATCGAGGCAAGGTGCGCCTCCATGGCTTCGTCCTCATCGCGGAGAATGGCCGCCGCGGAGGCAAGGGCTTCGATGACGCGGGGATTGAATTGTTCCAGGACCGGCATGATCTCCCGGCGGACCCTGTTCCTCGTGTACACAGGCTTGAGATTGGAAGGGTCGGTGACAAAAGCGAGCCCCTGTTGGTGAAGGTATTCGAGGACCTCTTCCCTTGTCACGTCGAGCAAGGGCCGGATGATCTTGTCCCTGACCGGCGGGATGCCGGCGAGGCCGGAAACCCCGGCACCCCGGAGGAGCCGCATGATGAGCGTTTCAGCCTGGTCGCCGGCAGTATGGCCCGTGGCGATGCGGTGCGCGCCGATCGTCGCGGCGACCCTGGCCAGGAATTCGTAGCGTACGCGGCGCGCGCCGGCCTGGGACGAGAGGCCGCGCTCCCGGCAGAAGGCCGGTACGTCGAACTGCTCCACGGTGGCGGGAATGCCGAGTTGCTCCGCCACGGCGGCAACGAACTTTGCCTCGTCGGCGGACTCTTTCCCCCGGAACATGTGGTCCAGGTGGGCGACATGCAGGGCCAGGTCGAGATCCTTCGCCAATGCCTGAAGAACGCTCAGGAGGCAGACCGAATCAGGACCTCCCGACACTGCCGCGAGCACGATGTTGCCGGGGGCCAGCATGCGGTATTTCCCGATGGTTTTTTTGACCTTTGAAAGAAGCATCTGAACACCCTAACCCGGACAAGCCGGAATTGTAAAATGCAAATTGCAAATTGAAAATTGCAAAATTGCTGTAAAAATCAAGACGAAGAAACATTCTTCTCATTTTGAGAAGAATTTGATTTGTAACTGACTGAAGGAACAAAACCCCGGACAGGATGAACAGGATTAAAAAGACTTCCTGAAGCCTGTCAAAAAGAGGTCCGCTTTTTTACTTGTTTTATTATACCGGAGAAGGAAGCTGATGAGAATGAGGACAGGGCGGAAAAATGGTGGCGGTGCAGGGACTCGAACCCCGGACACAGGGATTATGATTCCCCTGCTCTACCAGCTGAGCTACACCGCCCCGTGATTTTCGACGCCGGTAAGATACTGTATCCCGGACTTTTTGTCAAGAAAAAGTAAGGGGGTGAGGCAAATCCCAAATCCGAAACAACAAATCTCCAATAATAACCAACCTCCAGGCTCAAATGAACAAAACCGTTTGGAATTTGCCGTTTGAGAATTGAAATTTAGTTGGGATTTGGCGCTTATTCCTTGAATCTCGTCTCTTCTTTCTGTATCCTCTCCAGCTCTTCCTTGCTCGTTTTGCAGGGGATGCAGTACCGGGCCAGGGGGCTCACCTCCAGCCGCTTGAGGTCGATCTCCTGCCCGCACTCCTCGCACAAGCCGTAGGCGCCGCTCTGGAGCTTGCGGAAGGCGTCGGCGATCTCCTTGTACTGCACGTACTTCATCTCCAGCAGCGAGTAGTCTATGCCCTGATCGACATCCTGGGAGGACATATCGGCGCTGTCCATGGCCGAATCGATTTTCTGGCCGAATTCCCGGGAGAGCTTGCGGCCCAACTGCGCCTCCAGCCCCTGGACGACGTCGTTCCGCTTCTTGAGCAGGAGCTGTTTCAGATACTCCATGCGCTTCATGGCGCTCCGGGGCGTCTCGGCGGTTTTTTTCGCCTTTGCCCGGGGCCGGGAAGCGGCTTTGGCGCCGCCTTTCGAAGGTTTTTTCCCGACGGATTTTTTGACCGCCTTTTTCTTCGCCGCTTTTTTCGGCGTTTTCGCTGTTTTCTTTTTTACGGCCATGGAGTCAATCCTCCTGATACGAACGAGTGATGGTAACGCTATTATAGACATCTATTAAAGCACATGCAAGCCAATTTGTCACGGGGTGCGCCGAAAAATCGAGGCGCGGTGAATGAAAGGCGGGCGCCATAACCGTAAAAATGCTGCTACACTTACACCAGTGGGGGGAGAGGCCGGTATCCAGCCGGTCCCGGAACGACGGAGGCCGGGCAGTGCCGTAATGAACGACGCCTGCACCCGGTGCGGGAGGGCGCCTATCGGGAAACAGGGGCCATGGACACAGCCGTTTTCTTGAATTCATATCCCGGAATGTACCTTGTCCAGTCGTTCTTTCACTCGCTCATTGCGGCGCTCGTGGTGGACACCGCGCTTCAGGCGTGGAACATCGAAGGCCCGGTAATCCGCCAGCGCTTCCGGCTGATCGTAATCTTCATCCCGCTCATTTCGTTTCCGCTCTATCAGCTGCTGAACCCCGCGAGGAGCGGCCTGACCTTCAGGCTCGAGGCCCTCCTTGACGTGAACCGGTGGCTCGACATCGAGGTGTGGGGCGTCGTACCCGTGAGCCTCTTCTTTTTCCTGTTTCTGGGCTTTGCGACGGCGGTGTTCCTCTTCCAGGAGATGGTCCCCATCGTTCGTCATGCGTTCGCGTCCAGGGATGTTGCGGCCGAGCGAACAAGGCCCACCCCCGGCTCACCCGTCGTCAGGGCGCTGGATGCCCTGCCGGGAGAGAAGCCCGATGTCTTCATCCTCGACGACGACGAGCTTGTCCTCTTTTCCGTGACGGGCAGGCGGCCTGCGGTGTTCCTCTCGAGCGGGCTTGTCCGGGCGCTCACCGTTGAGCAGCTCCGGGCGGCGATGGCCCACGAGATCGGCCACATCCGGCGGAGCAGGCGGCCCCTGCTTGTCGTTGTTTTTCTTTTGCGGGTACTCATGTTTTTTAATCCCGTTGCGCTCATGGAATTCCGGCGGATCGTGCAGGAAGAGGAGAATATCTGCGACGACGTTGCGGTCGCCATGACGGGAAACAGTACCGCCCTGGCGGAAGTCCTCGAGAAGTTCTATTACACCGACGACGAGGAGAACCCGGTCCCCATGCAGGACGCTCCGGGCCTGCGCGGCCGGCTCGAAGAGTACAGCCACACCATGCTCATCGAGAGCCGCATCTCGCGCCTGGCAGCGGACCCTGCACAGCAGGAAGGGCGCCGGCTTTCCGTATTCTTTCTGACCCTGGCGACGGTGCTTTTCATCAATTACTTTGTGGTATGATCAAAATGAGGTGTTGATGATGTCGAAGAAACTGCTCAGCCTTCTCGTGTTCGGGGTGCTGATTACCGCGCTCGTTGCCGCCCTGAAGCTGGTGAACTGGGTGCCGTCGGCGCTCCAGGAAGGCGCCCTCCGGAAGTACGGCAGCATCGACGAAGTGAAAGCGAAGCTCAAGATCACCGATGTGTTCGCCCCCGCATACTACCCGCAGTGCTTCAGCTGGCCGCCGTCACAGATCGCGGCGCAAACCAGGCCCTATACCGCCGTGGTGATGGAATTCAACCGCAAGGACAGCCGGGAAGCGTGCCTCATCATATCCCAGGTCGCCTCACCCCATGTGCTCCCCGAGGAGAAGATCAAACTGACGCGCGTTGCGGAATCGGTCCGTTATCAGCTGCGGGGCAGAGATGCGTTGCTCGAGGTGGGCGTGTGTGAAGAGAACATCATGTGCAGCCGTATCTCATGGAACGAGAAGGGATACCGGATTTCCGTTGCCATGAAATCCGCGCCCGTAGACTTGATCAGAATCGCCGAGAGCATGACGGCGCGCCCGGGAAAATGAGAGAGGAGAGAAGATCGGGAGGAGAAAAAATCTAATACTTTAATTTTAGGAAGATTTGCCCTGGTGAATAGGATGTTTTGCCAATTACGTCAGCGCCTTTTCTCTGTTATAGTCTGGTCAGGAAACAAGAAACGAAGCAGTAAAATATCGGAGAGGAGGTGGCACATATGAAGTACACGGGCGGACATAAAGCAGGGAAAGGGACCTACTGGAATTTTATGACAGGCCAGCGGGTTGATCTGGAACAGGAAGGCATGCTGCCGGGAGACGAGAAGGCGCGGTACATCAAGGCTTCAGGCGCCGTGGTTCTGCTGTTCGGGCCGGTTCTCGGGCTGCTCTTTGCGGTATTCCTGCCCTTCATCGGCATTGCCATGGCGGTGACGCTGGCAGGAAAGAAGATCGGCGGCGGTCTGGCCGGCCTGGCGGCAAGGAGCGTGTCCTTCGGGTGGCGGCCGGTGGAGGCGTACCTGGCCGGAAAGCAGAGGAGGAAGGCATCGAAAGAGATAAAAGAGACCAAGAAGCAGCCATGAACGGGAAGCATTTCCTCAGCACGAGGCAGAATACCAGGGGGCCTGCTTACGAAGTCAGGCCCCGGGGCATCCTGCCCCGAATTTTTGGTTCAAAAAGGAGGACGGCTCTATGTGGGAGGGGAAACGGTTACTTCTTCTATTCACCGCTTTTTTCTGTTTTTGCGTGATCTGTCCTGCTGCGGGGAACGCCGGCGTACAGGCCCTTTCAGATGATGCCACGGCATGCCTGGAGTGCCACGGGCAGCAGGGGATCACTTTCTCATTTCAGAACAAGGAATCAGCGGAGGCGTATGTGAATGCCGAAAAGTTCAAGGCATCGATCCATGCCTCACTCGGCTGCTCCGGCTGCCATACCGATTTTTCCAAAGACAACCACCCCCAGCGGACGTTCCGGTCCAGGGAACAGTACGCAACCAAGTCCGCTCTCATCTGCAGGCAATGTCATACGGACGAGCAGATAAAAAAGTCTCCTGTCCACGCCGCACTCGTCGGCAAGGAAGGGGCGGCGCCGGTCTGCACCACCTGCCACAGCGCCCATTCCATTACCGCCGTGGCCGGCGGCAAGACGGCGGCAAGTGAAAAACAGTACTGCCTCGGGTGTCATCGGCACGGCCTCACCAAGACCATGAAAAGCGGCGAGAAGGTGTCGCTCGCGGTGGATCCGGCGGCGCTGGACTCCTCGGTGCACGCCAAACTGAGCTGCTTCGACTGCCATTTCGGTTTTTCCACGAACCAGCACCCGAAGCGGGACTTCAAGACCGCGCGCGATTTCTCCATCGCCCACGCCGAGTCGTGCAGGCGCTGTCACTTCGACAAGTACACGAAGACCCTGGAGAGCATCCACTACACCATGCTCAGCCAGGGCAACCTCAAGGCGCCGGTCTGTACGGACTGCCACGGCGCGCATTCGGTCGCCCAGGCGCGGGTGGACAGAGTGAAGAGCGCCCGCAGGTGTGAAAGGTGTCATGCGGACATCTACAACACCTATGTAGCGAGCATCCACGGCAATGCCCTCGTGAACGAACGAAATGCCGATGTTCCCATCTGCGTGGACTGCCATACGGCGCACACCATTCTGGACGCCCGGACGCAGGACTACCGCGAGAAGGTCCCGGAGATATGCGGCAGATGCCACGGCAGCACGGAGCTCATGAAGAAATACGGGCTCAACACCGGCGTGGTCAATTCCTACCTCCAGGATTTTCACGGTGTGACGCTGAAACTCTACAAGCGGCAGAAGACGGCGTCGACCGGCGTCTCGCGCAAGTCCATTGCCACCTGCGTGGACTGCCACGGCGTTCACGACATAACCATGACCTCGGGCCCGGGGACGAATCTCGTCAAGGCCCGCCTGGTGAAGCGGTGTCAGAAGTGCCATCCGGGGGCGGGCGAGGATTTCCCCGATGCCTGGCTTTCGCACTACGAGCCGAGCCTTTCCAATGCACCGCTCGTGTTCGTGATCAATCTGATGTATGCGATCTTCATTCCGTTCATGCTCATCGGCCTGATTCTGCAGATTCTCCTCCATATCTGGCGTTACGCCGTGAACCGGTGAGCGGGGGGGCCGAAGTCAAACAAAGGGAAGGAGGAATTGCAATGTCAATCGGCGCTCAGAGGTACATCAAGCGGTTCGGCATCGGCCGCATTGTGGAGCACCAGCTCAATGCCATCGTGTTCGCACTGCTGGTGCTCACCGGCCTGTCCCAGCGGTTCCATGATTACAGCCTCTCGCAGTGGATCATCATGACCTTCGGGGGGGTCGACAGCGTGCGGGTGATTCACCGCTACGCGGGGCTCGTTTTTACCGTGCTCGTTGCCGTCCATATCGTCGCGGGCTCCATCGGGGTCATCGTCAAAAAGTGGCCTGCCTCCATGGTCGTCAACCTCAAGGACTTCCGGGACGCCATCGACAATCTCAAGTATTACTTCGGCCTCACGAACCATCCCGCGCTCTGCGACCGGTATGATTACAAGCAGAAGTTCGAGTACTGGGGGGTCATCGCCGGCGGGTTTCTCATGATCTCCACCGGCCTGATCCTCTGGTTTCCGGTCACGGTCGCACGGTTCCTCCCGGGCGAGTTCATTCCGGCGGCCAAGGCGGCCCATTCCAACGAGGCGCTCCTCGCGTTCCTGGTCATCGTCATCTGGCATATCTACAATGCCATTTTCAGCCCCGAGGTCTTTCCCCTTGATACGGCCATCTTTACCGGCATGATATCGCGGGAGCGTATGGCGCACGAACACCCCATCGAGCTGGCGCGCATCGAGGAAGTGGCCGTGGAGGCAATTGTCAAGCGCGGCCCGGGGGCGCACGAGCACGCAGGGGCCCCGAAAAGCGGGGGGGCGTAAACAGAGCCGCCTGCACGGCGCGGAGCCCCGTGCAGGCGGAGCCGCGACATGATAGTATGTGTATGAGACCGCAGGAAGAGCGAAGAGGCACAGACGGCACGTATGCAGAAACGGATCATTGTCTCCATTCTTCTCAGTATCTTCGTCATCCTGGCAGGGCTCGGCCTGATCAGCCACCTGCGCGTGCGCGACAGCATCCGCCGGTCCGCGGAAGACCGGCTTGCGCTGGCGAACATCATCGGGACCTTCGTCGACCACATCATCGAGGAAAACCTGACGAGGCTCTACGATATTTCCCTTTCCGACAAGATCGACTTCAGCGACGGGGACTGGGGCCCGGAGCGGGCCGTACTCAGGGCGGCCTATGAATACTCCATTTTTACCGACGGTGTTTTTCTTCTCGGCAAGAACGGGACCATGGCGCTGACGTACCCGGACCGGGAGGGCACACGGGTGAATCTGCGCCATATCCCGGCCGTGGGCAGAGTGCTCTCCGAAATGAAGCCCGTCGTTTCTGGCGTGCACACCATGGAGCCCACGAAGAAAAAAGTCATTTTCGTCCTCGTGCCGCTCAAGGACCGCAACGGCGAGGTCGCGGGTGTTGCCGGGGGGGAGATCGACCCGACGACCTATGTGTTCACGCGGATCATCAAGTCCATCCCCGCGGGCCCCGAGACCGATATCGAGCTTGTGGACAGCCTCGGCGTGGTCATTGCCTCGAACAAGCCCGGGAACATTCTGACGCGAGGGGACCACAATAAATTCCTGGCCACGCTCATTGCGGAAAAGAAGAGCACCGTAGGGACATGCCACCGCTGCCACGAGGGCGAGCAGGAAACGGCGAGCAGGACGGAAGACATCATCGCCTTTGCTCCTTTGGGCCTGGCGCCGTGGGGCGTGTCCGTGCGGCAGCCGGAAAAAATCGTCTTCTTGCCGTCGACGAAATTGAAAAAGGGCTTTTTCATGCTCGGCCTCATTTCCCTTACCACGGCGTTCGTGCTGGCCCTCGGCATGAGCAGGAACATCGTGAGGCCCATCCGGGCGCTGACGGCTGCGGCCGACCGCATTGCGCGGGGAGATCTTTCCGCGCCGGTGGACGTAATCGGCACCGACGAGATCGCCGTGCTCGCGCGGAGTTTCGAAGTCATGCGGCATCGCCTGGCGGATTCACTGCAGAGCATCCAGCTGTACAGCGTGGGCCTCGAACAGCGCGTGCGGGACCGGACGAAACAGCTCGAAGAAAAACAGGTCGCCAATAAAGCGCTCCTCAAGAAGGTCATCACCTCGGAGGAGGACGAGCGCAGGCGCATCGCGCGGGAACTTCACGACGAATCGCTCCAGGCCCTGTCGGCGCTCCTCATGCGGATCGAGATGTGCAAGCTTCATCCCGAGCAGATGTCCGCCGAAAAAGTGGAGGCGATGAAGAGCATCGTAACGGGCATCATCAACGAAATGAACAAGCTGGTCCAGAACCTGAGGCCCACGGTGCTCGACGACCTGGGTTTCGAGGCGTCCATCGTGTGGCTTCTCGACCGGAACCTCAAGGAAAAAAGGATCATGTGTTTTTTGAACATGGATGCCTTTTCGGACGAAGGGCTCACGCCGGAACTGGAGATCACGCTCTTCCGCATCATCCAGGAGGCGTCCATGAACATTGCGAGGCATTCGGGGGCGACGAACGCCTTCGTCTACATCAAAACCGATGAAAAGAACTTTTCCATGAGCATCGAGGACGACGGCGAAGGCTTCGACACGGCGTCGGCGCTCAGGAATACGCTCACCGGCAGGGGTCTGGGGATCCTCGGCATGAAGGAGCGGGCAGTGCTCATGAACGGGCGCCTCACGGTCTGCTCAACGCCCGGCTCGGGGACCGTGGTCCTGTGCACCATTCCCCTTTCCTCGGAGGCCCGGCATGCCTGATAAAATACGGATACTCATTGCCGACGACCACGCCCTCGTGCGCGAGGGCATTGCGGCGTTCCTCGGCATGGCCGACGAGTTCGAGGTCGTCGGGGAGGCCGCCGACGGCGTGGAGGCCATCGAGGGCTTCAAGAAGCACAAGCCCGACATCGTGCTCATGGACATCTCCATGCCGAAGCTCGGCGGGCTCGAGGCCACCCTGGAGATCAGGAAGATCGATCCCCAGGCGAAGATCCTCGTGCTCACCCAGTATGAGGACACGGTCTACATCAAGCGCTTCTTCAAGGCAGGCGTCTCGGGCTACCTCCTCAAGAAGGCCGTAGGCTCCGACCTTATTACGGCGCTCAGGGCGGTGGCCGCCGGCGAGGTCTACATCCATCCCTCCATCGCCACGGGCATGGTGGACCGGTACGTGGGCGCGGAGAAGGGCGAGCCCGTCGAAGACCCCTACGATTCCCTTACGGACCGGGAGAAGCAGGTGCTGAAGCTCATCGCAGAGGGCTACACTCATAAAGAGATCGCCGACATCCTCGGTATCAGCGTGAAGACCGCCGTGGCGCACCAGACGAACCTCTCCGAAAAGATCAACCTCCATTCCCGCGCGGCGCTCATCAGATTCGCCATTCAGAAGGGGATCATCAAGATCGACGCGTAGGACCTTGCATCTCACAACCAAAACTCCTCGCTTGCTTTTTCCCGCTATCTGTACTAAGGTTTTTCTAAACATAACCCCCCATCATAAGACAACCGAAAGTTTTTAATACCAAAGTCTTTCATTCGTCGAGAGCGTTGAATCAGTGAATTCATTGGAGTCAACGGGTTTTTTATGGATAAGCACGAACCCATTGCCCGCGCGGCTGAATACGGCCGGCGGTCTATGGCGCAGCAGCGATATGTGGTGTTCGACGTAGAGACCACCGGCCTTTCGCCGGTATACGGTGATCGGGTAATCGAAATCGGCGCGATTGCGGTGGAGAAGAAGCAGATCGCCGGGGAATTCCACTCGCTCGTCAACGTCGGCAAACGCATTCCGTTCCCGGCGCATCAGATACACGGGATCACCAACGACATGCTCACCGGGCAGCCGCTGCCGGAAGAGGCTTTCCCCAGGTTTCACGCCTTTGTCGGAGACGGCATTCTCGTGGCGCATAATGCCCGGTTCGACGTCGGATTTCTGCGGCATGAGTTCGGCCGGCTGGGGCTTGGATTGTCGAACAGATATCTCTGCACGCTGGAGATGAGCCGGCGGCGATTCCCGCGCCTTCGCAACCATAAGTTGGAAACCGTGTATCGGCACTTGTTCAGGGAACCGGTGGGAGCAATTCAGCAGCACCGGGCGCTCGGCGATGCGAGGATGGTGGCGAGGGTGTGGCTGGAAATGATGAAAAGATAGAGAAAAGCGACTTGTACAATAGGGAGGGGCCGGATGGGAGATCGTCTGAAATATGAGCGGTTCCTGTGGTTTCACAAGACCGTCAAGGCGCAGGTATATCCCAACGCGCGCGGGCTGGCGGATGAATTCGAACTGTCCAGTCGCACGGCCCAGCGTGATATCGAGTTCATGCGGGACCGGGTGGGCGCGCCCCTCGCGTACTCGTCGGCCCGCAAGGGGTATTATTATTCCACCAGTTTTGAGATTCCCGATCTATGGCTCACCGAAGAAAACGTCATAGCCGTGGTCCTTGCCGTACGATTGGCCTCTTCGGTCCCGGATGAAAAAATGAAGCAGAGTCTCTGCTCTTTTCTCGGCAGGCTTCTCGGGAAAACCGGGAAGAAGAACCTGCGCCTCGACGACGTCTCGGAGCGTGTCTCCGTCAAGAACGTCGAGTACTCGAGAGTCTCCGGCCCGCATTTTCCCGCCATCGCCGATGCCCTCCTAAAAAGCGCACCGCTCGAAATAACCTACCATTCGCCTCATACCGGTGAAACCACAAAGCGGAACATCCTGCCCCTGCATCTTCTGCTTTACATGGGTACCTGGCACATCATCGCCTACTGCGCGGTCAAAAGGGGGCTCCGGGATTTTCTGGTATCCCGCATACTGTCCGTGAAACCCTCGGATGGAAAAGTGATTGTGCCGCGAAACCTTCCCTCAGTAAAAGAATATATACGAAAGAACTTCGGCATCATGCAGGGCGAAAAGGGTGTGCAAGTGGTGCTTAAGTTCACGTCCGCCGTCGCGGCATGGGTGCGTGAGCAGGTCTGGCATCCGGCCCAGAAAGCCGTATTCGGCAGGGACGGAGGCCTCACACTCAGCTTCCCGGTCGCCGATTTCCGGGAAATCAAAAGGAGAATCCTGTCCTACGGCGCGAACGTAAAAGTGCTCTCCCCGAAATCGCTGGCTACGGAGATTAAGAGCGAAATAAAGCGGATGGGGAAGGTGTATTGAAAAATCCACTACGACACAATTTGACGGGGTGGATGTGATAGGCTTAAAGCACGAAATGAAAGAATTGGAACTTAAAAGCTACTATCGGTACTGGGGGAAGGCGGAGAAAGACGGGCCGGGCTATCATCTGCTGCCCTATCACTGTCTGGATGTGGCGGCGGTGGCTGCGGCGTGGTGGGAGGCGAGTCCGACCATCCGTCTCTCCTTTCGCCGTCGGAACGGTTTGTCAGAAGAGCAATTATGTGCATGGGTGCTCTTTTTTGTCGCGCTGCATGATTATGGCAAGTTCGATGTGCGTTTTCAGCTTCGTGTTAGGACTATCTGGGAGACACTTTATCCGAATGCGGGAAGCTATGATGTTCTTCCGGCGGTACATGATTGCCGTACGTATTATCATGGTGAACGAGGCTTGGCCTGGTTCATGAAAGATCACGGAGCCATGCTCGGACTTGAATCTAACGACTCAGACGTTGGTCTAAGTTTTTTGGATGATCCAGATGTATCTTCCTCGAATCTTTGGCAGAACTGGAAATCATGGCTGGAGGCTGTCACCGGCCATCATGGTTATGTCAGGCCTTCTGAATATATAGATGCCGCTTCATTGCCGCCGATATGCGACCGGCGCTTAGCAGTGGTTGACCAAGAAGGCAGAACTGCATGGCTGGCTGCATTGGAACAGCTCTTTTTAAAGCCCGTTGGGCTTTCCATCAACGATTCACCTCCTGACTGCTCACCACTCATGGCTGGTTTTTGTTCCATTAGTGATTGGCTCGGGTCGCGGTGTGATGCCGATAATTTTGTTTACCATCATCAGGCAATGGAGCTGAATGGGTATTTCGAGGCTACACGTGAGGAAGATGCCCGTCGGGTCCTCCGTTTTGCCGGCATCATCGGTCATCCTCGACAATACGGCGGTGTAAGTGATTTGCTTGAGCACGACGATCAGCCCCGCTCTTTGCAAACGATAGTAGACAGACTGCCGCTTGAGCCTGGTTTGACTATTATAGAGGCCCCAACAGGCAGCGGAAAGACGGAAGCGGCGCTTGCTTATGCCTGGAGGCTTATCAATGCGGGACTGGCGGATTCGATTGTGTTCGCCTTGCCGACTCAGGCCACCGCTAATGCCATGCTCGGGCGTCTCAGGCGAATTGCTCCACTGCTGTTCGCTGATCATCTCAATTTATTATTGGCCCACGGCTCGGCTCGTTTCAATAAAGAATTTGCTGCAATAAAACATGCCGCACTCAAAGGGTATGAAAAGGAAGACGGCTGGGTGCAATGCAGTGAATGGCTGGCCGAGAGTCGCAAACGCGTATTTCTGGGGCAGATCGGCGTTTGCACCGTTGACCAGGTGCTGATTTCAGTGCTTCCGGTCAAGCACCGCTTTGTTCGCGGTTTTGGAATCGGACGGAGCGTTCTTATCGTTGACGAGGTGCATGCCTATGATGCTTACATGTACGGCCTGCTGGAAGAGGTATTGCGAGAACAGCATGAAGCCGGCGGGTCAGCATTGTTGCTCTCGGCAACCCTTCCCGAGCGTCAACGGCAGCAGCTTTGCGATGCCTGGGGTGCAAAATTAGAGAAACGAGGCGATGAAGCGCCCTATCCATTGGCGACCTGGGCCGGGGAGCGGACGATTCTACCTTTCGTTCTCGATCCGTCCCAGCTTCCACAGGATAATTCCGTGATTGTGGAGCCGATTCGCGTTCCTCAGATTGTGCCCGACGAAAAATTGATTCGTCGTATTGTGGCGGCTGCCGAGCAGGGCGCGCAGGTGGCAATCGTCTGCAACCTGGTTGATGTTGCCCAGGGTTTAGCCCGACACTTGAGAACGATGACTGCCTTGCCGGTTGATTTGTTTCACGCCCGCTACTGTTTCATCCATCGCCGGGAAAAGGAACTGGATGCCATTGCCCGTTTCGGACCAAAAGGAGACCGCGCTAAGGGGCGTATTATCGTGGCTACACAGGTCATCGAACAATCCCTTGACCTTGACTTTGATTGGCTGATCACGCAACTTTGCCCCGTCGATCTCCTATTTCAGCGCATGGGGCGGCTGCATCGTCATAGTCATAATGACCCTTTCCGTCCGAAGGGATTTGAAAAGCCACGTTGCACGGTGCTTCTGCCCGAAGATGATAGTTACGGTCTGCATGGGGTGATCTACGCAAACAAACGCGCACTCTGGCGTACCGAACAGAAACTACTTTTCGCAACATGCGGAGAGATTGTTTTTCCTCTCGCATATCGAACCTGGATAGAGTCGGTTTATCAGGAAGAACAGTGGGAAAATGAACCTGATGATATAACAGCGAGTTATGAAAAGTTTAGAGACGAAGTCGTAAGTGTTAAAGGATATTTGGCGGCACAAATGATAGAGAGAGCAAGAGGCATGAATCCGTTTGCGGATACGGATGAGGCGATTACAGCAGTAACGCGTGACGGCGACATGAACCGGACGGTTATCCCGTACTGCCGGACTTCTCAGGGACGGATGCTGATGGATGGAACTGTTCTGGAGTCGCTGGACGAGCGCCAAAGTCTCGAAGCATTATCATTGAATAGCGTGGGGGTTCCCAAATCGTGGGGCTATTGCTTTGGAGCAGAAGAAATCGACAAAGAAGGGAGGCGCTGGCTTGAGATGGAGCAAAATGGAGAATTCTACACAGGGAAGATAAAGGATGTGACGTTCAGCTATCACAAGGACATCGGATTGGAGAAAAAGAAATGAACTTGCTGATCGAAGAATGGATTCCGGTTCGACCGCTCCCCACAGGAGCGATGAAAAAGGTTTCGTTGAAACAGCTCCTATGCGGAAACGAAGCGTGGGAATTGTGCCTGCCACGGGATGACATGGAACTTGCCGCTGTGCAGTTGCTGATCTGCATGACGCAAGTTCTGCTTACACCAAAGAGCATTGATGAATTAAAGCGCCGCATCGCGAAGCCGCTGACAGAGACCGATTACGATGCTGCCATTAAGCCCTTTCACGATTGGTTTCAACTGGATCACCCAACGCAGCCGTTTATGCAGGTGCGTGGGCTCGCGGCTAAGGATGTGACGCCCTTGGATAAGCTAATGGCAGGGCTGACTGGGGCTACGAATTGTTGCTTTGTCAATGAACCAGATTTAGCCACAGGGCTATGCCCCGGCTGTTCTGCAATTGTGCTATTTAATCAAGCCACTTGCACGCCAGGATTTGGTGGTGGTTTCAAAGATCCGTTACGAGGGGGTACCCCAATTACAACACTTATACAGGGGCCACATCTTCGGCAAATGGTATGGCTGAATGTGCTTTGTGAAAGTGAAGTTGCACGGCTCATACCATGGGACAACGCCACTAAACAACAGAAACCTACGTGGATTGATCCCATTAAGGATGGTGACATACCAGCACAGTCTATTGGGCTTAAACGCGGGTTGTTCTGGCAGCCTGCATATGTCGAACTGCTGTCGCCGGTGAAGGCTGGCAGCGCCTGCTCGTCTTGCGGATTGGACACCGAATACATATTTACAGGATTCAAAAAAGCCAAGTTTTCCAGCTATAAAGTTGATGGTACTTGGCCTCACCCTCATTCCGCAAAGGTGTTAGAACGCAAGAGGAATGGTTCCATTGAACAGTGGTTTACATCCTTTACGTCAAGTGCACCGGCGTGGACACAATTGAATAGATTCGTGGAACAATTAGAACCGCAAGGTCCTGTTAAGGGACATGAATTCGCGGCCGTTGTTCACCAAGTAAAAAATCTTTATGGGCAACAGGCGCAGAAACTTCACTTGGCTATAGGTGGCTACCGTCGAAGCAAGGCCTCTATTGTCGACCGATGCCATGAAGTGTTTACGCTGAATCAGGGATGGAGCCAGCATTCTGACGTGATCAGAGGGATTGTCTCGTTGGGTTTAGGTTACAAGGCGGCGTTGACGGGTGCGCTATATCTGTTCAGCAACGGAATGAAGGATCAAAAAACAAATGCAGTTGTTGCCAAAGGACTCGGTGAAAAGATGCAGCTCCAAAAGATGGGGGAAGTTCAGTTCTATCGCGCTACAGAGAGTGTAATGCAAAATATATTATCATGTATCGATTTTGAGGAACCAGCGCCAGCGTTTGATGAAATGCGACGAGACATGGAAAGTATTTGCAAGGATATCTTCGGCGAATCAGTGCGCCCGTATCTGAGCGATCCTGAATTGGTCCGTACGATGGCAATCGCACGTAGAACGCTTGGCAAAAAACTTTCGGCTCTCAAGCCGCAACAAGGAGGGACAAATGCAACAACAAAAGCTCCCTGATTTCATGGCGCTTTATAACGCCTGGGAAAAGTTGTCGCCCGGTCCTAAAGCTGAACTAAGGCGAGTTGGCAGACCCGACGATTTAATAGAAGTGCCTGCATTTTACAGATTGTTCAGCGGCAGAGCGGTGTCTGAATGGGATAAGGAAAAGTTTCAACGTTTGATATTCTGTCTACCATACATTCGTCATGATGGTGGAGATATAGGCATTGGCAAGGCTCTAGCTAAAAGCAGCGGTGTCAGTGAAAAGAGGCTTTTTCAGGTGGTACGTTCCAATTCACCTAACGACGTGATTCAACTACGCCGAGTATTGCAGATGGTTGAACCAACAGCAAATTGGCCCAAGACTGCAAAGCTGCTCTGGTATTGGAACGATCATAGCAAACGCGACCTGCTTGAAGAGTATTTCATCAATCGGGCTAAATAATCCTGTCACAAATATTGAAAGGAGCTTGCCATGGATAAGAACTTCGTAAACAGCCACATTCTCATCTCTCACAGCCCGTCTTGTCTCAACCGTGACGACATGAACATGCAAAAGTCTGCTAGCTTTGGGGGGAAGCGTCGAGTACGGTATTCCAGCCAAAACTTGAAGCAGGCGATAAGAAAAGATTCATATTTTGATATAAAGTTAGGCCATGAATCAACACGTACGAGGGAGCTTAATAGCCTCTTTTTGCTATTGTCGTCAAAATTGAGTGAACGTTTTCCGAAAGAATTGATTGAAAAAGCTGTATCCTTTTTAGCAGATAAACGCGATGTCACCATTGAAGAGAGTCGAGCCGATGCTGTTGCGCCATGGTGTGTTGAAGAGATCGAGTGGCTATGTAATCAGCTTGCTACAAATGAAACGATAAAGCAATCGTGCGACGAATTCATTTCTATTACAGCAAATGACGATAATGCTAAAAAGAAGAAAAGAAGTATTATCAAATCTGTCTATAGCACACTTGAAAAAAGCGGTCAACTGCAAGGCCTTTATTTGGCGTTGGCAAATAATATAGACATCGCTCTGCATGGACGAATGGCGGCATCAGGTTTGATGAGGCCTATTGATGGCGCATTAGCCGTAGCCCATGTCATTACAACACACGAAGTCGATGCAGACATTGATTGGTTCACCGCTGTCGATGGCCTGCAAGAGCTTGGTTCCGGTCACCTTGACACGCAGGAGTTTTCCAGCGGTGTTTTCTACCGGTATGCCAGTCTCAATCTCAAGCAACTACAAATGAATCTTGGTCTAATTCCCGATATAAAGGCACCGGAAACTCCCGAGAGTAGAAAAAAGGCTCTCGTAATCGCCTCCCATTGGCTTCACTTGATGGCAACGGTAGTACCCTCGGCCAAGCAGCAGAGCTTCGCAGCTCACAACTTGGCAGAGCTGGCGATGGTCTCCTTCTCAGACATCCCTGTCTCGCTCGCGAATGCTTTCGAGGAGCCGGTCAAAGCTGGCAACGGCGGGGGATTCCTCAAACCCTCAATAAAAGCTTTTCACGACTACTGGCAGGGTGTTCATATCGGCTACGGTCTGAATGAGCGATGCGGCGAGTTCGTCATTGCTGACACGCCACCGACTGGCATGAAGGCAGCAAATACATTGGAAGAATTGAAGACGTGGGTGCTCGGCAACGGTGAGGTGTAACCATGCGGGAATTTCTCATTCTCAAATTGCATGGCCCCATGCAGGCCTGGGGCGAACATACTTTCGAGGGGTTGCGGCCATCAGCCAATTTCCCCACGAGAAGTGGTATGTTGGGACTTCTCGGCGCATGCCTCGGCATTAGGCGGAATGACCGTGTGAAGCTTCAAACACTGGCGGATAGTGTCGGCATGGCGGTACGCTTGGACAAACGGAGCTTAACCCGCAAGGATGGAACAAAACGTCCATTGCGTGTCATGAAAATCACCGACTATCACACCGTGAAAGACGCGCGCGAGGATTACGGGGGACTGAAAAGTCATGAAACCATTCAAACTTGGCGTGAATACCTGTATGACGCTGAATTTACCGTGGCGATTTGGACTTATCCAAACGCCGCAATTAGCCTGGACGATCTGGAAAAATCGGTAAAACAACCATTCTTCACGCCGTACCTGGGACGGCGCAGTTGTCCGATTGCACGGCCATTGTTTCAAGCGCGACAGAAATCATCGGATGTTTTGGAAGCCTTCAAAGGAATAGAACCGCCGGGCGGGACGATCTATAGCGAAGAAAAGGTGAGCGACCGCATGAAGCGAGTCCGTGATGTGCCGCTCATCCATCAGCCGCGACAGTTTGCCGCGCGGAACCTCTATGTTCACGGAGGTGAACATGTATCTGAGTAAGATTCTGATAACCGGAGCAGCTTGCCGTAATCCCTATGAAATTCATTGCGTATTGTGGAACCTGTTCCCTGAAGCGAAAGATGCTAAGCGTGATTTTCTCTTCCGTGTCGGGCAGTTGGACCAAAACCAAGCCGCGATTCTAATGCAATCGGTGAGAGAGCCGGAAGCCTCATCACGTTTTGCGCGAATACTCGATCGCAGGGAATATCCGTTGTCGATGCAGGCTGACCAGCGGTTGCGGTTTCTCCTTGTTGCCAACCCGGTGAAAACTATCATCGATGAAGGAGGACGGAAAAATACCAAAGGAAAGCAAAAGAAATGTCGTGTGCCACTTGTGCGTGAGGAGGAACAGCGCTCATGGATAGAGCGGAAATTGGGGGATGCAGCAACATTCGAGTCTCTTGTTATTGATCCCGTATCTTCGCTCCGATTCAGGAAAGGCAAGGAAGACAGGGCCGGGAAGATACAGCCTGTCAATTTTCAGGGCGTCCTCACGGTAACAAAACCGGAAGCCATGGTGGAATTAGTGCAAAGCGGCGTTGGTCCAGCCAAAGCATTTGGCTGCGGGCTTCTTTCTCTTGCGCGGGCATAAGCCAAAGGCTTCGGGTGCGGGCTCATGCTGGTGAGGCGGGTGTGAGCGTTCGGGCTCGTGCGGATGGAAAGTGAAGGTGTGACAATTTGTCACGGGTCTTAGCAACGATCGATTGGGAAGGGTGGGGGCAAATTGCCACCATCCTTATTGCAAAAAGTAGTTAAAGGATAGGTACAAATTGTACTTATCCTTGTGTGGTGGATTGAATATGAGTCTGACAGAGCGAATCGCAAATCTCTACGCCACTTCGCGGAGAACCTCGGGATGCTTCGCGGCTATGCGGAGGAGCGTCTTGGCCGCGCCCGAGGGCGACCGGCGGCCCTGCTCCCAGTCGCGGAGGGTGCGGGCGGAAATGCCGAGGAGCGCCGCGAACTTGTCCTGGGACAGGCCGGTCTTTGCGCGGGCTTCGGCCACCAGCATGCGGTCAGCCGGGATGATCTCGTCCTTTTCCACGGTACCGTCCTTGCGCGTCACCAGGCGGCGCAGCGATCCGTCCGGCTGTG
>CAKKPG010000164.1 GCA_919901555.1 Nitrospiria bacterium | reverse complement strand
AATGAATGACACGGCCGGTTGCGCGAAATTACTCATCCCCTTGAGCAATTTCACGCAGTTGAACTTCATTGCTAAAATGCAATTCCTTGTAATTACTGAAATTGCTGCAAAGCATAATTATTGCATATATTGTAACCTGCTGGACGTTAAAATCCGATTTTTGAACTGCTCTTGACGGCAGTTTTATGGAAGGCCACGAAGCCTTCTTGACGGGTGGTATACGCATACCATGGCTGTCAGGAAGGCTTTTTTATTTTGTGCCGGATCAGCGGACGTGAACAGGCTTTTCATGAAGCCTAATAGAATTATCACATAAAAGAAAGGAGGGATAAAGGGTAGAAGATTTTTAGTTATGTCCGGCAAGAAATCCGAGCCTCTCTAAAAAGGAGAAGAACATGAAGAAGTCGAAAATGCTGTCTGTCATTCTGCTCATGGTAGTTTCGATGTTTGTCGTATCTGATGTGTTCGCCGGGAAGCCCGTGCCACCCACGACCAACCTCATCGTCGGTCGTCCGGCAAAGGGCATGTACTGCGCGGACCCTGCAAACTGGATCAAGAACGGCTACAAGATTTACGTTTGGGGTGATGCAACGCCGGTAAAGGCGCAGACCTATGACGCAGAAGGGTATCTGCTTCTCCCGGCAACCGGGATCGCCTGGAAGGTACAGGGTACTGGCGAGACCGGGAGCATGACCGTTCTCGACTCGACCAACAAAGTGTACACCGCTTCGCCGAAGAGTCTGTCGGCCGTCAATATCTTCACCGGTGACTCCAATATCGATTACACTGCCGACGGCAAGACCTTCTCGAGCGTTATCCGGCGCTGGAACTCGAAATGCGATGGGTGCCACGCCACGCCTCCGGCACATGCCCTTCAGAATGCGGGCAGCAACGGAACCAGCACCTGCCGTACCAGCACCTGCCATCCCTATTTTGGCGCAAAGATGATGCAGTCGCATGCCTACAGGGTCACGACTGCTGAGCAGACCACATCAGATGGATGCTACCGGTGCCATCCGAGCCCCTGCTACGGCGGAATCCATAAGGACAAGTTTCCGAATGATTCCATCGGCTGCGTCACCTGCCATGGGGACCTCGTAGATGCAGCGAACGGCAATATGAAGGTTCCCGGACAGTTGGGTTTCCCGACGTGTCAGGACTGCCACGTGAGCGCCTCGAACCAGCCGGTTCCTTATGCCACGAATACGGGCGTAGAGTTCAAGAGCTCCGTCGGCCACGGCCGGGCAAACAAGGGCGCGAAGAATCTCTGCATCACCTGTCATAATTCGATGCATATGGAGACGAAGCCCATGGACTGGGGCGACGGCGTGAACAACAACTGCGTGAAGTGCCATGTCAACAAGCCCACGAACACCAACATGGGGCCTGTCTGCGGCAATTGCCACGACCATTCGTTCGACCCGCATTGGGTCACGAAGTAAATCGTTCATCTACTTTCAGGGCCGCACCGGACGAAGGTGCGGCCCTTTTTTGCGGAGCGCGGCCCTTCATGGTGGTAAGGAGAAGGATAATGAAGAAATATACTATCTGCCTGATTTTTTTATTCATCAGTGCCATAATTGCTTCAAACCCGGCATTTGCCGAAGAAAAACGGAAAACGAGCAGGTATTCCGGCATCGCTCAGGAAGTGAATGTAAAAGCGAAGACGATCGTCTTGGGCAAGGAGAACCGCGATATAGCGATGCTGTTCGATGCCGCGAAGGCGACGTTCACGAACGTAAAGGGCCTTCAGGACCTGAAGCGCGGGGACAGGGTCGTCATCGAATACGACGCAATGGGGGGAAGGACGATCGCCGTGACCGTGATGAAGGAAAAGTGAGTCCTGACGATGACGCACGGGCTCCTCAGAGGCCGCACTTGTTGCCGGGTGCGGCTTTTTTATTCTTCCCGTATGATCGTCGGCGTGATGAAAATGAGCAGCTCCGCCTGGGTGTCGTAGGAGCTCTTTTTCTTGAAGAGCCATCCGATGACCGGTATTTTAGACAACAGTGGAACGCCTGACTCTGACTGCCCCTCGGACTTTGTATAGATACCGCCCAATACTACCGTCTCTCCGTTGTTGACCACCAGCTCGGCGCTGGCGTTTCTCTTCGTGATCGTCGGGATGCCGTCAACGACCCGGGTGAAGTCCGCCTCGGATTTCTCCACTTTGACGACCATGGCGATCCTGTTGTCCGACGTGATCGTCGGGATCGTGGAGAGCATCAGACTCGCCGAGATGGTCTTCACGTCCGCCGTGGAACCCACGGCGGTAGAACTCACCACCTTGATCGGGATGTCGAGACCGCTTGATATCTTCGCCTCCTTGTTGTTCACGGTCAAGATCTTGGGGTTCGAGAGTATCTTGCCTCTGCCCGTGGTCTGCATGGCGGACAACTGGAGATCGAGGGACAGCTTGCCTGACAGCGCCCCGAAGGTAACGCCGAGCACGCCGCCGGAGCCCTGTCCAACGGCGGCCGGCAGGTTCACCGCGTAGGCATTGCCGCTCGCTCCGATATCACCCAGAGAGGGATAAAACGTGGTCGAGCCGATTGCCGGCGTACTCGTTCCCGTCGTGGTGCTCGTGGTGACGCCTGTGGAACCGCCTGACATGACTGTCGTCCCCTTGCTGCTGTTCATGGTATATTTCCCGCCCCACTGGATCCCGAGCTCCCGGGCGTAGTTGCTCGCCACCTCCACGATTTTGGCCTCGATCAGGACCTGGGGAATGCGGATGTCGAGGTTCTTGAGCAGGCGCTCCATCCGGTCGATGTTGAGCGAGAGGTCCTTGACCACGATGGCATTCATCCTCGTGTCCACCGAGACCTTCGCTTTTTCGCTTTTTATCTTCTCCACGACGGGCAGCACCTCTTTACCGTTCGCGTAGCCCAGGGGAAAGACGCGGGTCTCCATATCCTCGTCCCTCGCTTCGGAAACGGCAACAACGCGCATGATGTTGCCTTCCCGCACGTAGGTGAGCCCTTTGGTCTTGAGGATCGCATCGAGGGCCTCCAGGAGGTCCACGTCTTTCAAGCTGAGGGACACCTGGCCGCTCACGGTGTCGCTGATGATCATATTGAGGTTCGCCGCCTGTCCCACGGCCCGGAGCACGTCCTTGATCTCGGCATCGCGGAACTCCATGGAGAACGATGTCCGGCCCCTCCTGACCTCGACCTTGTCGGCCGGCGCCGCCGCCGGCAGGGACAGAGCCAGTGCGCACGCGAGCAGTATGATCCGAATTATTCGGTTATGCCGGTATGAAACCATAAGTCCATTCCTCCCTGTTGAGCCGGATATCAACTCTCCTCAACGGCCCAGCACCGGTAAGCAGGCGCTACCGTCCCATGGAAAAATCCTCCAGAAATATTTCCTCATGACCGCCGGCGGCATCCCTGAGCACCACGCTCTTTCTGCGGATATCCACGAGCCGCTTGTCGCCCACCATGCCGCCCTCGCGGAGCGCTTCACCGCCGACAATGGCAACACGCGCGTGTTTACTGTAAATAATGCCGGTAAGGCCGCTGCGCGCGGCGTGGCCCTCGGTCCCCTTCGGCGCAGGCCCCCGTCCCAGCGGATTGCTGAAGGGGTCTCTGCCCCAGTCGGCCTCGCCGGGAGAAGGCAGGGGCACAGCGGGCTTCTTCTCCGAGGGAAAGAAGGGGTCGCGCTCGTCCCCCTCTTCCGCGCTCGCCGGTGCGGAAAAGCACGTCATTATCAAGAGAACAATTATTATCGATATTCTTTTCGCCATACCGAAAACCCGCAACTCTCTGCTGCAAGACCTCTCTTTTTATTATTCCGCGCTCCGTAATCGGCACTCGCGGACTCACTTGGCCATATACGTTACCGCTTCAAGCTGCGCCGAGCAGACGGAGGAAGAATCCGGGCATGACGCCACGCGGATCTTCCGCACGTTCACGACATGGGACAGCCCCTCAAGGCGCCGGAAATATTCCGCCAGTTCCCGGTAGCGGGCCTTGAGATCAAGGCTCATGGAAATCTCCTTGTAGCCGTCCTTATCGATCTCCTGTGACGGATGGATCGACACCAGGCTCACACCAAGGCGCCTCGCCTCGCCTGTAACGTCCTGCAGGAAAAGGACCACGCCCTTCTGGTCGACAAGTTCCCGCGCAGCGGAAGCCTTGCCGCCCGCTTTGATCTCGGCGGAACGGCCCCTGAGGTCGGTAATCTGGGCGGTAAGGTCGAGGATCTCCCGCTCCGATGATGCCACGCGGGCCTTCAGTGACTGGGCCCAGCTCACCTGCAGGGTATAGGGGAACTGGTATATGAGCCACGACAGCGCCACCAGGAAAGTGACCGTGGCGATGACGCGCTCCCGCTTCGTCAGCTTTCTCCAGTACTCAAGGATTTTTGCCTGCTTCCCATCCATCACATCGCCTCCTGAAACTCCCTATCGCGCACCCGCCGAAGCCCTCCTGATCCCGCAGAGAATCTCAAACCCGATGACGTCCTGCCCCTGGACCGCGGCCTTTTGCGCGTACAAGAGCTGGGGTTTCTCGAAATAGCCCGACTTCTCCATGGCAAGCATGAATTCTGCAACGGTAAGATAGCTGAACGCTCCGCCTTTGATCCTGATCTCTGCGCGGATTCCGGTGCTGCCTTCCAGGCCGTCGAACCACAGCCCCTTGGGCACAATGCGCGCAAACTGCTTGAACACTTCGGACCAGAGGACCCGCTCGCCCAACAGATTGTGGATGAGCGCCGCTGTTTCCGGGCTCGTTCCCGCGGGAACGGTCAGGCCCAGCTCCTTCTGAATGGCCTCGAGCTGGGCAAAGAGCTCCTGCTTTTTCAGCGTGAGCTGCGTCACCTGTCTTTTCAGGCCCCATGCCTGCTTCGCCTGCCAGCCGAATACGCCGAGCCACAGGAGGGCGCACAGGATGAGCAGGAGCATCCCCGTGTTCATGCCGCCGGAGGCTGTTTTCTCCTCCCGGGGGAGGAGGTTTATATAGTCTTTCGTCATCGCCATAGTGCAGCCATTCATCACAAAGTCGCCAAGACCACTGCATTCATGCTTTTCTCAGCGCAAGCCCTATGGCCGCCGAAAACCGCGGCGCCTGCGGCGCGAATTCTTCAAGGACGCCCTCCTTGCACGACAGCCCCGCAAAGGGCATGTCCAGCTCCACCGGAATATCAAGAAACAGGGAAAAGTAATCCTTGATCCCCGCCATGAGCGACACGCCTCCCGTCAGGATGATGCGCTCCACTTCCTTCTCCCGGAACGAGGTCTTGTAATACTCCACGGACCGCCGCAGTTCCATCACCAAGGCCTCCAGCCGGACCCGGAGCGCAGCCACGGCCTGATCTTCGGCCGGGGGCGCCATGATATCCGTCCTCAGCTTGAGCGTTTCGGCCTCCGGGAGCTCGATGCCGAGCTGTTCCGACAGCGCCCGCGTCATGTCCAGCCCGCCGGTCTCGAGACAGCGGCTGAAGCGGAGCGCCCCGCCTTTGAAGATGTTGATCTCGGTCTTGCCTGCGCCCATGTCCACAATGAGCGTGTTCGATTCCCCCAGCTTTTCCCGGAGCCGAAAAATATTTCTGAGCGCCAGGGCGTTGGCATCCACGGCGGACACCGTGATCTCCGCCTCCCGAAACGGCGTCAGGTGCTCGATCACGGACCCCCGCTCCACGGCCACCATGAGAATTTCATACTTATCCGCCGTGCCTTCGCGTTTTTCTCCCACGATAAGGTGCTCCACGAGGGCAGCCTCCAGCGGATAGGAGATGTGCCGTTTCGATTCCCATTTCACCGCCTCCCGCAGTTCCCGGTGGGGCATCTTGGGAAGGGTCAGGGACCTGATCGTGAGGTGCCTGCCGGGAATAAGGGTTGCGATGTTCTTGGTCCCGAGCTTTTTGCCCGAGGCAAGATACCGGAGGTCGGCGCTCGCGCTGTTCACCTTCGCCGGGTCGAGGGAAAAATCAACCATCCCCGCTGAGACGAGCTTCGGCCGCCCGACGCCCCGCGCAATGCGCGCCACCTTGATGGAGCCGGCGCCGATGTCGATTCCCGTTATGTCCGATCCGAAAAGACCCATAGTTTAAAGTACTTTACAGACTAACATCTTGAATTTTGAGTCAAGTTTTTACCACGG
>CAKKPG010000163.1:2066-4503 GCA_919901555.1 Nitrospiria bacterium | reverse complement strand
CTCAGGTCCGTGCCCGTGCCCGAGCAGAACCCCCAGACTCCGGAGAAGATCGAGCTCGGCAAGAAGCTCTTCTTCGACCGGCGGCTCTCGGGCGACGGCACCATGAGCTGCGCCACCTGCCACAACCCGGAGCAGGCCTTCACCGACGGAATCGCCATATCGCTGAACTACCCCACCACCCGGAACTGGCGGAACTCTCCCACGCTCATCAACGTGGCGTACCAGAAACTCCTCTTCCACGACGGACGCGCCCAGTCACTCGAGGACCAGGCCCTGTTTCCCATGATGTCCGCCTTCGAGATGAACAGAAACCTCGATTTCGTCGAAGAGGTGATCCGCTCGGTGCCGGAATACGTGGAGGAGTTCAAGAAGGTCTTCGGCGACGGCGATACCAACCGGGGGCGGATGGCCATGGCCATCGCGGCTTTTGAGCGCAGCCTTGTCTCCGTTAACCCGCCGCTCGACCGCTATCTGAAGGGCGACAAGAAGGCGCTTTCCGCTGAGGCGAAAAAGGGATATGCTATCTTTACCGGAAAGGGCAAGTGCGTCGAATGCCACGGCGGGGTGAGCCTTTCAGACCACACGTTCCATGCCCTGAACGTGCCCGAGAACCTTGAACAGGAAAAAGACCCGCGCGTCGCGGCGACGAGAAGATTCGTGGCCAAGGTCTACCACTACGAGGATTTTCGAAACCTGAAGGAAGATCCCGGCAGGTACCTCATCACCAAGGACAAGAAGGACTGGAAGGCCTTCAAGACGCCGACGCTGTGGGAGATTTCCCGGACCGGTCCCTATATGCACAACGGCATCTTTCAGACGCTCGACGAGGTCATAGCGTTCTTCGACCAGGGGGGCGGGAAGGGGAACCCGGCCCTCAAGCCGCTCAAGCTGAGCGTGAAAGAGAAGGAGCAGCTCAAGGCGTTCCTCGCGGATGCGCTCACGGGCGAGGAGCCCGTTATCCAGTACCCCAAGCTTCCGTAAGGCATGGCAGCCCCGAGCGTTGAACGGTATGAACATGGATGTTGAAGAGATCATTCGGCAGAGGCCCTATCTCAAGGACCCGCTCAGGATCTATGAGCGGGTCACGGAGTTTATCGCTGCGGTCAGGAAATTTTCCCTGGGCGTCACTGTTGCGTCGCCGGACCATAAGGCCTATGCGCCGGTATTCATCGACCCCGTATTTGAGCGCTTCTCGACGATTTTCGAGTTGCCCGAAGGCAGCCTGTCTCCGCTCAAGCAGGCCATGGAACTGGGGGATATCGACTTCACGAGGCTTCCCTACGGGGAAGTTCCCGCTTTCTCGCTCCCCTATCCCGAAGAGGATCTCGCCATGCTCCTGTTCCTCGTGAGCAGGCCCTATTTTCTCGCGTTGGGGGAAGCGGCGCGCCGTGACGGGAAATTCCGGGAGCGGGGGAAGTGCCCGGTGTGCGAGGCCCGGCCGTCGCTCGCGTCGGAAGACGCGGATTCCCGCCGGCAGGCGTACTGCTCCTTCTGCGGCGCCGCAGGAGACTGCCGTGCCGCCGTCTGCCCCATCTGCCTCAATAATGAGGCGGCACGGATGCATGTCATCTCCGTCGAGGGGGAGAACAGCTTCCGCATCCATGCCTGCGATGCCTGTTCTTCCTACGTAAAGATTGTTCAGGCCGGACGGCTGTCGGGCATGACGCCGGATGTCGCCGACCTCATGAGTCTGCCGCTCGATGTCATTGCCCAGAAAAGGAAATATGCCCGCCGTTCTCCCAATCCCATCGGCATGATCAGGATGCTGTAAGACGTCCGCGACGGAGCGGGATGGCGGGAAACGACGTGCGGGGAATTTCAATGCCGGGGCGGGGTTCCGGCCCCGCTGTCCCTTTCGCGTGCGCTTCAGAAAAAAGACTTGACAATAATCATTCTAATCTAATATGATAGGGGCGCATACCCGGTCGTTCCGCCCCGTTGTTCACGGAATGCGGAGGCGGCGCGGACGGGTCCGACGATCACCCAACGAGAAAGAGGGGGGAAATCCTATGTGCATGGCCTCTGAAATAAAATGTGTCTGCGGCGCCCGGACGGCAAGCTTTCATTTCCGGGACAGCATCATGCCGGACCAGGTGATCGCAGGGCTCTACTGTCCCTCCTGTTCCTCCGCTGTCCCCATCGATCCTGCTGCCATGATCGCTGATAACGGATGGATCATCAAGTATGATATGGAGGTGGCCCGCTTCATGGGGCAGCGGTTCCCGGCGGCGAGGATCACGCCTGAGTTCCTCTTCGACGAGGGATACTGTACGTGGAACGGGATGTACCCCGGCGATCACCTGGACAGCGTACGGGAACGGAATGAGCTCAATGCCCTGGCAAAGACCAATCCCGTGGAATATTTAAAACGGCTGAAACAGTGGGCGGAAGAGCGGATGGAGCGGCTGAAGCGCCAGGGCTGGAGAAAAGCGAGCAT
>CAKKPG010000163.1:0-1966 GCA_919901555.1 Nitrospiria bacterium | reverse complement strand
CATGGACATTCTGATAGAGAAGATACCGGGCGGCATCCGGGTGGACGGGCTCGATCTCAGGACCGGCAAGTGCGGCTGCACCGCGGCCCTGCCCTGCTGCCACAGCTGGTCCAAAGTAAAAAGGAGCGGCGACTCGGTGAAGTTCACGGTCAAGGCAACGGGTCCGGAAACAAAAGCGAATTTTACGTGGAGCTATTCTGTTAGAAAGGGCTCCACGGTCGTCGAGGTCTCCGTCGAGGACGCGCGGGACAAGACCATCTTCTCAGGCTTCTATCCGCCGAGGCTCGAAGAGTGGACCGGGAAAGGCTGGGAAATCGTTGCACGGGCAGGGGAGCGCGAGGATTTCGGCCTCTGGCGGTGCGCCGCGTGCCGGTGGCTCTATAAGGAGAAGGAGCAGCAGGTAAAATTCTCCGACCTTCCCGAGGACTGGAAGTGCCCCGTGTGCAAGGTGGGCAAGGAATCTTTTGAAAAAATCGGATAAAGGAGCGAACATGTCAAAGACTGAACAGGACCTCAAAGATGCCTTTGCCGGCGAATCGCAGGCAAACAGGAAGTACCTCGCCTTCGCGAAGAAGGCCGAGCTCGAAGGGTTTAAACAGGTTGCAAGGCTCTTCAGGGCCGCTGCCGAGGCCGAGACCGTCCATGCCCACAACCACCTGCGGGAACTGGGCGGGATCAGATCGACGAAGGAGAACCTTGCCGAAGCCATCACCGGAGAGTCCTATGAATTCCAGAAGATGTACCCCGTGATGATCGAGGACGCCAAGGCCGACGGCAAGCCGGGCGCTCTGAAGAGCTTCGAGTATGCCAACGCCGTGGAGAAAATCCATGCCGGGCTTTACAAAAAAGCCCTCGAAAACCTCGGCAAAAACCAGGTCACGGACTATCATGTCTGTCAGGTCTGCGGATACACCGTGGAGGGCGAGCCGCCCGATGAATGCCCGGTCTGCAAATCGAAAAAGCAGGCGTTCAAGAAGATCGATTAACGCCTTAAGAGGGTGAAACAATACCGCCGTGTCTTCGTGGCTAAACAAACAGGATGATTTCCATGCTTCTCTATCTCGTCCAGCACGCAGAAGCGAAAAGGGAAGAAGAAGACCCGGCACGGGGCCTGACCGAAAGGGGATTGCGGGACATCCGGAAAATTGCCGCCCATGCACGGAAGCTCAATATCAAAATAAGCCACATCTTTCACAGCGGAAAGACCAGGGCCTTACAGACCGCGCAGGTCCTGGGGGAACACCTGAAACCCGGGGAGGGCATATACGAGGTCGACGGGCTTGCACCGCTTGAAGATCCTCAGGTCTGGGTCGAGCGTATTGCTCAGTTGAAAGAGGACGTGATGCTTGTGGGACATCTCCCGCACCTGGGCAAGTTTGCCTCTGCGCTCCTTTGCGGAGACAAGGAAAAGAACATCGTGGATTTCAAGACGGCAGGGATCGTCTGTTTGAAGAGATTTGAAGACGCCCGCTGGGCCATGGAGTGGATGATCGTGCCGGAGATAGTCGCATGAAGAAATCTATCATGTTGGAATTATCAGAGTAACGTAGAGGTAAGGGGCGCTGCGCTTTTGCAGCGTCGCTCTTGACCGCCGGGTTAGGCGTGCTGTTTCAACTTTGCAGTTAAATGCAGGTCCCAGACAACAAAATAAATAAAAAGTCCAAACACCGCCCCGAATATTGCACTTACTGTTGCTTCCCTCACTCCGACAGCAATAAGGAGCACTGGTGGATAACAGAAAACCAAAACCAAAAACTCTTTTGATATTCTTTTTAGCTTAGGATCATTTGGTTTGTACTTAACAACTCTAAAGCCAATTGAGGCCAGAACGGCGCTTATAGACCCCCAAAGAATAAATGTGCGTTTGCTGGCTTGTTCTCCTGTCACAAGTTCAAATAGTGAAACGATGGCGACTAGTGCATTGTAAAAATAGTTGTTGATAGTTTAGGCTCTTTATGGCATAATT
>CAKKPG010000162.1 GCA_919901555.1 Nitrospiria bacterium | reverse complement strand
CACTGAAAAGCGCGTCTATCGCTCAAGGGCTGCTACCCCCTGCTCATGTATCCCCATCTCTGAGGGATTACAAATTTATTAAAAACGACACTTCAAAAATCGTTATATTGACCTCTTTATGAGGTTTTTATGTCTTTCGATAAAATTTTCAACATTAAGTTCGTTTGTATTAGTAAGACCCCCCCTCGATGGTCCCTGCCCCCGTTTTTCTGGGCCAAAAAACCAAAAAAATTCTTGCAAGCTGCAACTTTCTGTGATAAGTTAAAAGTTGCGCACCTTCGGGGGCCGGCGGACCTGTGATGATATATTCCGTCGCAGGTGAAACAATGGTGATTGCATGGAATGTGACAAGCACTGTCAGGATTTAATAAACAGTCTCAGCGACCCCATCATGGTCATCGAAGACGACTGCCGCATCGCGATGGTGAACGACGCTCTCCTTGCGATGCAGCGCGATACGCGTGAGAACTTTATCGGCCAGCCCTGCTTCAAGGTCCTGCATCACCAGGACAGTCCCTGCCGGATGCCCGACGGCGAATGCCCCTACCTCGAGGTGTTTGAATCCGGGAAGCCCGTCAAAGTCACCCACCGCCATTTCACGAAACAGAACACGGAGATCGCCGTCGAACTTACTGCCTCGCCCCTCAGGAACGGGAACGGCAGAATTACGCGCGTCCTCGAGGTGATGCGCGACGTGACCCTGGAACGCCGTCTCCAGGAGGAGAACAGGCAGTCCCTCGAATTTCTCGCGAGCGTACTCGAAGGGATCGGCGAGGGCGTGGTGGTCGTGGACCGGGAGTACCGCATTCTTTCGGCCAATAAGGGCTATCTCCAGCAGGTGGACCAGGACAGGAGCGGGATCATCGGGAGGCATTGCTACGAAGTTTCCCACCACTTCGATTCCCATTGCGTGAACAACGGCCATGACTGCCCGGTGAGACGTGTGTATGAGACCGGACAGCCCGCGTGGACCATGCACGTCCACCTGGACCATCGCGACGAAAAAGTGTACGTTGAATGCCAGGCCTACCCCATCAAGGACTCCTCGGGGCAGGTCATCCGGGCCATCGAAACGCTGAACGACGTGACCGGCCGGGTGCGCCTGGAACATCAGGTGAAGGAGTCCGAGGAAAAGTACCGCGACCTGTACGATAACGCGCCGGACGGCCACTACTCGCTCGATGGAAGCGGCATGATTATTGAAGCGAACCGGACGTTCCTGAACATGCTCGGTTACAGCCGCGAAGAGGTTCTGCGAAAAATGAACATCGACGCGCTGCTCTCAAAGGACAGCGCCCATGTCTGTCACCGTATATTCCCCGTGTTCAAGAGGATCGGGAACATCCATAACCTTGAGCTAACGATGATCAGGAAGGACGGCACGTTGCTGCCCGTGGCGATGAGCGCCTCGTCGGTCAGTGATGCAAACGGGGACTTCGTGATGAGCCGCTCGGTGGTCCGTGACATCTCGGAAAAGAAGGCGGCCGACGAGGAGAAGAGGAAGCTCCAGGAGCAGCTCTTTCAGGCCCAGAAGCTGGAGGCGCTCGGCACGCTTGCAGGCGGCATTGCCCACGATTTCAACAACCTCCTGGCGTCCATCATGGGCTATGCGTCGCTGGCCAAGGCAGACCTCAATCCGGGCGACCCGGTCTACAAGCACGTGGATATCATCGAGACCGCTTCGGTCAGGGCCTCGGAGCTTACCCAGCAGCTTCTGGCCTTTGCGAAGGGCGGGAAATACGACGCGAGGCCCAACGACGTGAACGGCATCGTGCGGGAAGTCGCAACGCTCCTGTCACGCACCATCGACAAGAACATCACGCTCGAACTGAAGTGCGCCGAAGACCTCCGGCCGGCCATCTGCGACGCGGGCCAGATCCAGCAGGCCATTCTCAATATCTGCATCAACGCCCGCGACGCAATGCCCCAGGGCGGCACGCTCACCATCGAGACGGAGAACGTCGCGCTGGAGCTTGATGACGTCAAGACGCTGGTCGACATTGCTCCGGGAAAATACCTTCGCATATCCATCTCCGATACGGGCATGGGCATGGACCGGGAGACGCGCGAGCATATTTTCGAACCGTTTTTTACGACCAAGGAGAAGGGCACCGGCCTGGGGCTTTCGCTGGCCTATGGGACCGTGAAAAAACACAACGGCTACATCCAGATCTACAGCGAGCCGGGCCAGGGCTCCACCTTCAGGGTGAACCTGCCCGCCTGTACCGCCGAGGAGACGTGCTCGAAGCAGGATGTAAGAACGGACCTGCGGCGGGGCACGGAAACGATCCTGGTCGTGGACGATGAACCGACGGTCAAGGAGCTTGCCGGAGACATCCTCCGCCGGTACGGGTACACGGTGCTGGCGGCCGGCGGTGGTGATGAGGCCGTCGCCTTGTACCGGGACAGGCATGATGAAATAGCCGCCGTCCTTCTCGACATGGTCATGCCCAAAATGGACGGCAGGGAGGTCTTTCGCAGGGTCCGCGAGATCAATCCACGCGCGAAGGTCATCGTCTCCAGCGGCTACAGCCACGACCGGGACGCCGACGACCTGTTGAAGCAGGGCGCGGCCGGCTTCGTGCAGAAGCCGTACCGCATGGCGGAGCTGGTGAAAACCGTGGGAGGGGTGCTGGAGAAAAAAATGTAGGGTCAGGGGGCAAGGGGCAGTTGTTTTGGACCAAGGCAACCGTGTTGCCGTATGAGACTCGCGTTGAACGGTAACGGTCACGAAGCCCGTATCGTCGATTGGTAACGGTAACGTGTAATTACGAACAACGTAACCGTCAAACGAAACGGGCCTCGTTACCGACTAACGTGTGCCGCCTACCCCTCATCGAACAAAGGATCTCGTGTGACGGGCCGATACGCCGACACGGTCGGCTCGCTCCATATCACGGATTCTGCAGCTTCGCCGCCTTCACCACGTGTTTCAACAGTACGCGCGTGGTGACCGTCCCGACGCCGCCGGGCACCGGCGTAATGGCTCCGGCAACCTCTTTGGCGGGCTCGGTGTCCACGTCGCCGAAGAGCTTGTCGCCCTCCACGTTGATCCCCACGTCCATGACCGTTGCGCCGGGCTTGATATAGTCCGTGGTGATCATCTTCGCCTTGCCGATGGCCGCCACGACGATGTCGGCCCGTTTGCAGACGCCGGGCAGGTCCTTTGTCTTCGAGTGGCAGACCGTCACGGTGGCATTCTCGCCGAGGAGCAGCATGGACATGGGTTTTCCCACGACCATGGAGCGGCCGATGACGACGGCCTCCCTGCCCTGCATCGGGATCTCGTAGAACCGGAGCATTTCCATCACGGCCTGGGGCGTGGCAGGCGGAAAGCCCGTGAGGTCGCCCGCCATCACCTTGCCGGCGTTCACCGGGTTGAAGCAGTCAATGTCCTTCTCAGGGGCCAGGACGTACTTCACCACGTCTTCGCTGATCTGCTTCGGGAGGGGCCGCATCACGATGATTCCATTGGCGCCTTTGTCGGCATTCCTCTGTTTAAGGGTCTTGACGAAGTCATCCTGGCTCGTGGAGCCCGGCAACTGCTCGATATCGCAGAGGATGCCGTTCTTCTCGGCTATCTTTTTTGCGCTGTTCGCGTAGGCCAGAGAATCGGGCGCATCACCGGCGATCACGATCTTGAGCGTCGGATTGATGCCCTTTGCCTTCAGTTCCTGGACCTCCTTCTGGATGTCCTGGTCCATCTTTTGTGCAACTTCTTTACCTGTCAGTAATTTCGCCGGCATGATATCTTCTCCTTAGGAAAGGGTCAGGGGTCAAGGGTCAAGGGTCAAGAAGAGGCGATTGATTGCATTTCCATGCCCCTTGCCCCATGACCCCGTTTTTTATCCCATTTTTTTGTACGTCGTTTCCATTACGGCCTTTTCCAGGGCCGCCACTTCTTTGAGCACGTCCTGCATGCGCGTCCAGGTCTGCTTGTTATAGGCTTCGTCCTTGATGCTGTTGACGTTGATCTTCACGTTGAGGGCGGAGCTCTGGGCGCAGGCCTGGGCCAGGAGCACCGCGACGCCCGCGTCGCTCACCGCCGCCACATTGCCGATGTCCGCCGCCCGCCGGGCGAGCTTTGCCACGTCAAGAGATTTCACGCCGATCTCAAAGGGCACCTGGCAGGCCTTCCTGAGGGCCTCCTGCATCTTTGCAGTGCGTTCGGTCTTTTCCGCGTCGGTGTTCTTCGGCATCTTGTAGACCTCCGAAAGCGCGCCATAGGCCTCGGTGTCTTTCTGGATGAGGTCCTGCATTTCCACGCGGAGCTTTTCCGATTCCTTGAGCAGGGCCTCAACCTGCGGCTGGACGTCCTTGTACTTTTCCTTGCCTAGGGTGAGATTTGCCACCATGCTCACGAGGGCGGCGCCGAGCGCCCCGGTGAGGGCGGCCACGCTCCCGCCGCCCGGTTCGGGAGATTTGCCGGCGAGCTTGTCCAGAAAGTGACGCAGCGGCTTGTCGATGTACATGAATGAATCCTCCTCCTTGTAAAATTATGCTGCCACAGCTGAATGCAGCGGATATCGCCTTTGTTCTTCCTGCACGGGAAGGCATGAGGTTGCCCTCTGGCTGGTTCCCTCGCTTGGAAGAAGGACCGGTCGGGACCGTTTTGGGGCGAGAACAGCATCCCTAATACTGGTTCTTAATAAAACAGGCGTGTGGAAAGGAAAGAATAGTAAAAATCGAGGTGTTTTGTCAACAAAAAAATAGCCCCCCGGCATTACTGCCGAGGGGCTTCTTCAGTGGAGGTCACTAAAGGTTGGTATTGAGATAATATATAATCATGATTTTAGAACAAGTCAAGCAAAAAATATTAAAACTTTTCCTTGACTAAAAATATTCCCCTTTGGTATTATGACAGAAGTATCTTAAGGGGGCATGACACAGGCATGGATATTTCTCAAGGACTGTCTTTTTCCGCGTTGTTTTTCTCACTTCTTATGGGCGTGGTTTCCTTCGCATCACCCTGCATTTTGCCTCTTATCCCGTCGTATGTCTCCTACATCACGGGGATCAGCTTCGATGAACTGGTGAGCAAGGAGTCACGCAGAAAAAATATCAAGACCACGGTGCTCCACTCCCTGGCGTTCGTCCTGGGATTTACCGTCATATTCGTCCTGCTGGGAGCAACCGCGAGTTTCGTGGGCCAGCTCCTGACGGAGTATCTGAATGTTCTCAGGGTCGGCGGCGGCGCACTGATGATCGTCCTGGGCCTCTTTGTGGCAGACGTCGTGCCGATCCCGTTTCTCCAGCGCGATGCGAAGCTGCACCTCAAGACGCGGCCCGCGGGCTACGTGGGCACCTTCCTCGTGGGCTTGATCTTCGGTGCGGGCTGGACGCCCTGTACCGGCCCGTTCCTGGCCGCGGTGCTCATGCAGGCCGCCGAGGCCAATACCCTGGGGAGGGGCATGGTCCTTCTTACCACCTATTCCCTCGGCATCGGCATTCCCTTCATCCTGTCGGCCATCGCCATCAGCGCGTTTCTTTCCACGTTCAGCAGGCTCAAAAAACATATGAAAGCGATCAAAGTGGCGAGCGGCGCCATCCTTGTTGCCATGGGGCTGCTCCTCATAACGAATAGAATGACGATCCTCACGTCATATATGATCAGCATGTGGGAGAATATCAAAGGCATATGGTAGCGGATAATCTTGACATCTTAAAGGACAAGGATGCGCCGCTTTATACCATGGGTGTGGCGGCGCGGCTCGTCGGCACCACGGCCCAGACCCTGCGGCTGTACGAGAAACACGGGCTTATCATGCCCACGCGGGAACGCAGGAACCGGCTCTACACGGAGAACGACATCAAGTGGCTTCGCTGCATCCGGGAGTTGATCCATGCAAAGAAGATCAGCATTGAAGGGATCAAGAAGCTCCTCGATTATGCCCCGTGCTGGGAGATCAAGGATTGTCCTGAAGAGCGGCGTATCGGGTGTACCGCGTTTACGGACAAAGGAAAGCCGTGCTGGGAACTCACGCGGTGCAAGGGGGAAAGCTGCGAGAGCTGCGTGGTCTATATGCGGAACGGCAAGAAGGCGGCGAAGAAAGGATAGTAGACAGCAGACGGTAGACTGTAGACAGGAAAAAAGAAAAAAGGGCGATATTTACTACCCCTGTGTGCCGTCTACTGCCTACTGTCTACTATTATATTTCACGGATGCTCCTCCACCCACACCTCGCCGTCAGGGGTGGTTTCGCGCTTCCAGATAGGCGTGATCCGCTTCAACTCATCAATGCAGAACCGGCAAGCGCGGAATGCCTCGTCGCGGTGCCCCGCGGCCACGACGATCAACACGATATTTTCTCCCACCGGCAGGGTCCCGATGCGGTGGACGATGCCCGCGTCGATCACGCCGTAATCTTTGATCGCCTGTTCACGGATTTCCGCAAGCTTCTTCTCCGCCATCCCCGGGTAGTGTTCGAACTCAAGCTTAGCGACCTGTTTTTCCTTCGAAATGTCGCGCGTTGTCCCGAGGAAAGTGACGACGGCGCCGATGGATGCCGACGTTTTCTTGATGCCCTCTATCTCCTGATTCACGTCGAAGGGTTCCCGCTGTATGCGGACTCGCTGCGTCGGCGCGGTCCCCCCTCCGGAAAAGGGCGGCATAAGCGCCACCTCGTCCCCGTCTTTGACGGGAGCGTCCCGCTTCGAAAATTCCCTGTTCACCGAGACCATGATCCTCCCCCGGGCGATGATGTCCGACAGGGCCGGATAGGCGGCGGCAACGGCCTGCAGGAGGTCTGCGACCGTAGCCGGACCTCCGTTCATCTGCAGCTCATTGCGGCCGGCCTTGTCTTTTAATATCGCGAAGAGTTTGACGGTGATCATGCCTGATAATACCCCTGTTCTGCTCCGGAATCAATCATGATACAATCGTAACCCGGACAAGCCGGAATTGTAAAATGCAAATTGAAAATTGAAAATTGCAAAATTGCGGTAAAAATCAAGACATTGAAGAAATATTCTTCCCATTTTGAGAAGAATTTGATTTGTAACTGAGTAAAAAGTCAGAATTTACCACGGAGACACGAAGTCTGATGAATGCAAAATGCAGGGTGCAAAATGTAAAAGTCAAAATGAAGGAATATAAACCATGGCCTAAGGCCATACCGTCATTTTGCAATTTGCATTTTGAAATTTGACTTTTGCATTGCTTTCCTTTGTGCCTTGGTGCCCTTGTGGTGAAGCACGAAAATCACCGCGCCGCCGCCGTCTCCCCCGCCAGCCTGTTTTCCACCATATATTGCAGCATCTCAAGTTCGTCCCGGTCGAACCAGGTGAGACCGCAGAATCCGCACCGGTCGATCTCGATCATATAGGCGAGGCTGTAAAAGCCCCTGAACAGGGGGTTCTTGCACCGGGGGCAGGGGAGGAGCGGCAGGGAGCTCTTGTGCCCGCGTTTGAGCTTGTGTTCCGCGAACCGGGCTTGGTTTTCTTTCAGCGCCGTCCTGGTGAGCGCTTTTACACGGTCCGCAGCAGGCTGATCATTCCGCGCGAGAATACGGGGGATCTTGACGCTCTCGACGAGCGCGCCTGCGCAGAAACGGCACAGATATATCTGGGTGCCTTTGTATGATTCGATGACGAGAGACTGGCGGCAGGAAGGGCAGATGAAGTTCGACAGCGTTTTTTCCTTCTCCGCCAGCCGGGCGGCGAAGATCGCGTTGACGGGCGGCTCTTTCCATGCGCGGTCCACTGCCTGCCCGTCGCCCCCCGTGATCCAGGTGAGCGGCGACAGCCAGGGGAGTCCTGCAAGTTCAGCCGCCGTGAACGGCCCCTGCCACTGCTGCTGCGGGCTCATGGCAAAGAACTTCGTCTCGGCAGCTTTTTCCGACGGAGTACCGGCGTGCTTTGCCTTCTCCCGCCGTGCCGCTTTTGTATCCAGTTCCGAGACGCTCACGCGCGCCATGGCGAGGAGGACGTTCATCCTTCTTCTGATCGGCGGGTGGGTCGAGAGAAGATCGGCCCAGAAGCCCTCGGTCTCGTCGAGCGCCGTGGCCAGGGGATTCACGATGCAGAGCATCTCAAATCCGCTCCCGATGAACCCCGCGCCGCGCCAGCTCCGCGACAGGAGGTGGAGGGTTTCGGCAAGGGCGATGGGGTTCCTGGTCATGCGCACCGCAGCCGCGTCGGCCCGGTATTCGCGCTCGCGCGAGATAAAGAGGTTCAAGAGGTTGCTCAGTTTCAGCATGACCCAGGCAAGGAGGAACGCCGGAGAGGAGAACGCCCTCCCCCGCGTGGTATGGCCGAGCTTCTCTACGATGGCGGAAAAGGTGCCGAAGAGACTTGCAGCCACGGTGGCTTCAAGACAGTCCCCGGAGAGGACATGGTGCGCCTCGTGGGCCATCACGGCTTCGAGCTGCGGCCGGGTGAGGCGGGAGAGGAGCCCTTCGGTTATGGCGATCACCGCATCACCCTTGAGATCAGCGGCTGCCAGGGCGTTCATGGAAAGCGAAGGGACCACCCTGCACTGGATCTTCCGCCTGTTCCCCGTCACGACATGGATCTCCTGCATGACGTTCATAAGCGTCTTGTGCACGTCGTCCCGGGGGTCGGGCGGCTGCGCATTCAAGGTCCGGATAACGGCGCCGACGGCGCCGACGGCGGAAGACCAGAAGTGGGCCCCCGCGATGATCAGCGCTGTTCCGGCCGCGAAAATCCAGAACCGCGGCGAAGCGGAGGGGGGGCCGAAGTAAAAGGACGAGGCAAGGACGGCCGTGACGGCGAAGTACATGAGCAGGAGCAAGAGAAAGAACAGGGCGATACGCCAGTTTTTCCGCCGTTCTATGTCGATGAAGGTCAGGGGCATTGTCAAATTTTTGATTTTGGATTGCAGATTTCGGATTTTAAATTTGCACGCCGTAATCCGCGATCAAGTCATTCCGCAATCCGCATTCCGCAATCAATTACTTTCCCCTCAGGCTCAGGTTCACGCCGGGCACGGCACGGGCGGCCTCTTCCGCTGTAAAGTACTCCTCACGCCGGAAGCCGAGCAGGGAGGAAATAAGGTTGTTGGGAAAGATCTGGATCCTGGTGAGATAGTTCGCCACCAGGTCGTTATACAGCTGGCGGGCGAAGGATATCCGGTTTTCCGTGGAGGTGAGCTCTTCCTGGAGGTGCATCACGTTCTGGTTGCTCTTGAGCGCGGGGTAGTTCTCCATCACCGCAAAGAGCCTGCCGAGCGCCTGGGTAAGGACGTTCTCGGCCTCGGCCTTTGACTGGGGGTTGGCGGCGGAGACCGCCTTTGCCCTGGCCGAGACGACCTTCTCGAGCGTGTCCTGCTCGAATTCCATCATCCCTTTCACCGTGGAGACGAGGTTCGGGATAAGGTCATGCCGGCGTTTGAGCTGCACGTCGATCTGCTTCCACGAGCTCTGGACGTCGTTGCGCAGGGAAACGAGACCGTTGTAAATCATGATCATCCAGAACAGGAGTACTCCGACTGCCGCCAGTACGATCCATCCAGCCATATGATCTCCTCCTGATATTCCCTCCCCCTTGATGGGGGAGGTCAGGTGGGGGTGATTCTCTTAATCTATTCACCCTCCCCTGACCCCTCCCATCAAGGGAGGGGATAGTAAAGATTGCTTATCTTTGATTCAATACCATTTTTGGATTATATCATAAAGGATTTGGCATATGTCGTAAATTATCCTTCCTCTGCCAGCAATGGTTTGCTGGAATGGGGGAAAATTCCCCGGGCCTCTGCTTCAGCAAAAAGCCTCTTCACCGCTTCGAGCCCTTCCGTTCCCAGATCGAGGGAAAAGTCATTCACATAGAGGTCGATGTGGCTCTGCATCACTGCCGGATCCATTTCCCGGCTGTGGTCTTTGCAGTAATTGATGACGAGCTCAGGATGGGCATAGGCGTATTTCAGGCTCTCCCCGATGGCCGCTTCGATTGCAAGCAAGAGGTCCCTGCCCAGGGCCCTTTTCCCGAGTATCCCTCCCAGGGGGATGGGGAGGCCGGAATACCGCTCCCACCACTCGCCGAGGTCCAGGAGTTTTTCAAGGTGATACAGCGGATAGGTGAACCGGCTCTCGTGGATGATGAGCCCGGCCAAGACGCTTCCGTCGGCAACGGCCTGCATAATGCGGTCAAAGGGCATGGCGGCGACGTTCGTGATCGAAGGGTCGAAGAGCCTCAGAAGAAGATATGCCGTGGTCAGCATGCCGGGGACGGCGACGGCGCCCGAGCTCAGGTCCTGAAGGCTCGTGCCCGGCTTTGCCACGATGAGCGGGCCGCACCCCCTGCCGAGGGCCCCGCCGGTGCGGAGCAGGGCATAATGCTCCCGGAGGCGGCCGAGCGCGTGGTATGATATTTTGGTGATGTCGAGCCTCCCCTCCAGCGCCATCCGGTTCAGGGTTTCGACATCTTCCAACTGCTCACGGAACGCGACGCCCGGGACCCGCACCTTGCCGTGGGTGAGCGCGTAGAAGATAAAGGTGTCGTTGGGGCAGGGAGAGTAGCCTATGGTGAGAGTTTGGGTCACTCCTTCCATCCTTCAAGGATCTCCTCGACAGCCTGCTGAACGGCAAGGGCCGCGCGGGGGACGTCCCATTTTTTCATGTCCCGGTCTTCCACCATGTTCGAAATGCCGCGCACCTCGAGCCAGGGGACGCCGTGGAGCCGGGCCACCTGCGCCGCTGCCGCGCCTTCCATGTTTTCGCACAGGCCGCCATACCGCTCCTCCAGTTCCTTTGCGCGGGACGTCGTTCCCGTGCAGGTGGAGACGGTCACGAACGCGCCGGCATGGAGGGAGCGCGTGGCTTGCGAACGCGAGAGCTTCTTTTGCGCTTTTTTGAGCAGGTCTTTTGGCGCGGGAAAGCGGTTGTAGAATTTCAGGCCGTCAGACTGGACGAGGGGGATGCCGATATATTCGGTGTCCCTGAACCCTTCGGGCGTCAGGACGCCTTCATCGCCGGCGATCTCCTCCGTTGCAAGCACGATGTCGCCGATCTTCGCTCCCGAGGAGGGGTAGGCGCCGCCCACGCCGAAGATAATGAGGGCCTCGGGGTTGAAGCGCGTGATCAAAAGCGCCGCCGCATGCGCGGCATTTGTCTTTCCCATCCCGCCGGTGCAGAGCGCGACCTCCTGGTCGGACAGCGACCCCCGAAAGAACGTTTTGGAGCCCAGGGGGAAGGCCTCCACGGCGGTTATGAACGCCATGAACCGGTTTACTTCAAGGGGTACGGAACAGAGCAAGGCGATCATACATCTCCTTTGACCATGCCGCATATTGCCAAAACTTCTTCAGCAAATTTTATGATAATTCATTTTTTCTCAACACGTTGTTCAAAAAGAGCCTGCCTCCCCGTGCGCCGCGGGCAGGACCGGCCCGCTCCGCGTCGTCGCAGGGCGTGCCAGGCCGATGTTCGGCTCTTCATCACGATCCGTCCCACCCGCAGCGCTTACGCTGCGCACGCGCTGTTTTGGAGGCGTGGTTCAACAGGGCGCTCCACGCACGCTTTTCTGCGCCGATCGCTCCGGGGCCGGTCCTGCTTTCCCTCTCCATGTGCCGGCGAGGAGGGGCTGCGGGGCGACAGGGCCCCGATCTCATACCACGCTCCCCTCGTTTTCATAAAACTTTTGACAGTACTTCATATTGCCTGGAATGCGGATTTCGAACTCCGGATGGGGGTTTTTATTCCGCACTCCGCACTCCGAACTCCGAAATTTCTCCGAAATATACCATACTTTCCATTGCACTTCTACCGTAAATTTGTTATGATGGGCGCGATTTTACAAGAGTTTCCTGCATCCCGGCGCAGTTGAACGGAGAGGGCGGAGGCACGGTACTTTTTGCTGGAGGGGAGATGTTACGATACCTTACTGCAGGTGAATCGCACGGCGAGCTGATCATGGGCATCGTCGAGGGCATACCCTCGGGACTCCTCATCCGCGTCACCGACATTGACCGCGACCTTGCCAGGAGGCAGACCGGTTACGGCCGCGGCGGGCGCATGAAGATCGAGAAGGACACGGTCAAAATCTATACAGGCGTCCGGTGGGGCCGCACCCTGGGGAGCCCCCTGGGCCTCGTGGTCCGGAACAAGGACTGGGAAAACTGGCGCGCCAAGATGTCGCCGGACCCTACGTTCCTGAACACCGCCGACCCGGTCACCCGGCCTCGTCCCGGCCACGCTGATCTGGCCGGCGCCCTGAAGTACGGTACGGCGGACATCCGCAATATCCTCGAACGGTCCAGCGCCCGGGAGACCGCCATGCGCGTGGCCGTGGGCTCCGTGGCCAGGAGGCTTTTGGAAGAGTTCGGTATCGAAGTGGTAAGCCACGTGATCAGCATCGGCGGGGTCTCTGCGCGGGGCGACAAAATGTCCCACAAGGACATCAAGAAACGGGCCGAGGCGTCGGAGGTGCGCTGCGCCGACCCTGATGCCGCGAAAAAGATGATGAGGAAAATCGACGAGGCCCAAAAGGCCGGAGACTCCCTCGGCGGCGTCTTCGAGGTGATCGTTACCAACGCGCCCGTGGGGCTCGGCAGCCACGCCCACTGGGACCGGAAGATCGACGCCAGGCTCGCGGCCGCGCTCATGAGCATCCAGGCCATCAAGGGGGTTGAAGTGGGTTCCGGGTTCGGGGTCGCCAACCGCCCCGGCTCCCTGGTGCACGACGAGATATTCTGGAGCGCGAAGGCGGGGTTCTCTCGCAAGACGAACCATGCAGGCGGCATCGAGGGCGGCATGACCAACGGCGAGCCCATTGTCCTGCGCGCGGCCATGAAGCCCATCCCGACGCTCATGAAGCCCCTCCGTTCCGTCGATATGGTGAGCAAAAAACCGTTCAAGGCGAGCGTGGAGCGTTCCGACGTCTGCGCCGTTCCCGCGGCAGGGGTGGTGGCGGAAGCGGTGACGGCCTTCGAGATCGCATCGGCCATGATCGAGAAGTTCGGCGGAGACAGCATCGACGAGATGAAGCGCAACTACGAAGGATACCTGAAGCACCTCAAAGCACGGATGGGAATGGAGTAGGACGGGAAAAGGAGAAGGTAACGTGAAGCGGCCACGAAGCCCGTATCGTTGTTCGGTCACGGTAACGTCTCACGCCGAACAACGTAACCGACGGACGAAACGGGCCTCGTAACCGTTGCCGCCGGACGTTTCCGGACAGACCAATGTTCAAAAACATCATCCTCACGGGCTTCATGGGCACGGGCAAGACGAGCGTCGGTACGCGGCTGGCGAAAGAGCTGGGGTACTCCTTTGTCGACAGCGACGAGCTCATCGAGGCCGACCAGCACATGACCATTGCCGAGATATTCGAGAAGCGCGGTGAGCCCGGCTTCCGCGACGTGGAGTCGAGGATCATCCATCAGATCATGGAGGAGGACAGCCAAGTGGTCTCCACCGGCGGCGGCGCCGTGGTCCGTGACGCGAACCGCGAGGCGTTCAAAAAAGGAGGCCTCACGGTCTGCCTCACTGCCCGGCCCGAGGTTATCTACGGGCGCATCAAGCACGAAACCCACCGGCCGCTCCTGCAGGTTGCAGACCCCTTGGCCAGGATACGGGAACTCCTCGAGGCCCGCGAGAAGTTCTACCGCCAGGCGGACATCATTATCGACACGTCGGGAAAGACCGAGGAATCCGTCATTAACGAGATCAAAGAGAAGGTCCGCTATGCACGTTGTTAACGTAAGCCTGGGTGAGAGAAGCTACGATATCGTCATCGGCGTCAAGCTGGAAGAGCTCGGCAGCCGGATGGAGGGCCTCCGCACGGGCAAGAAGGCCGCCGTGGTCACCAATCCCACGGTGAACAAACTCTACGGAGCGCGCGTGCTCCGGAATCTTTCCTCTGCGGGGTTCCAGGCCATGCCCGTGGAGGTCCCCGACGGCGAACAGTACAAGACATTGGATTGGGCCAATGCCGTCTATACCGCCCTTCTCATCAATACCTTCGACCGCAGATCGCCGCTCGTGGCCCTGGGCGGCGGGGTCATCGGAGACCTTACGGGCTTCGCAGCGGCAACGTACATGCGCGGCGTGCCTTTCATCCAGATCCCTACGACGCTCCTTGCCATGGTTGACAGCTCCGTAGGGGGCAAGACCGGGGTGAACCACCCCATGGGCAAGAACATGATCGGCGCCTTCTACCAGCCGCGGCTGGTGTTCATGGACCTGGACACCCTCAGGACCCTCCCGAAGGAAGAGTTCCTCTCGGGCATGGCCGAGGTGATCAAGTACGGCGTTATCCGGGACCGGGAATTGTTCGACTACCTTGATAAGAACCGGGAAAAGGTCCTCGGCCTCGAGCCCGGGCCGCTTGCCCACGTTATCCGCCGCTGCTGCGAGATCAAGGCCGAGGTGGTGAGCAAGGACGAACGGGAGGGCGGCCTGCGGGCCATCCTGAACTTCGGCCACACCGTCGGCCACGCCGTCGAGACCGTCGAGAACTACACCCGCAGGCACGGCGAGGCCGTGGCCATCGGCATGGTGTATGCCTCCAGGCTCGCCCTGCGCATGGGCCTCTGCGATGCCGGGTTGCCGGAACGGGTGGAAAAATTGATCAGGGACTACGGCCTCCCGACGGATCTGTCCGTGCTTAAACGCAGACCCTCGGTGACTGAACTGTTCGACGCCATGCAGGTGGACAAAAAGGCTGAAGGCGGCAAGGTGCGCTTCGTCCTGCCGAAAAAGATCGGCGAAGTGGTCATCACCAAGGAGTGGGACGAGGGGGTGTTGAGAGAGGTGTTGGAGAAGTAATCGTAAGTCGGGTTGCGCGCTGCAAAACGTAACCTGCCATTTTCCGCCCCGCGGCATAGATGTAGTATACTAATATCAACGATGAACGCTCTCTCCGTTACATACCTCTCCGACCTCACTCTTCTCACCCCCCAACCGATCTACCTCGTGGGCGGCTCCGTCCGGGACCTGCTGCTCGGCATTCAAAATATTAAAGACATCGACCTCCTGATGCCATCCGGTTCGGAGATTGCAGCGAGAGCCTTTGCCGACAAGATCGACGGGAGCTTTTTCTTTCTCGACGAAGAGCGAAAGATCACGCGCGTGGTGAAGAATGAGGCGGGCGAGGTCATCCAGTTCGATTTCACCAACTTCGAGGGACCGGACCTGAACGCGGATTTGTCCAGGCGGGATTTTACGGTAAACGCCATGGCCCTGGACCTGCGGCGGTTCATCGGGGAAAAATCCATCGACGGCCTGATCGATCTGTTCGACGGCAGGGAAGATGTCGGACAAAAGCTTATTCGCGTCACGAAGCCCGGGGTGCTGGATGAGGACCCGCTCCGTCTGCTCCGGGCAGTGCGGTTTGCCGCGACCCTCGGTTTCAACATCGAAAAGACAACCGCGGAGCATATCAGGACAAAGGCGGACCTTGTCGCCACGCCGTCTCCGGAACGCATCCGGGACGAGTTTTTCCAGATACTCTCGGTAGAAGGCGCCGGACGGCATCTCCTGCTTATGGAGTCGCTGGGGCTCCTGAAAAAGCTCCTGCCCGAACTCGATCCGCTCAAGGACTTCGCTCCCGGCAGGCACCATATCTATGATATCTTCACCCATTCCATCAAGACCGCGGAATACGTGGACGGCGTGCTCGAGAACCTTCAGAGTATTTCGCCGGAGCATGCCGGCAGGGTCCACGCGCACCTGGAAGGGCCGCTGGAGCATTTTGTCACGCGCAAAGCCGCGCTCAGGTTTGCCTGCCTTCTGCATGATATCGCCAAATCAGATACCTACAGCCGCGACGAGGAAGGGGACATCCATTTTTACGGACACGACAGCCTCGGCGCCGAGAAGGCGAAGGAGATCTGCAAGCGGTTCAGGCTGTCCCGCGACGCGGAGGAAGCGGTAACGAGGGTCATCAAACACCACATGCGGCCGCTCAATCTCTCCGCTCCGGGCGGGCCGAGCAAGCGGGCCTTGTACCGCTATTGCAGGGACCAGCAGGACGCATTGCCGGAGAGCGTCGTTCTTTCCCTGGCCGACGCCAAGGCCACGTTGGAGGTCATGCCTGCCGAAGGGTTCACCGATACGCAGGAGACCGCCGCCGTTATCCTGGACTATTATTACGGAAAGTTCCTGAAGACCGAGGAGAAGCCCTTTGTGACGGGGAAAGACCTCATCGCCCGGGGAATGAAGCCGGGTCCGGGGTTCCGGGATATCCTGGACGAGCTCAAGGAGCGCCAGGCCGAGGGCGTGCTCAAAGACAGGAACGAGGCGCTTGACTATCTCAGACGCTTACAGTAAATTCTTCGCATTGCCGCGCCCTCTGCGGTTTAATACTCTCATAATAGTCGAGGTGTACGGTGAGTAAAGGGCCTGACAAGAAGATCGAAGACATGACCGTTGATGAACTCACGGCCGAGTTGAAGCGCCTCAAGGACAATTTCTGCGACCTCGAGGACATGCATTCCTTTACCTTCGGGAGGACGTCCGTCCACATCGGCGCGACGACGGCGCAGAACATGCAGGAAGAATATGAAGCAGAATGCAAACTGCATAATGATCAGCTCGCGGCGCTCGAGGCACTGCTGAAGAAAAAGAGCGCGGAATAAAACAGGCGCTGCAGGGAGAGACGCCGTCCGAAAAGCTCATCAGCCTGTTGCCCAAGCTCCCGCCAATCGCCCGCAACGGCAGCGTGCGGCGACAAATGCTCTTGATATGGCATCCCGCATCGGGCATAATGCCTCATGCTTCTTATCTTCCCTCCTGTTGCAAAACCCTGCGAGCCCCCGGCGGGCATAGCAAAGCTTGGGGCCGCGCTCTCGGCCCACGGGATATCCTGCCGCGTTCTGGACGGGAATATCGAAGGCCTTCTGTATCTTTTACAGCAGCCGCAGAAAGCCTCGGACACCTGGAGCCGCAGGGCATTCAAAAATATTTCAACGAGCCTGGCCGCGCTCCGGGACCCCCGGACCTATCGATCTTTTGACCGCTACAGCAGGGCCGTGAAAGACGTAAATCGTGTTCTCGCCGTCTCCGCAAAAGACAGCGGCGCGGTCATCGGTCTGACGGATTATCAGCACCAGGATCTCTCGCCCCTCAGGAGCGCCGACCTCATTACGGCGGCGGAGCATCCGGAGCAAAATCCCTTTTATCCCTGGTTCAGGAAGCGGCTGGTGGAAATTCTTGAAGAATCTTTTTCCTCGCAATGGCCGCGGGCCACGCTGAGACGCAAAGAGCGCAAAGAAAAGCGATACGATGAGAATTTCGTTGAGGAAAACACATCAAACATGGTCGGGTTTTCGCTCAATTACCTGAGCCAGGCATTGTGCGCGTTCGCCGTGATAGGATTCATTAAAAGAGAGTTCTCCGGCCTGAAGATTGTTCTCGGCGGAGGGCTGGTGAGTTCATGGATGAAAAGACCGGGCTGGAAGAATCCCTTCAATGGTCTCGTGGATCACCTTGTAGCAGGTCCGGGAGAACGACCCTTGCTCGACCTGCTCGGTGTCAAAGAAGCGAAGCAGAATCATGATACGCCGGACTACAGTTCTCTGCCGGTTCACGATTACCTCTCACCGGGGTTCATTCTCCCTTACAGCGGATCGAGCGGATGTTACTGGAACAAATGCTCCTTCTGTCCTGAACGGGCAGAGGACAATCCCTACGTCCCTGTTCCTGCACAGCAGGCTGTGGCTGACCTCAATGTCTTGATCGTGAAGCACAAGCCGGTCCTTATCCATCTCCTCGACAACTCGATCAGCCCGGCGCTGATGCGCGCGCTTGCCGATAAACCCCTTGGCGTCCCGTGGTACGGGTTTGCACGGATCAGCCGGGAGCTTCTGGACGCCGATTTCTGCGTGCAGCTCAAACGCTCGGGATGCCTGATGCTCAAGCTCGGGTTGGAATCAGGAGACCAGGGAGTGCTCGACAGGATGCAGAAGGGGATCGATCTGTCAACGGCGTCGCAGGTTTTGCAAAACCTGCATGAAGCAGGGATCGCCGCGTACGTCTATCTCCTCTTCGGCACGCCGGCAGAGACGCTGACGGAAGCGCGGAAGACGCTCGACTTTATTGTCAAGCACGCGGACGCGATAACCTTTCTGAACCTTGCGGTGTTCAATATGCCCCTGTGCGGGCATGAGGCAGGGGAGTATGAAACAGAACGGTTTTACGAAGGCGACCTTTCCCTCTATACCGGCTTCAAGCATCCCCGGGGGTGGGACCGGAAAGCGGTGCGGCAGTTCCTGGATGACGAGTTCAAGCGGCATCTCGCTGTTTCGGCGATCCTCAAGAACGATCCGCCGCTCTTCACCTCCAACCACGCGGCGTTCTTTGCAAAATCATGATGGGCCATAATATGTACCACGAAGTCGCTCCCCCCTTTTTTCCCCTTTCTTCCCTTTCTTCCTCTTGCTTTTTTCCGCACTTTGTAGTACCTTTTCACCATGGGAGGCTTTGTACGAACGCGTTTCCCAGGCAACATCACACCATTCGACCTCCCCATGTAAGGCCACGCTATCTTGTTTTGTAATTACCCAGGTCAGCCTCTCCGCCTCGGCGCACTTTTTTGCGCCTGTGCTCAGCAACAGACCTGAGTAGTTATCTTGTTGTTCGCTCTCATACTCAGAGTTTAAAAATTATAAAACTGTAGAATCATAGAGGGGGCTCCCCTGGCCCGCGCAGAGGGGGGCGGCAGTGGAAGCGTTTTAACGGTATCCACAAGGGAAAGAGGAGGAAACATGAATGCATTGACCCTGGTATTCGTTGCAATGTGCGTGTTTGCGCTCGCCTACCGGTATTACGGGTTGTTCATCGCCAACAAGGTGCTGGGCCTGCGGGCAGAACGGGCAACACCCGCGGTCGCCATGGCGGACGGCCACGACTATGTCAAAACCAACAAGTACGTCCTTTTCGGCCACCACTTTGCCGCGATCGCCGCGGCAGGTCCGCTGCTGGGACCGGTGCTGGCCGCGCAGTTCGGCTATGCGCCCGGCGCTCTCTGGATCATCATCGGCGCGGTCATGGCCGGGGCGGTCCACGACATGGTGGTGCTCTTTGCCTCGGTGCGCCACAAAGGGCAGAGCCTCTCGAAGATCGCCGAGAGCGAGGTCGGCAAGGCCGCGGGGATCGTTGCTTCCTTCGCGTTCCTTTTCATTCTCATCCTGACCCTCGCGGGCCTCTCCATCGCCGTCGTGAACGCCATGTTTGAAAGCGCATGGGGGACCTTCACCGTCTTTGCCACCATGCCCATCGCATTCCTGATGGGGTTCTACATGTATAAACTGCGGCCCGGCGACGTGAAGGGGGCAAGCATCATGGGCGTCACGCTCCTTTTCCTGGCGGTCGTCGTCGGCCCCTATGTCGCGGCGAATCCTGCGTTGTCGTCGATATTCACGCTTTCGAAAAAACAGCTCTCCATCATTATTCCGATCTACGGGTTCTTTGCCTCGGTCCTTCCGGTCTGGATGCTTCTGTGTCCCCGGGATTATCTCTCCACGTACCTGAAAATAGGGACCATCGTGATGCTTGCCGCGGGGATCTTCATTGTCAGGCCTGATTTCCAGATGGCTGCCTTTACCCCCTACATCCACGGCGGCGGACCGATCATCCCCGGCCCGGTGTATCCCTTTGTCCTGATCACCATCGCCTGCGGGGCCTTGTCCGGGTTCCACGCGATCATCGGGTCAGGAACGACGCCGAAGATGATCGGGAACGAGCGGGATATTCTGTTCATCGGCTACGGGGCGATGCTGGTCGAAGGATTTGTGGCCATCATGGCCCTGGTTGCGGCCTGCGTCCTGGTGCCGGCGGACTACTTTGCCATCAACGCGGCCCCGGCGGTTTTCGAAAAACTCGGCATGGCCGTTGTCAATCTTCCTGACCTCGCAGCGCAGGTCGGAGAAAAGATCCAGGGCAGGCCGGGCGGCGCTGTTTCCCTTGCCGTGGGCATGGCCTACATCTTCTCATCGGTCCCCTTCATGAAAGGGCTGATGTCGTACTGGTACCACTTTGCCATCATGTTCGAGGCGGTGTTCATCCTGACCGCCGTGGACACGGGCACGCGGGTAGGCCGGTTCTTCCTCCAGGAGATGGTCGGCAAGCTCTTCCCCAAGTTCCTGGAAAAACGGTGGATGCCGGGCATCGTCATCACCAGCTTCTTCTTCACGGGCGCCTGGGGTTACCTCGTGTATACCGGGGACATCGCGACCATCTGGCCCCTGTTCGGCATGAGCAACCAGCTCCTCGCGGCAAGCGCACTGATCATCGGGACCACCATGCTGATACGGATGGGAAAGGCGCAGTATGCGTGGATCACGGCCGTGCCGGGTATCCTCATGGCCTTTACGACGCTCTACGCCGGGTACCTGAACATCACGACGAATTTTCTCCCGAAGGAAAAGTATCTCCTTGCCGCACTCTCCGCCATCATTATGGTCCTGATCACCGTCCTGTTCGTTGCATCATTCAATCGGTGGCGTGAGCTTCTTCAGATACGGAAACCGGTCAAGGACCGGTATGGTGATCTTGTTCTCGAGGTCGTGGAAGAATAAGAACGGAAACCGGTAAAAAGGAGGACGCCATGGCAAAAAAGGTCTCAAAAGCAGATTTAAAAAGCCAGAAGAAATCGATATTCGCCAGGATCAAGTGCTGGTTCGCTCCGGAGGCGGTCGTCTGCGGGGGAGCGCCGAAGAAGCCTTCCGGTGATGTTTCCTCGGAAAGCAAGGACGGAAAGGTGTGCAGCAACGGAGAGATCAGGCTGTAATGATAGTGAGAGGGAGGGCACGGCAGAAAATCGGCACGTGCCCTCCCGGTCTTTCTTTAATGCATATTGATTGAGAAAAGAGGCCTTATGGGATGCTGCCTTGAGCTGCTGGAGATGCGCCTGTACCAGGTCGCCGCCAAGGTGAAGAACCAGCACCGGACCGGGGACTTTCGCGATACCGTACGCTGCCACACCTGCAACGGCACGGTAGAGCATGCATTCGTCAAAAAGCAGTTCCTCGGCTTTATTGTCCGGATAACGTGCGCGCGGTGCGGCTGGGAATTTCTGGGATAGAAAAGGACCGTTCAATGGATTTAAAGACAATCAGAAAAAATGCGCGGGAAAAACTGCAAGGCTTTTGCCGGGTCTGTCCTGTCTGTGACGGGCGCGTCTGCGCCGGTGAAGTGCCCGGCATGGGCGGCGTGGGAACGGGCAGCGCGTTCATGGCAAACGTGGAGGCCCTGGCCCGGCATCGCCTCGTTATGCGCACGATCCACGGGGTGAAGGAGGCCGACCTTTCCTTCGACCTCTGGGGGGCGAAGCTCTCCATGCCCGTCCTGGCCGCTCCCATGACCGGGACGCCCTATAACATGGGCGGGAAAATGACCGAAGAGGAGTTCATCACGGAGATCGTGGAGGGTTCGCTGCTGGCCGGCACGTCGGGCATGACCGGAGACGGCGCGGACCCGACGATGTATGACAGCGGCTTAAAAGCAGGCGCGGCGCATCACGGCAGGACCATCGCCATTATCAAGCCGAGACAGCAGGGGGAGATCATCAAGCGCATACGCCAGGCGGAAGCGGCAGGGGTGCTGGCAATCGGCATGGACATAGACGGCGCCGGCCTCGTTACCATGGCGCTGAAGGGACAACCGGTGAGCACCAAGACCTTCGATGAGCTGAAGGAAGTGGTGGCCGCGACGTCGCTGCCCTTCGTCCTCAAGGGCGTCATGACCCCTGAGGAAGCCGAACTCGCGGTCAAGGCAAAGGCGGCGGCGATCGTGGTCTCCAACCACGGGGGCCGGGTGCTGGATTTCACTCCGGGAGTTGCCGAGGTCCTTCCCCGGATCGCCGACCGGGTCCGCGGAAAGATCGCCATCTTTGCCGACGGAGGCGTCCGGAGCGGCGCCGATGTGCTGAAGCTCCTTGCCCTGGGGGCCGACGCGGTGCTCATCGGCAGGCCGCTGATCGTCGGCGCCTTCGGCAACGGCCGGGAGGGCGTCGCCTTCCTGCTGAATAAAATGAAAAGTGAGCTTCTCCAGACGATGGTGCTCACGGGAACGGCCGATGTAAAAAAGGCATCAAGAGATATTCTATACCGGGACATCGCGGGGCCGGCGCGATAATGTCCGACTTCGCATAAGAAGGCGAAGATTGAGAGGAGCTTCATCATGATCGTCACGGACCTTAAACACATCGATCGCCAGGCATCTATGACGCCCGCGATGCGCAGGGCGATCGACTTTTTGCGCAGGCCCGACATTCATCAACTTGCCGACGGCAGGGTGGAGATCGATGGAGACCGGGTGTTCGCCATTGTCCAGCGGTATGAAACGCTTACAACAGGCGGCCCCAAGTTCGAATACCACCGGAAATATATGGACGTTCAGTGTATCGTCTCCGGTCAGGAAATCATCGGATGGGCGCCGGTCGAGCTGATGACGGCCACCGGGGCCTATGACGCGGACAAGGACATCTGCTTCGGCACGGTGGCAGCGGAAAAATGGACGTTGGTCAAGCTCCGGGCAGGGCAGGTGGCGGTCCTTTGGCCCGAAGACGGCCATGCCCCCCGGTTGGCCGCCGGAGCAGCCTCGCCGGTCGTGAAGATCGTGGTCAAGGTCGCGGTGTGAGTCAGTGATCAGGTCGTCCGCCATGCCGATCTTCTTCCTTCAATTCCTGCCTTGCTATTCAGTCGGAAGAATACTATAATTTCGGAAATCAATGATTTTCGAGGAAATATGCCGATTGTCATGGCCCCATCGAAGGGAGCTTGAGGGCCTTTTCTACCCCCATCTTTTTTTGATCAGAGGAGGTTGCTATGAGATCATCACGTTCTTGTCTTGCCGCGTCTCTGGTCCTCGCGGTTCTCACCGTTCACTCTGAACATGCCCCTTGCCCCTGTTGTCACATGCCCCTGAGTCCCGCATAGAGGAGAAGGCCCTGTGCCGGTGATAGTGCATAACGATCTCAAGATAACCGTTGACGATGACGGGTTCCTTGTCAATCCTGAAGACTGGTCGGAAACTGTAGCGCGCGTTCTCGCTGCACAGGAAGGAGTCGGAGAACTGTCGGAAGACAAGCTCGACATCCTGAAGTTCATGAGGGAGTATTACCGGAAACATAATTTCTTCCCCATCGTGCGTTTTGTGTGCAAGAATGTTCACCAGCCCCGTAACTATGTGACAGAGCAATTTATCGACCCGGTCAAAGCCTGGAAGATTGCCGGGCTGCCGAACCCCGGCGAGACTGTCGCTGCCGGAAAAGAAGACGAAGACGTTGAGGGAATATAAAGCCTAAAGCCGGAAATCAATGGGGGTACCAAATGGCAGTTAAAGCGTCAACAATTCCTTGTCCACAATGCGGCGGTAAAGGTTTGATAAAGTGTCCTGTCTGCCATGGGCAAGGAAGACAGTCCAGCACTAATGCCGCTCAACGTCCTTGTCCGAATTGTCACGGTAAGGGAAAAAGCGTCTGCCCTCAGTGCCGGGGTGCTAAAAAAGTAACTGATGCCAAATAGAATTATTGTAACTACTCAGGTCAGCCACTTCGCTTCGGCGCAAGGCGCGCCAGCGTGCTCTTGCCCTTCACGCTGTCGGCGCCCGTACCCGCAGCGCTTTCGCTGCGCACGCGCTGTTTTGGCTGAAGTGGCGCTGCCATGACGGTCACGGCGCGCTTTTTTGCGCCTGTGCTCAGCGGCAGACCTGAGTAGTTACGAATTATTTAACGTTTTTCCGACAACCTCCCGCTCCCGACGCACCGTCCCTCTTCGAACTCATGAAAGAAGCCCCCTTGAGAAAAGGGGGCTTCTGTTCTTACCGCAGTATCGACAACAGCGTTCCAATCCCGATATTAAATTTTCTCCAGCGCCTGCGTGAGATCCGCGATCAAATCGTCCACGTCCTCCAGGCCCAGGGCGAGACGGACCAGGTTGTCCGACATGCCGATCTTCTTGCGGTACTCCTCGGGATAATCGAAAAACGACATCATCCACATCTGGGTCACGAGGCTTTCGCTCCCGCCGAGGCTGGGCGTGATCAAAAAGAGCTCAAGGTTGTCTATGAACTTCCGGGTCTTCGCGTCGTCTCCCCGGAGCAGGAAGGTGACCACGCTGCCGAAGCCCTTCATCTGGGTTTTCGCTATCGCCCGGTCGGGATGGGACTCCAATCCGGGGTACCAGACCTTCTCGATCTTGGGGTGCGCCTCGAGCATGCGGGCCACGGCCAGGCCGGCCTCGTTGTGGTGTTTCATGCGCAGGCCGAAGGTCTTGAGGCCGCGCTCCAGCAGGAAGCAGGTGAGCGGGCCGGGCGTAGCGCCGATCATGCGCTGCATGCGGTAGACGTCATTCATGAGCTTGTCCGAGCCAAGGGCGACGCCGGCAAGGAGGTCGTTGTGGCCCCCGAGATATTTCGTGGCCGAGTGCACAACGACGTCCACTCCCATTTCGATGGGCTTGATGTTGTACGGCGTGGCGAGCGTGGCGTCGATGATGGTCATGACCTTGTGCTGCTTCGCGACCTTCACTACCGCCGGGAGGTCGAGGCACCGCAGATAAGGGTTCGTGGGCGATTCCGTGAAGATAATGTTCGTGTTGGGGCGGATCGCCTTCTCGATGGCCCCGGCCGTGGGATCCACGAGCGAGACCTGGATGCCGAACTCGGCCAGCAGGTTCGACGCGAAGTCGCGCGTCTGGCGGTAGCAGTCGCTCGTGAAGATGATGTGGCCGTCGCGGCGCATGAAGGTCATGAGCGTCAGGATCACGGCGGACATGCCGGTGGAGAAGAGCACCGCGCGCTCGGCGCCCTCGACGGCGGCCAGCTTGCGTTCGCATTCCTCCTGGGTCGGGTTGCCGTAGCGTCCGTATTCGTGCTCGCGCACCACCCTGCCCTCGCTCTTGGCCTTCATGAAGTCGTAGACTTCCTGGGTGTTGTTGAAATAATAGTTCGAAGTATGCACGATGGGCGTGGAGACCGCGAAGTGTGCATGGTGCACGCGGTCCAGGCCGTGGATGCCGAGGGTTGCGGCCTTCCACTTCTTGGGATCGGACGGTTTCTTAGCCATTGATCGTTCTCCTCTTCTGTAAAGCCTGCTCAAGGGCCTTCTTCACCGCATCCACGGTCGGCGGCAGCTCGATGGGCTTGTTGGCATAGTGGCTGGGGAAGCCCAGCGTTTCCTCGTGATAGGCGACCTTGAAGTCGGTGAACTTCAGGCCGTGGGCCGTGGAGATGACCACCACGTGCTCGGACCGGTCGATCTTGCCGGCCTTGATCAGCTTGATCAGCGCAGCCAGGGCCACGCCGGTGTGCGGACAGTTGAACATTCCCGTGGTGTCGCCAAGGGCGGCCGCGTCGGCCAGTTCCTGCTCCGTGGCGTCCATGACGATGCCGTTGAACTGCTTCAGCGTCCGGATCGCCTTCGTTATGCTGACCGGGTTGCCGATCTGGATGGCGCTGGCCAGGGTCTTTTGCGCCTGGATGGGCTCGAAGGTCTCGAAGTTCTTGAGATAGGAGCGGTAGAGCGGGTTGGCGCGTTCCGCCTGGGCCACGACGATCCTCGGCAGCCTGGTGATGAGGCCGAGGTCGCGCATCATGAGGAGACCCGAGCCGAGGGCCGAAACGTTCCCCAGGTTGCCGCCGGGGATGATGATCACGTCGGGCACCTCCCAGTCGAACTGCTGGACGATCTCGATGCCCACGGTCTTCTGGCCCTCGATCCGGAGCGAGTTCATGGAGTTGGCCAGGTAGATGGTCTCGTCCCTGGTGATCTCCTGCACCACGCGCATGCAGCCGTCGAAGTCCGTGTCCAGGGAAAGGACCAGGGCGCCGTTGGCAATGGGCTGGGCGAGCTGGGCGATGGAGATCTTGCCCTTGGGAAGCAGCACGATGGACGGGATGCCCGCTGCGGCGCAGTAGACCGCCAGCGCGGCCGAGGTGTCGCCCGTGGAGGCGCAGGCCACGGCCTGGATCGGCGCGCCCTCGCTGATCATCTGCTTGACCTGGGACACGAGCACCGTCATGCCGAGGTCCTTGAAGGAGCCGCTGTGGGAGTTGCCGCAGAGCTTCAGCCAGAGGTTGTCCACGCCGACCAGCTTTCCGAACCGCTCGGCCCAGAACAGATTGCTGCCGCCCTCGTAGAGCGAGACGATGTTGTCGTTGTGGATCTGCGGGAGGACCCACTCCTTCTTGCCCCAGATGCCCGAGCCATAGGGCCACTGAGTGGACTTGTAGCGGTCCTCAAACAACTTCATCCACGCCTTGGCGTTGCGGTGGGCCAGGGCCTGCACGTCGTGCCGCACTTCCAGCAGCGAATCACAGGTCTTGCAGCGGTAGATGACCGTGTTCAGCGGATAGGTCTCGTTGCACTGCTCATTGATGCACTGGAACCAGGCTTTATAGGGCATAGGCTTTTTCCTCGGACATTCGTATTTCCCGACGGGTTCCCTTACGGTCAGCTGCGCATGAGGAAGTATGGGACACGACGATTGCTCCTCAAGCACTGGAGAATATATCATAATGACACGCCCTGAATCAATGCAAAATTATCCTTTCCGGAAGGGGACGGCGGTATGCCATAAAAAAGCCGGCGGAAGCTTTCCCGCCGGCCTTCATCACAAGTGGTTCGGGAAACCGGTTACCCGCCCAGGTACCCGCCGGAGAAATCGGTCCCCGGCGTCTTCTCGGCCGGACCCACGGATACAATACTCTCGACATCCTTATCCGTGCCCTGCCAGTCGAAGGGACAGGCCTTCATCAGGATATGGAGCTTCCAGTCGATGAAATCGGCGAGCTCGAGCAGGTGCCGCTCGTGCGTGTGGAACAGCTCGCTGTCCGCCCCGTAGGTCCTCTTAACGTCTTCCCTCAGCTCATTGATCCGTTCCTTCATGCCTGCGAGCTCGGTGTCCACTGCATCGCAATAGCCTTTCACGTTTATGCCTTTTACGGTTGCCATAGATTCCTCCTTTTTGCGCCGCATCAAGAGGGCCGGCCTCTGCTCCGCTTTATCGTGCTGTTCCGCCGGTCATGCGGCGACTTTCGCACGTCCAATCTTATAATTCCACTATAGCACGGTCCCGGGAGGCGTGCAGGAAAAAACAGGAGTAAATTGGTATTCTTTATGCAAGGCGTTGCCCGAAGGGAGGGCGAAGTCCCGGGGATCGTCAGAACCATCTGATCTATCCGTGTTCATCTGTGGCTAAAGGCTCTTTCCAGGATGATTTCCAGCGGGGCGGGCCTGCGCCACGTACACGACATGCCGCAACCCGCCCCTTCCCGGCCGCTGCATGTTCACGGAAAAACCCGCCGCAGTTAGGCGTTTCTCGAACGCCTTGTCGGGGTTCTCTCCCCATACCGCGAACACGCCGCCCGGCGAGAGGGCCGCCTTCGTCGCTGTGAGGGCCCGGCTGCCGTAGAAGGGATCATTCCGCGCGTCCGTGGCCGCGCGGGGGCCTTCGTAGAGGTCGATGATGACGGCGTCGAACCGTTGCGCGCCTGCCTGCGCCGCCTGTGCGACCTTTGCCGCGACGTCGTCGATCACGACCGTCACCCGGGGGTCGTCGAGGGCGCCATGGGTAAGCCCGGCAAGAGGGCCGCGGCACCATTCCACCACAACGGCGTTCAACTCGGCGACAACGACCTGGGCCGAGGGGGGCAGGATATCGAGCGCCGCCCGCAGGGTGAGCCCCATGCCCAGGCCGCCGAGGAGTATTCGCGGCCACGGGCGCGCCGCCACCGCCTCGCAGGCGAGCCTGCCGAGGGTGATCTCGGACCGGTTCGCGCTGCTGTTCATGAGCACGCGGCCGTTGATAAGGATCAGGAAGTCGCGCTCGCCCCGCCTTCGCAGTTCGAGAACGCCGTCTGTCGTAGCTGCCGTTTCGATCGTGTGCCAGGGTTGCGCCATGGAAGGTCACCTGTCAGAGGCGGTGCCTGCCGCGCCCGGAAGCGGAGAGCGGCATATGCCGTGAAAAATGAAAACAAAATGCAGCCAGGCGCTAAGGGACAGAAAGAAAATGCAAAAGTCAAATTTCAAAATGCAAAGTGCAAAATTGTGAT
>CAKKPG010000161.1 GCA_919901555.1 Nitrospiria bacterium | reverse complement strand
CCAAGTTTGGTGATTTATTTGCTTACGGTGTTTGCGGCTTTGATTATTGGGTTATTTGCTATTTATCTTTCGGGTAAAGTGTTTGCGAAGCCAGCGCTGTCCTCATCATGATCACACTGCTCATCGATGCAATGACTTGGTGAGTTTACCCGCTCTTCTTCACTTTTTCACTTCCCAGGAAGTCATCGAGGATCTGTCCGATCTGCTTACGCTTCGGCGGCGGGACTTTTTCCACCTGGCTGAACCACGCCTTTGGCGTGGCAGGCCGTTGCCAGAGGAGAGTGTTTTGCGTCCTGCCGTTGCCCTTCACTGTTTCAATCCCAAGCAGTTGACCTGAAAAAACCCTCAGCACTTTAGCGAACACCGTAACAGTTGCAGCGGAATACGTTCGCTTGCCTTCTTGTAATAGACCACCATCCGATGAGATGCCATTTCATCGACAAGTTCCGCTGGGAATAATCAGCGGCCCTACGTAGCCCCGAACCATGTTGCCCGAAGCGTGAAGACATAGAGAAACCATAGCGGTCAGTTACACGCTCCCGCTGCGAATGGCGTGAAATGACGCCGAGATGGAGCAAAATGCCTACGGCGGGGTGTAAACTGTCAGTGCAGGATTTATAAACTTCTAAGTTTATAAACAGTTGGCCATTGGCACGGTGCTTGCTAAATAAAAACAACGATATAGTACGGCCTTTAATCCCCCCCTAAAAAACAATCGGCAGGCGAATGCGGAGGTGATGAAAAAAAATACACATTACGGGTTGTGATTTTTTCAGACTTACTTCAGAAACTATAGAATCTCTTGGAAAGGAGAAGCTATGAGGAAACGGACCATATGGTTATATGCGACAGTTTTATCAGCCCTCCTGCTCCTGGCCGGGGTTACAGCGGCCATGGCGGCCCATCCGGACACTACTACGCTGAAGGCCGACAACACCGCTGCCGGGCCGACCGATGCGTACAGCCCGAAGCAGACCTGCGGCGGCTGCCACTTCAACTGCGCTACCGGAGCGTACAGTGCCGACACGACGACGTGGTGCGCGGTAGCGGCAGAGAAGAAGGATTGCGCCGTAGCGGGCAATTGTCCCGACTATGACTCGGCAGCAACGGTGAATGTCTCAAAAGTCCAGGGTTACGGAAACAGTTTGGGGAAAGTAGACTTCCAGAATTATACGGTGACATCGCCTGCGCACGGCGTCTCCACAGGAAAGCACAGCCAGCATGGGAGAAACGAGGGATGGACCGCGGCGCTGAGGTCCATCTGGGGCGCGCCGGCATTTACCAGCTCTCCCGGCATGTGGGGGAGATACTGACCACCCTCGAACCGCCAGTTGGCGGCAAAAGACGTCGTTGTTGACAGCGGAGGGACCGACACCTTTGCGGCAGCGGCGAAAAGACAGATAGAGATGAGCCCGTCGAACTTTGCAAAGTCCTGCGGCGTATGCCATGTCGGCGGCGGCCAGCTCGAATATGACCGGGACATGCTGCCCTATGGACAGGCAGGCGATACGAACGAGGGCGACCGATATACCTGGAGGCCGACGCGCATCGAAGGCGGCGCCGTCGTTTCCGGCGGCATCGTTGAGGTTTCCACAAATGCCTCTGCGGAGCTGTATCAGGACAACAGGACGGAAGTCGACTGCATGATGTGCCACATGAACCAGCTCCGGGTCGGCGCGGCATGGTACAAATCCATAGGCTGCGGCCCGGCCAATCCGGTCGGCCCCGCGGACAGCCCCGACTGCAGCGATTCGCGCTTCACCTATCCCGCCGGCCAGATCTACGACTCCTACAACAGGAACGCCGCCCTGTCCCTGGGGTTCTTCAAGCAGGCGGCATCGGCGGGAATCGGCGCTCTGGTCGATCTGTCGACAGGCGCCATTGCCGGCAATCCGCCGGCGATCCCGGGCGCCAGCATTGCCCCGGTGCCGAACAGCGGGAACTGCGCCCAGTGCCATGCCCGGAACGAGGCCGACAACATCGGCCTTCCCGGCGAGGCCCAGCAGTACGGCGGCATGATAGCCGGGTACGGAAACTTCTTCAGGATCACGCAGCCGGGCCTGGCCTTTGATCTGGACAAGATCGACGCCGGCGGCGCGTGCACGAACTGCACGAATGACACCAAATGGAATGAATTCGGATGCAAGACCGGAATGGGCAAAAGGTCGCAAAAAACGGGCCCGGGCAGTTCCGACCGGTTCGGAATGGGCCTCTGCCTGGGATGCGACATGATGAATGCCTGGACGAACATGATGTCCGTCTGTGCAATGCCGGGCCTTCAGCAGCAGTGCGATGCCAAGGCAGGCAAGGACATCGTAAACGACGGCACGCCCTATTCGCTGATCGGCGCCGACAGCAAGCCGGTGGCGGTCCCGGGCAAGATGCCTGACGCCGACGTCCATGACGTGAGTTCCCATGGCATCAAGTGCGGCACCTGTCATTACGCGGTCACGGCCACGGCTTCCAATCCCATCGCGGCAAGGACGGTCACGGCAACGGTCGGCGGGACCACGTACTCCTACACCTATCCGGCAAACACCGACATTCAGAAGATCGACCACCAGATCGCCCAGGGCTTCAGCATGCTGGAACACGCGAATGATCAGCTGGATGGAACGGTCACCTGTGGAAGCTGCCATACGGAAAGGACCCATCCCGCCCTTGTCGATAACGGCGGGACCCTTGTTTCGCCGACGCCGACCCACGCATCGTTCCCGGCGCTCCATATCAGCAAGATCGACTGCCGGACGTGCCACATACCGCAAGTGTATTCGTCGCCCGGCAGGCTGCTGTTCAGGGACTGGTCGGCAGGCGGATACCGGCAGACCGAGGGCAGCAACGGCAACGCGAACCACTTCGACTTCGCCTACAACTTCCTGGAAGGGTCCATGTCAACAATGCCTCCGCTCAGGGCATGGGTCGCCACGCCCGAAGGATCAAAGATAACCCCGATCCTGCCTTCCCTGCTTCCCATCTGGACGGGGTCGGCCATACGGAATTCGGATGGCTTTGTTCTCGGCTGGGCGCCGGCAAAGACCAGGGACATCACCAATGGGGCGGCGTTGGTCGCAGCAAAGAACCCGTCTTTTGGAATACGGTTGAACGGCACGAACGACCATCCTCTGTTCGAGGGATTCCAGCTTACTGATCCCATGAAGATCGAGTCAAAGGAAAAGATAGATGCAATGGCGGACGAGCTTGCCAATTATACGGGCGCAGGCTATGCCGCTCATGCAAAAGTGAGGGACCCGAGGTTGAACCTGTCCCCGACCTTCTTTGACCCGTCGCACGGCGTTGTGAAGAAGGAATGGGCGATAGGCTCGCCGGCAAAGGGCGGCTGCGTGATGTGCCATTCGAGCTCTGACCCCTCATCTCCGAACTACAGCCCCTATTCCGTGGGCTTCTTCGACGGGAGCAAGGAGCTGTTGAAAAACGGGATGATGCAGATGGCCGATGCAGACTGCGACAATCCCCTGTTTGCCTCCATGTTCCAGGGCGCCAACGGCCAGTGGGACTGCATTGAGCCGAGTCCCTTTACGGGCCAGTGCGATACGACCGCCTACGGGACCACGAGCACCGGCCTGGCAAACGGTGAAGTCGGAGCATGCAAAGAGTTCTTCGCAAACATGCTCATGCCCGCGTTCGGAATAAGCCCGAATCCCGGGTTCAGGATGGACGGGATCGAGTTCATGCAGATGATGGCCATACAGGAAGGCGCCACCGGCCGCGGTTGCAATCCGATGATGCAGCTCTTTGGTCAGCCGACCGGCTGTCAAATGACGGATTACTACGGCCGTAACGAGATACGGGCGCATTTCCAGAAGAACCTGCAGCAGAGCAAATTCAGTCCTGTTGTGGCCGGCAGCAGCTGGATAAGCCCGATCACGAACCAGCCCGGCGCGGTCCCGTCAACGATGGGCAGGGTCTTTGGGATCATAAGCGTCGGCAAGAACCCGAGCAACGCGGCCCACGCGAACAAGTTCGACCTCGGCGCAACCTGCTACAACCCGATGAATCCATCACAGACATTCCCCTGTGACGACCAAACGCCGGGCATGAACTACATCAAGACCTCGGTGAATGCAAACCAGTTCCTGGGGTACACGAGCACTGATCTGTCGAGCCTCATGAACCCGGGCACGGGAGGCGTGTCGAAGCCGCTGGCGTACTTTGTCTGGAGCGCCGACGCGGCGACGAGCTACAAGGTAAATTTCGACGCGACCGGCTCCACCTGCGCGAACACTCCCTGCACCTACACCTGGGCCTTCGGCGGAGCAGGCACGGCCGACCTCACCAATCCGGTGAAGCCGACCTATACCTATGCCGCAGCAGGGAGCTACTCGGTGATGCTTACGCTTACCGACGCCCTCGGGCTTAAAGGCAGCACGACCCAGCAGGTGACGGCGAGCGTGGTGAACACGGCGCCGACGGTATCTACCAGCCCGGTGACGGTAACGGGTTACCTGGTAAGCTTCTGCGATGCCTCCACGGATGCTCAGGACGCCCAGAGTGTGCTCAAGATCGTGGTCAACTGGGGCGACGGCAGCAGCAATGCCGATGCGCCCCAGGCGGGAGGCACGTGCTTCACGCACACCTACGCCACGGCGGGCGCTTACACCATCCTGCATATGGTAACGGATACGGGAGGTCTGAGTGCATCCGAGAGCAGGAAGTTCGCAGTGCCGCAGAAGTTCGCGGTGACCGCGGCGACCTCGCCGGCGCTCGGCAGTGTGACGATGATCCTCAAGTACAACGGGACCGCCAAGGCCACATGCACAACGGCGACGGACACGGGCTCCTGCACGTTCCCGAACGTCCTGCCGGGTTGCTACGACGTACAGCCCTATAAGTCCGGCTATACGTTCACCCCAGGCAAGGCGACGAACGTGTGCGTCGGACCCGATGTAACCGTAACCTTCACCCACACACCGTAGTTCGGCTTTCCACAGAGCAGGCGGGGAAATACCCCGCCTGCTTTTCTTCGTAATGACGCCATGTCAGGGAATGGGTGAAGGATTTTTCCCGGGACTGGTCATGGAAGAGGACCTCAGGAAGACAGGAAGCCCCGGCTTTCATTTCCCCGGACCAGAGAAAATATGAAAGAAAGACGCTGCCCGCTTGATACTTAGTAATTATATTCGATGAGCAACCTGCTGCGTGAAATAATCCCTTCCCGGGGTGAAATGCCCCACGACCTCGGACAATTATTAAAACAAGCCTGTTTGAAAAATCACAATTTCCAGCGACAGAAAATCTCTTTGTGAGAAAAATTCCAAAGATTAAGGCGTTAGACATGCACGGCTGAGCTCATAATGGTTTGCTCAGGCCTGAGCGCTTTCCGTGGCATGCAGTTTGCTCTCTTAGTAAGAAGGCCCTCTTTCGAGTCTTTGCCGGAATTACCTTCACCGCGCAATGATCCTCTTCACATAAGACGAGAGGGCTGATGGGCATGAACGGGCATGAAGAGAACAGCTTTCAAAAGTATTACGTACCGGTGAGGGACGTCAGGTCAGGAGGCGGTGCGGGAAACGATAACGAGAGAGACCGTTCACCGCGATATGGCATATCAGGCTCAGACCGCATGGAAGCAGGTTCTGAAGTTCATTCAAAAAACCACACCAGGCAAAAGGAGTAAAAAATGTGTAGAACGATGAAAGTTCGACTGTTAACGGCCTTTTTTATTTTAACCGTTCCCCTTCTGTTCATGCCGGGCAATGCCGCGGCAGTATATGTGGGCGACAGCGGATGCCTCATATGTCACGTCGGTTTTACTATCGATGGCTATTTTGCGCCGGACGAAAGAAGCTATTTGATGACCGGCCACAAGAACATGCTGCGGAAGGTGAATACGCCGCCGTCCCCGTTGACCGGGCCGGACGGACTGGCGTATTCAATAGACCAATCGGGCAATACCTTCGATTGGACGACCAATACCATCAACATCCTGGGTTACTGCACGAAATCCGCATTTTCAACACAGTCAACGTGCGTTGCCGGGGGCGGTATATGGGTGGCCGGAGTGAAAAACGTCTTTTACGTCTTTGACGGCTGGATGAATGACGCCGGAGCAACGTCGGGTTCTCCGACAAGCGTGAGCATTGCCGCGCCCCGGGTAATCTATGATTCCACCGACCAGGGTGTGGTCCAAACCTATAGCTGCGCACGCTGCCATTCAACGGGCTTTACCATGGACAGCGTCCTTCAGTCGGCGAAGCAGCCTGAGGCATCGTTCCCCGGGATATCCTGGACGTTGACGCGCACTACCGGGAAGGTAAATTTCGATCCCGACGGCGATGGTCCGGCCATATCAGGGTCATGGTTCTACGAAGGCATCCAGTGCGAACGATGCCACGGGCAGGGATTCCATCCGATCCCCAAGACCTCAACATCGCCCGTTGTTACGCGCAATGCAAGCGCCACGGCCTTATGCGTGAACTGCCACAGGCAGGAGCATACGAATGCCTACACCGGCGGGGGGCTCGGCTCCAACATCGTGCCGACGCCGTACACCGACAACGGCACTCTTCCCGCCTCTGAGCCCGCGTACGCCCTTCCGGCCATTGAGGTCGGCGGTCACGGCGGCTACGCGCCGGAGTTCTACGGCCATTCAACGGGCATGGAGTTTTTGAACAGCGCCCATGCCCGGTTTGGAGGGACCTTTCAGCAGATAGCGGACGGGACGAAATATAACAGCATTTTCCAGACTGATGGCGGCCCCGACGGTGCCGGATGTACGACCTGCCACAACCTCCATCAGAGCACGGTATCGGCTGTCAATGCTCCTGCCCCCTTCGTGGCAGAATGCCCTGACTGCCACCGTCAGGCGGATCTGTCAGTACTGGCGAATATAAAGCATCCCACGGGCGCCGGAACGCCCTTGGGAGATTTGTCTGACATTGCTGCGGCATGCGAAACGTGCCACATGCCGAAGCCGAACAATGGAGAGGGTCTTCGCGCCCATGTCTGGAGAATCAACGTCGCCGCCGCCTACTCGACCTTCCCGACGCAGGATCAATGGAATGCCGGGCAAAAAACGGCGTTTACGGCGCCTGAAACACACACTGATGTGACGACCGCGACGCCAGCCATATTCAGCGGTGCCGTCTGGGTCGACCTCGACCTCGCCTGCGGCCAGTGCCACGGCGGAGGGACGGACAGCACGACCAATCCGCCGAAACCGGGCGTGTACTATTTCAGTAAGGATTTGCTCGGAACCTATGCCAGAAACATGCACAACACCATTCCCGTGCCAAGGTTTATCTGGGGCGCCGATGCCGCGAGGAGTTACCAGGTCAACTTCGATGCAAGCAATACGATTTGTCCCTCCGGCATAACCTGCAATTACTCCTGGGACTTTGGCGACGGCAGCACCGACACGGACCTAAAAACAAGCTACACCTATACATCGGCTACACCGGTGACGGTGACGTTGAGGGTGGATACCGGGCGCAGATTCTTTACCAGCGCCTCGACGACTCAGACCGTCACCCCGGCGCCTGTGAACCAGCCGCCGACGGCAGCCGGACTGGCTGACGCAACACTCGCCAGCTATACGGTGAGCTTCACCGATGCTTCAACAGACCCCGCTCTGAATAGCCCGAACGGCATCACGACCGTCACCGTAAACTGGGGCGACGGCACGTTCTCGTCCGGCATTGCCGGAGCGTCGTTCTCGCACACCTACGCTACAGCGAGCACCTATAAGATCCTGCACACGGCCACCGATGCCGCGCGGCTGAGCGCTTCTGAGACGCTCACCTTGGCGGTGCCGCAGAAGTTCAGCATAAGCGGTACGGTCAGCCATGCTGCAGGGCCTTTCCCGGGCGTCCTGATGATCCTGAAGTATAACGGGAACACCAAGGCGACGAAGACGACGGCCGCCGACGGCGCCTACAGCTTCACGAACGTGCTGCCGGGCGCCTACGTGGTACTGCCGTACAAGTCCGGTTATACCTTCACTCCGGGCACGGCAACGGTGACAATCGGACCGGATGCAGCGGGAGTGGACTTCACGGCAACACCGTAAGCGCCTCACGTTCTCCTGAAGGCAGGTGGGAATCCCCTCCTGCCTTTTTTACGTAAAGGATGTGACCATGAAAACGAGCATGCCTGTGCCGGTCTTGTCCGTCCTTGCAGCCACAGGACTTATCCTGTCCCTCGGGTTTGAGGCATATGCCTACCGCCTGAGTGATATGGTCCTGCGCGACGCGAACGGCGTCGCCATTGCGCCGGGGAGCTCCACCCCCTACAGCCCCAAGCAAACCTGCGGCGCCGTGGAATGTCATATCGACATGGTCAAAAGCTACGGCATGAGCAGCGGGAACGTATATGAGAGCGACATCGGGTATGCCGACAAAGACCACGGCGCCGGCACTCTTCCCTATACCGTGCCCTACCCGAAGCACGGCGTTTCAGCAGGTTTTCATTTCCAGAAGGGGAGAAACATTCCCTGGAGCCGGACGCAGCGGGATTATTACGGGCTTCCGGGTTTCACGAGCTCTTCCGGCATGTACGGCAAGGTCTGCCTCTCTTCCCTGCGACAGCTGGCCGACCTGAACGCGACAAGCCCGTCAAATTTCGACATGAGCTCCTACGACTTTGCCCATTCGGAATGCGCGTGGTGCCATGTGGGAGGCGGCCCGCTCGAGTATGACCGGGAAGGGTACCGCTATGACGGGACGGCCGGACTCTTTCAGGCCGGTTTTAATCCATCTCCGAAGCAGGGCGACTACTACAGCCTGGATGCGCAGACGGGCAGTATCGTCAGTAAGACGTCGGCGTGGCAGGACGGCGGAGGGGCGGAAGTGGACTGTTTTCTCTGCCACTTGGCCGGCGACGCGAACGGTTTTCGCTACAGCATGCTCGAGAGAAATTATGCCTTCTCCGAGGCGCAGGCCCCGCGACTGGCCGCTTCCCTCGGCCTGGCAGGCCCCGCAGGCACGATCGGCTGCCTTCAGATAGCGAGGAAAGGAGCAGAGGCGACGAATCCCGATGTGAGTCCTGCGGGTTGGTCGTGGGTCACAACCACTCTCGACCACGCGGTCATCATCAGCCCTGATAAGGAAAACTGCGCACTCTGCCACTTTGCCGACAAGACGCTGATGACGAACGGTCCTGCCTCCAAACCACTGGGGTTTACCTCGTTTCAAAAATATATTCCTGCCGGGTCAACGGATGACGGAGACAAAGTCGTTGGCGGCAGAAACGACAGTGACTGGAAATTTGTTAAGTTCCGGGCCGAATCGGACAAGCGCGCCGAGTCCATAAACGATCCGCTCAATTCCAACGCCCACATGGACAAAGGGTACCAGTGCTCCTTCTGCCACTACCTTCTGGGCACGCCGCGGGACTACAATACCGATTGCATGACCTGCCATTACGATAAATGGGGCTATTCGGCGCCTCCTCCCATCACGCCGGTAACGCCCCAGGTCGTTGCCGCGCTCACCGACGCCTCGGGCAATGTGGTCCAACCCGCGGTGGAGGTCCTGAAGATCGACCACCAGTTCGCCAAGGGCAACAACCTGCCCGACGGCATGAACATGGACCAGATGGACAACACGACAACCTGCGAAAGCTGCCATATTACGCGCACCCATCCCAATGCCGGTATTGAAGGTCAGCCGGGCGCTGCCCGGAACCCTGCGGCAGCGCATGCCGGATTCCCGGCATTTCATTTCTCCAAGATAGATTGCAGGACCTGCCATGTGCCCGTTCTGAACGGACCGGTGAAGCGCGTCCTTACGGACTTTACCGCAGGCCCCTACCAGGCTTCCGAGCGGGCGCAGACCATTGAAGACCCTGCGGGCGTGAACTACAAACCGCTCTATAGGTGGCGCTCACGGGAGCATAATGGAGGACGTGTCCAGATCGTCCCGACAACAACAATGACCATCGCCCTTTGGGCAAACAGAGGAGCGGACGGTTCCCTGGCGCCTCTCTTCCAGAGGACCGCACAGGAAGCCGCAGAGTTGTTTAGATCTTCCGCGGGATCTGCCGGCGGAGTCTCCTATGATTGGACGTTGAACAGGCCGCAGAACGGAGATACGGCGCTGATCGTGAATACTTCGCCGGAAATCATCGGCATGGTTGCGCACTTGAGGGCCCTCGGCTTTGCCGAGCCGGTCATGGACCTGTATTTCAACCAGTTCACGCCCAGCCATAATGTTATTGCGAAGTCTCATAACGCCATTCTCGGTTCGCCTGCAGGCGGCGGCTGCATCATGTGCCACTCAAGCTCGGACCCCTCGTCACCGAACTATACCCCCAGATCGGCAGGGTTCTTCGACAAGACGCATACTCTCTTCGAACAGCCTGCAGACGGAGGCGCCGGGCTGGTGCAGACCGTGCTGCCCGACTTAAGCGGAAACGCGCTCAGGAGGGTCGAAGCGACCTTCAGCGCCACGAAATCAGACGGCTCGTCCTTCAGCATCGACCTCTCTCGGAGTGACGGTCAGACCGTCGGCAACCGGGTGAATCAGGGCACGGTGCTCGGGTACAGCAGTGCCGACCTCTCGAGCCTCATGAACCCCGGTACGGCAGGGGTACAGAAGCCGCTTGCGTACTTCATCTGGGCGGCGGACATCGTAACAAGCAATGCCGTCACTTTCAGTGCATCAGGCTCTGCCTGCGCCAACACTCCCTGCGCCTACCGCTGGAGCTTCGGGGACAACGGCACGGGGGACGGCATGACCACATCTCACGCCTACGCCGCATCGGGGAGCTACAACGTAACGCTGACCGTCAGCGATGTCTTCGGGTTCCGGAGCAGCGTGAGCCGGCAGGTGACGGCAAGCGCGGTGAATACCCCCCCGACCCTCGGCGGTCTCACCATCACGAACGGTGTGATCACCGCGGGCATCATCTTTACAGACGCTTATACGGTGAGCTTTACGGACCAGTCCATTGACGGACAGGACCTGCAGTCCGCCCTCAGGGTCGCGGTGAACTGGGGTGACGGGACCCAGTCAACAGGGAGCGGCGGCTCGGCCTTCGCGCATACCTATGCCGCGGCAGGTACGTACACCATCACGCATACGGCCGTGGACAGGGGAGGTCTGAGCGCTGCCGAGAGCGGAAAGACAGAGGTGCCTCGGAAATTCAGCATAAGCGGCACGGTCACCCGCGCAGCAGGGCCGTTCCAGGGCGTCCTGATGATCCTGAAGTATAACGGGAACACCAAGGCGACGACGACGACGGCCGCCGACGGCGCCTACAGCTTCACGAACGTGCTGCCTGCCTGCTATGTGCTAGTGCCGTACAAGTCGGGCGAGACCTTCAGCCCGAGTTCGACTACAGTGTGCATCGGACCGGATGCAACGGGAGTTGACTTTACAGCGACACCATAAGTGCTTCGCATCTTCCGCAAGGCAGGTGGGAGGACCCCACCTGCCTTTCTTAAAAAATCAACCGTCCTAATCAGTCATCGGATCAGCCGACGATGAAAACGAAAGATAAAATAATATCAGTTTCGGATATTCTAAATCGAGCAATCCGGCGTGAAATTACCCTGCCTGGCGGGACTGCACTCATTTTATTCTCTCTGCGACGAAACGATATGATTTTTTTTAAGGAGGGTGATCTTCTCGTGGTAGTTAATGTGCATTCGCCGCATTTTCCTAATTAAGACCATTTTCTCAACTAGTTATCCAATTATCTGGGATCATATTATTCACCTGACAACAGCCTTTAGGCATGCAGAATAAAACTTTAGACACATAATTTTTACGGTGGTATCCAAATTGCAAAAAAAGTCTTGCTTAGTTCTTCTCCCCCGTACCATATGGCAGGCTGAAGGAGGTGTTGTTCACAGAAACACGGTATCAAGGATATTAAATTCTGAAACGAAGGAGGTTAACGCAATGTTATCAAAAAAAAGATCGCTGTTTTCAGCAGTTCTTCTTGTCCTGGCCCTGCCGCTTGCATTGGCAGGAAACGCCGGTGCCGCATACATAACCGACGGCGCCGTGCAGAACGGCACGACCGGCGGCTGGGAACTGCCGGCCGACGCCGGGGTATGCGCAACCGGCATACAGGCCGGCGGCACTCTTATCATAGATGACACGATACATTCACGCGCTGATTGTATCGCGAAGACGTTCCCGGCGTATACGACGCGGTTGGCATGCGGAAACACGACAAATGCCGATGGCGCGCATTTCTGGGCGAACTCCTGCGTCGACGCTTCCGGCAACGGCATCAGCCTGTCAGGGCTGGACAGGACCGCCGGAATGTGTACGGCAAAGGGCGGGACCTGGAAGCAGGTCTGCACGTCCTCGTGGCAGCTTTTGGGGGAGGACCTCCAGGCTGACAACGGCTTCTGTTATACGTCCGTCAGGTTGAATAATTACGATTCAACGACCTGTCCGTCAACCACGGGAGTCTTCGGCTATTCATGGGACAGCACGAATCTGAGATGCCTCTATTCTTACGGCATCACGGGGTATGCCAATGCAAACCTCACGAGACTGGACGGCACGACCTATATCGCGGCCGGCGGGGCGGTCGATCTGAGCGGAATGACGAGCCAGGGTTCCTGCCTGCTTGTCGGCGCAACGTGGAACAACTACGTCATTAAGTCCTCCACCGAGACAGTGCCGACCACGCCGAACGCGACGACGATCGGGACCGGCATTACCTCGGTCCGCGCGGGCTGTCTGAGCTGTCACAACAACGCCTCTCAGTACAACAGTTATGCGGAGAGATGGAAAACCGACTATCTCAAGACCGGCCACAAGAACATGCTGCGGAAGGTCACCGCGGGCAAGAACTGGGCCGGTCCTGACGGCATTGTGTATTCCGCTGCCGCAACCGGGCCAATAGACTTCAACACTGCAACGGCCAATATCGGCGGCGTCAATATGCCTCTCTTGTACCTTTTCGGCGACTGGATGGCGCCGGCTCCGGAAGCTCTTGACGTTATTGTCGACACGGGAGGCGGAGCAGCACGATATAACGGCACCAGTACGTACAGCTGCGCGCCCTGCCATGCTACAGGCTGGAGCAACCCGGCAGCCGGTGTGTGCAGTATATCGTCAAAGACATCACAATCGACCTGCGAAACGGCAGGCGGCACATGGTATCCATCAGTCGGCGTACAAGGGGCTTCGTATGTGCCTCCGGAGCCGCTGGCATCCTTCCCCGGAATTACGAGCGGAATAACCGGCAAGTGGGACCTGGACGGGATCCAGTGCTCGAGATGTCATGCCGTTACCTATCCTCCCATCAAGGATGCATTGGGCAACGACGTCACCACGACCCATGAGACGGACAATCTCTCGGGCGAGTCCGTCAACAACACCTGCTTCGGCTGTCACCAGAGCATTCCGAAGGTGAATAGCGGCACGGGAACGGACAACGACCTGAATCCCGTGGTCCTTCAGGTCAAGAACACCGCCACCGCACCGGCCTATAAGCCGGAGTTCAACAGCCACCCGATCGGCAACGAGTTCCTGAACAGCCCTCACGCAAAGTTCACGGGAACGATCGTGCCGAACGTGCTCGGCAAGTATGACATTGCCGCCGGTGGCACCTATGACACCCACTTCAAATCCTCGTTCTGCAGGTCAGGCACGAGCGCGACCGGCTCGATCCTGACGACCAACGCTGACGGCACGAAGATCACGACCAGCACCCAGTGCACGGCGGCCGGCGGCACCTGGTGGCCCAGCCAGGACCAGGGCAGCTGCGCAACCTGTCACGATGTGCACCAGAGCACGGTCCCGGCCGTCAATGCTCCCGAACCATTCAGGAGGGAATGTGATAATTGCCACTACGAGGGCAGTCTGGCGGCGCTGGCAAATATCAAGCACCCGACCGGGGCGGGAACTCCCCTGGGAGATCTCTCGGATGTTGCGGCGGCCTGTGAATCCTGCCATATGCCGAAGGCAACAGAAGGAGGTTTCCCGATACACCTCTTCAGGATAAACACCGATGTCTCGTACAGCACCTTCCCGACCTCTGCCGAGTTCCTCGGCAACACGAAGAAGGTGGCCAATACGGCTGCTGACGGTACTTACACCAGCGCAGTCTGGGTCGACCTCGACCTCGCCTGCGGCCAGTGCCACGGCGGAGGGACGGACAGCACGACCAATCCGCCGAAACCGGGCGTGTACTACTTCAGCAAGGATTTGCTCGCGACCTACGCCAAAAATATGCACAACTCCATTCCGACGCCCCGCTTCATCTGGGGCGCCGACAGCGCCACAAGCTATAAAGTCAACTTTGATGCGGGCAATACCACCTGTCCCTCGGGCGTAACGTGCAACTATTCCTGGGACTTCGGTGACGGAAGCACCGGCACGGGCGTGAAAGTAAGTTATACTTATACTTCCGCTGCCCCCGTCACGGTAACGTTGACCGTCAACACGGTAGGCACCTTCTACACGAGCGCATCGACGTCACAGTCGGTAACGCCGGCATCTGTGAACCAGCCGCCGACGGCAGCGGGACTGGCCAGCGCGACGCTCAGCAACTACACGGTGAGCTTCACCGACGCGTCGACCGATCCCGTGCTGAACAGCCCCAATGGCATTACCAGCGTTACCGTCAACTGGGGTGACGGCAGGGGAGACAGCCAGGCGGCAGGCACGGTCTTCACGCATACCTATGCCGTCGCCAGCACCTATAAGATCCTGCACACGGCCACCGATGCCGCGCGGCTGAGCGCATCTGAAACGCGCACGATAGCGGTGCCGCAGAAGTTCAGCATAAGCGGTACGGTCAGCCATGCTGCAGGGCCGTTCCAGGGCGTCCTGATGATCCTGAAGTATAACGGGAACACCAAGGCGACGACGACGACGGCTGCCGACGGCGCCTACAGCTTCACGAATGTGCTGCCGGGCGCCTACGTGGTACTGCCGTACAAGTCCGGTTATACCTTCACTCCGGGCACGGCAACGGTGACGGTCGGACCGGATGCAACGGGAGTGAACTTCACGGCAACGCCATAAGTAAAAGTACTTCGCACCATTCTCAAGGCAGGTGGGATTCCCCACCTGCCTTTTTTGGTTGTACGGCAATCCGTCGCTTGCGGCGAATAGAAAGCATCGAAATTTCAAGGTAAGGGCTTAGAGGAGTACGATGACCGAAAGGAACTCAGATCTTATCATGACAGGCATAGCAGAATGTTTTTCCCTGCGGCCTGCGCAGGAAGTATCGCTTGTTCCCATTCTCATCCCTGTAGCCCGTATGATAGGTATGGCACGTGACGCAGGTCATTCTGCCTTGTTCGTCGAGGGGCATGTCCGGAGGTATGGCCATTGAGGGGACGACGTCGATGGGATGCGAGAGACGCGCGGCGCTCCCCATGCCTTTCCGGTGACATTGGGCGCACACCTCTCGTGCCTGGCGCCTGAAAGAGAGCGCTGCACCGGGAAAGGGCAGTGTGGAATGGCAGTCCAGGCACTTCACCTTCGCGATCTCATCATGAAAGGCCGGCGCACGATGCGATACCCCGGCAACCAGTAAGAGGATGGCGATCAGTGTTTTCATCTGAAAATCCCCCTCACCCCAGCCCTCTCCCTCGGAGGGGAGAGGGAGCACGTCGTAGCCCCTCTCTCGAGGGGAGGGGTTGGGGATGGTGAGGGTCAGGTGGCCGAGTAAATATCAATTTTCATTCCCCTTTGTGAACGCAGTTCATGTGCGATTCATAAGGTTCCGGCGCCTACCTGCCGGCCACTATGTGGCAGGCGAGACAAAGTTTACTGCCCTTGTCGCTCATAACGAGTTTTTTCTCGATCGCTGAATAGGGGTCGTGACAGGAACCGCAGCCTACCTTCCCATCAAAGAACCGTATTCTGCGGTCAACCATGCCGAGGGGCAGCAGGTCCGTTTTTCTCCCGTGCCGGAGTCTCGCGGCCTCATAGGCCACACCAATAGGGTGGCTGCCCCTGTCATAGGGCAGGAAGTCCCTGCCGTGGACCCACATGCCGCTCTGTATGGTTGCCGACGTTGAAGAAGAGCCGTCGTGGCAGGATATGCAGTTTTTGGACAGGGCGTCGATGCCCTGGGAGGGGTCCGTTACGATATATTTGGAGAGGAAGTGGGACTCCCCGAGCGATTCAGCGTGCCCCCCCATGCCGGGCGACGTTGCCCGGTGGCAGATTCGGCAAAATTCCCGCCCCCGCTCATCGCGTCTGAGATAGTGCGATGGCGCGCCATAGGGAGTAGCGTAGGCCAGGTGAATGTCGTGGCAGGTGCTGCACGTGACCGTTCCGGACTGCGAAAGCGGCATATCCGCCGGGACCGTGGCGTTCTGCGGTCTCACTTCCACGGGGTGAAGATAGCTGTCGAATATCGGGGCATGGCACCGTTCACAGATGGCCAGGAGGGGCGCAGTCAAGCGCTTACCCGCGATGGCCCCCGAGGAATCCACGGCGCGTGGCATTCAGGGCATTCGGACCGGCTGAAGTCGTGGGGCTCTCTTCGCATGCTGTATACCAGCATGAACCCGGCAGCGAGCGCCGTCAGGACCGCGAGGACCGTTTTCCGTCTCATACGATGCTGTCAGGAAGCGCTGCCACTAGTCTCCGTAAACCGTACCCCGACCCTGAACATTTTTTCCGTCTGGAGCGTCCACATGACCACGCCGGCATGGCGCACATCGGTCATGCTGAACGTAAGCCGGTTGCCCGGCCTGAGCGGGAGGTCCGTAAGGAAACCGATTCCGCTCGCGCTGACGTCAACGACCACACCCGTACACGATGTTGCCGGAGTTCTGCTCCCCGGGGGAACCGTCTCGACCACCGAGAATTCTATTGTCTGCCCCTGATGCTCTCTCATATACCGCCTGCGTTCGCCCCGTCTTGCCGTCACTTGCCCTTCCCTTTCTCCTTGTCGCCCGCCTTGGCCGGCTCCGGCGCCTTGCCCGGGGTCTTTCTGTCATAGGTATATTTTTTATGACATCCCGGTGCGCAACTTCCCCCGGTGTCCGTCTTAACGAATTTCAGGGGCAAGTTCCATTTCCCGAAGGGGACGCTGACCGCTATTAACTTGGGAAGCTCTCCGGCATGCATGACGTGGCATGCCTTGCAGCTTTTTCCCCGGTCCTGCCTGTTGACATGGACATAATGTAAATTTTTATTCCCGTCCCTGAATCCCGTTGCGTAGGTGGTTGTGGGGTATCGCAGGAGGTCCCGGTTGTGACAGCTGAAACAGAGCTGATACTGGGTGTCGGAATAGGAGATATAGAAGTCCGGTAAAAATTCCTTGCTCAACAGCTTATCATATGACGAACCGTGCGGATCATGACAGGGCGTGCATGTGCCCTTCTGAATGGGCCCGTGCAGGACGGTCTGGTCCTTTTTAATGACCCCGGTGTGGCAGTCGAGGCAGAGGTCTTTCCCCGTCTTGATGAGCAGCTTCCCGTTGTCACTCGCGTGGGGCGCATGGCATGAGGCGCACCCCTTCGCGCTCCTGACCGGCGGATGGACGACCCTGGCTTTCGTGAGCCGGTCCTCGATCTGAGAATGACACTGGAAACAGAGCTTTGCACCCTCCGCGGCGAGCAGTTTTTTCGCCGCAGATCCGTGGGGGTTGTGGCAGGATGTGCACCCGCTCTCGATGGCCGAGTGCACCACCTTTTTTTTCATTTCGCCCTGCATGTCCACGTGGCAGATGAAACAGAGGTCGGGGCTGTCCTTTACCAGAAGGGCCTTTTTCCCCGATTCGTGGGGGTTGTGACAAGCCGTGCAATCGCCCGTTGCCGTCGGGCCGTGAACATAAGCATGTTTTGTCTTGTCGGCATGACACGCGCCGCAGAGGTCCTTTGTCGGCCTGACGAGCAGCTTCGGCTCGTCCGATGCGTGGGGATTGTGGCAAGCCGTACAGGCGCCGTTCTTCACGGGCGCGTGAACGTACTTCATCGTGCCGAAGGGGGGATGGCACTGGGAGCAGAGCCCGGGAAGGGCCTGCACGAGCTTGAAGGTCTGCTTTTTTTTCTGGGGATGGGGCGCCGCTGTTGCCTGATGGCAGGTGTCGCAGGGCTCCGCGACGGGGTGGACATTTTTTGCCTTCACGATGGACGGATGGCACTGTGCCGTTACGCAGCCCCCGGCCTCAGGCAGGGCCTGGGCGGAAAAGGAGAAACCGCCCGCTGATAATAAGGTAGCACTAAAAATGGAAATGACGGTGAGGGTCGTCTTCATCCTGTCTCCACAGTGTATTTTATGGCTATCTTAAAGCAAAAAACAAGCCATGGAATACCACAAAAATGTTCATATAATCACATCGGTTCGTTTTCAGCACTGGGCTATTTGACCCAGCCCGGGGCGATATCACGCCCCGCCAACTTGGCTCTCGGGTATAGGCCGCTATGGGCGCCGCAATATCTGCGCGGTTACTCAGCCGGAGAAAGCCCGGGGCTAAAATCGTCAGAGGACTTCTCAATAACCTGCTGAGGACATTTATTGCTTCAGCCACTTCCAGTAAATGTACTCTGCTGCTCCGGGGAGAATGAGGCCGGGAAGTTTTCCCACGCGGCTGTAGCCCATGCTCCGGTAAAACGCCTGCGCCCCGCGGTTGAAGGACGAGACACAGAGGTAGAGAATGGGTGACTTTCCGGAAACCGATCTTTCAGCGAAGGACAGCAGCTTCTTTCCGATCCCGCGTCCGCGCATGGCCGGGGAGACGCCGATTGCCCGGAGGTATCCGCCTCTGGCGAAGACCGGTTCCGGCGTGAAGAGAACAAACCCCAGGGGCTCACGCCCTTCGGTGCAGACGTAGGCCCGCACAAGCGGCCGGTCCCGCGAGAGGATTCGAGGAAAATCGATCCGCTCGTTCAGCCTCTTCCACGGTTCCGAGGCGGCGACGATCTTATCGCAGGCGCCCACGTGCGCGCGCCTCATGGGAACGATCTTGACGGCGCCGCGGCTCATCGGCCGGCCTCCCGGGCTTCTTCCCGTAGTTTGGAAAATACCTCGCGGGCGCTGTGCTCCGTCTCTTCTCTCGTGCCCCTGTTATCGATGACGTAATCGGCGAGGGCGCGCTTCTCCGCGAGGGGCATCTGGCTGTTGATCCTTATTTCGGCCTGCTGGGGCGTGAGCCGGTCCCGTTCCCCAAGCCGCCGGACCTGCTGGTCGCGGTCGGCGTAGACGACCACGGTCCTGTCCATTTTCCGGTGGAAGCCGGTCTCGATGAGCAGGGCCGCGTCAAATACCACGATGGCGTCAGGGGCGGCGCGGCTCAGCCGCTTTACCTGCCTGGTATATACCTGGAACACCCGGGGGTGGAGGCATGTGTTGAGCCAGGCGCGCTGCTCCTGGTCGTTGAATACGATCTCGCCGAGCTTGCGCCGGTCAATGCTCCCATCGGGCAGAAGAATGTCGCGGCCGAAATGCTCGGCGACCTCCTTACCCGCTTCCTGGTCGGGCGCCAGCAGTTCATGGACGATCCGGTCCGCATCGATGAGAGACGCGCCGAGGTCCCTGAAGATGCGGCTTACGAGGCTCTTGCCGCTCGCGATCCCGCCGGTGAGTCCTACGATGAGCATCGGTCACCTCAAGTTCCCGCTGAACGCAAAATGCAGAGTGCAAAATGTAAAAGTAAAAATGAAGGAATATCAAGCATGATGAAGTCGTAAAAACTAAAAATCCACCGCTGAGGCGCTGAGAAGAACGTATT
>CAKKPG010000160.1:3072-6087 GCA_919901555.1 Nitrospiria bacterium | reverse complement strand
AGCCTTTTTCAATGGGCTTGGCTACCTTCTACAATATAGCAAGCTCTGCGGTGAAATTTTTCTCAGGAGGGATAGTATGGCTGATGCAGTGACGAGTGCAACATGGGAGCAGGAAGTGCTCAAGGCGCAGAATCTTGTTCTGGTGGATTTCTGGGCGGTGTGGTGCGGCCCGTGCAGAATGGTGGCGCCCATTGTTGACGAGATATCCAAGGAATATGAAGGCAAATTGAAGGTCCTGAAACTGAATACCGACGAGAATCCCGACGTCGCCGGAAAATACCGCATCATGGGCATACCTACCTTGATGTTCTTCAAAGACGGGCAGACGGTGGACCAGGTCGTGGGCGCCGTGCCCAAGTCCCAGCTCAAGAGCAAGATCGACGCGCTCCTGAAGTAAACCCCGTTAGAGATGTTTCGCTTGACGCGAGCTCTAACGGGGTAAACAACCTATTCCTGCTGATAAACCTCGCCATGCTCTCCGTTCCCGGCAGGGCCGCCGGAAATTCCCGGGCGGCGTGCCGGCAACGTTTATTTATGTTCACCGCAAGGGGATTGTTCATGTTCAAAAGGATATCTGTATTACTGTCTATTGCCGTGATCGTGCTCGGCCTCGGCTGCACCAAGAAAGACCAGCCCGCTACCGGGCCGGCGCCGAATTTTACGCTTGAGGACATTGCGGGGAACGCGGTAAGCCTGGCCGACCTCAAGGGCAAGGTCGTCATGCTCGATTTCTGGGCCACGTGGTGTCCGCCGTGCCGTGCATCCATCCCGGGCCTCGAACGGCTTCACCGGACATACGGCTCCAAGGGGCTGGTGATACTCGCCGTATCCCTTGACCAGGGCGACTGGGATTCCGTAAAGTCCTTCCTTACCGAATACGGCATTACCTACACCGTGCTCAAAGGCACCGAAGAAGTGTCCGACCGGTACATGGTGCGCTCCATCCCCATGATCGTCATGGTGGACAGAGAGGGCAGCGTGCGCAAGAGGCTTATCGGATACGGCGTGGAAGAAGAGGTCGAAAAAGAGATAAAGGCGCTCCTGTAGACGGCGTTATCCCTTTCGCGACACCGTGCTGATTTCCCTTCACGATGCGCTTCCCCGGAAGCAGGATTTCCCTCCTTTTTTCTCCGTGACCGACCGTTGACCTCCTGAAACATTCTGTCATCAAATTACCTTCGTGCACCGCCGCATCCGAAGCGCCTCTCACACAGTATCACATGATGTAAAAATTGAGTTTTCCATTTTCTTCCCGTCTCTTTTCTTCTTCAATGGGGGGTATTTTACCCTGACGCTGTTAAGCAAAGTCCTTGCCAGATGAATGGCCCGCAGCTTCGCACTGCGGGAATATTTTTTAGCGGTTTCTTGACAAGACTTATTCTAATCTGCTATACATAAACATCACCGTCGCACTCAGTCAGTCCGATTTTTCCGCCAACAGAGACAGTTGAATACTTTGGTTGCGTGTATTCGCCTTCTTTTTCCAGGAACGAGTCAATGGGGTGCATTTTTTTACGGTAATTTCTGCGGCTGCTCGCTGCTTCTTATTTCCGCGGCAAGAACACGAAAAGAGGCTCACGGCTCCCTTGTCCGTGCGCCATCCGTGTATAGATCGAAAGGGGGTGAATGTTGGAAATTAAGAAGGCATGAAGAATCGTATGGGGGTAATGCGCAGTTCACCATCTGTCACGAAAGGGGTAACAATATGAAAAGTATGAGTAAGCTTTTATCCGTAATGGCAGCCATGCTCTTTGCGTTCAGTTTCTTGAACGTTGGAATCGCGCCGGCTGCCCAGTCGCCGCAGATACCTATTGCTGGAAAAGCAATACCGCAATTCATGCAGCCGCTGCCGCTTCTGAGCGTCCAGCCGGGCGGCACTATGGCTACGATTTTCGGCAACCAGGCGCTCAACATCCACATGTGTGAGTTTGACGCAAAAGTGTTGCCGCCTGGTACCCTTTTGCCCGGAGTACAGCCATTGACACGGGTGTGGGGGTATATTCCAGAGACACCCGGCGTACCCTGGGCCGGTTGTCCAACTACTCCGCAGGACACCTACCTCGGTCCCGTGATCGTAAATACGCGCTCAACTGCGGCAGCCCCGAATCCGCCGACATCCATTACCTGGATCAATGACCTCGGGACCACGGCAACAACGGGGGTGCTTGCCTACAAGTATTCCACGGACCAGACGCTGCACTGGGCGGACCCGCTCAACATGGAAATGAACATGTGCAACCACATGGCCATGTATCCGGCATTTCTCTCGCCCTGCTCGCTTAACTATGGGGAAGACCCAAACAACCCGAGGGCGTTTTTAAGCAAGCCCATCCCTGCCGTTGTACACCTGCACGGCGGCGAGGTGCCGGCCGAGCTCGACGGCGGACCGGATGCCTGGTTCACCAGCGACGGCGCCTATAAAGGCCACGGGTATTACACGTTCCCCGGGGCTGCGTCAAATGCGTCTCTCTACAAGTATCCGAACGTACAGGAGGCGGCCCCGATCTGGTTCCATGACCACACCCTGGGCGCAACGCGCCTGAACGTATACGCCGGACTTGCGGGCGCCTACTACATTGTCGACCCGACCCTGAACCTACCGACGAACCTGCAGCCGGTAAGCGAAGTCGTGCCAATCGTTCTCCAGGACCGGATGTTCGACACGAACGGCCAGCTCTTCTTCCAGGCAGACAGCGCCGGCGGGCTGCTCTGGGCCACCAATCCGGAGCACCCCTACTGGTCGCCTGAGTTCGTCGGCGACACCATCGTGGTGAACGGCAAGGCGTGGCCGTACTTGAACGTCCAGGCGAAGCGCTACCGCTTCCTGTTCCTGAACGGATCGAACGCCCGCACCTATGAAATGTTCCTCGTAAACCCGGTAACCAAGGTCATGGGCCCGTCCATGTGGACGATCGGCACCGACGGCGGGTACCTCGACGCGCCGGCCAAGCTCGATCCGAATCTCGGGCAGAGACTCACGATTCAGCCCGGCGAGCGTTATGAGGTGATCATCGA
>CAKKPG010000160.1:0-2972 GCA_919901555.1 Nitrospiria bacterium | reverse complement strand
CTGACCGCGTATCCCGGAGGGCCTCTCGAGATCCTTGTTAACAATACGAAGTGGAGCGGTAAGAGGATCACAGGGGTCGACCCAATCTCAGGCATGTATACCCTGCAGCCTATTCCGGGATTCAAGCTCGACGGGTTCGGCTACAACTACGTATCCGAGTTGCCCCAGGAAGGAGAGACCGAGGTGTGGGAGGTCGTCAACCTCACTGCCGACGCGCACCCGATCCATCTGCACCTGGTGCAGTTCCAGCTGATCAACCGGCAGAACTTCAACGTCACCACCTACAATAGGGCCTACGGCGCTGCATTCCCCGTTGGCGGCTGGGACATCACGATGGGCATGGCGTGCATGGCCGGCATCTTCTGCCCCGCCTATGGCCCTCCGCTGGCTTATGATCCCGCGCTGAACCCGCTTTCCGGAGGAAAGTTCGGCGGGAACCCGGACGTCACTCCGTATTTGCAGGGAGCGATCATGCCGCCGCTGCCGAACGAGGCCGGCTGGAAAGATACGGTTATCATGCTCCCCGGCCAGGTGACCCGCATCGTGGCGCGTTATGCGCCGACCGACCTGGCAACGACCACGGCGCCGGGCATGCTCTCCTATCCCTTCGACCCGAGCGGCGGCGGTCAATACACCTATGTCTGGCACTGCCACATTATCGACCATGAGGACAACGAGATGATGCGGCCGGCAGCGGTTACGCCGATGCTGGGAGCCGTCAGAACGTTGGTGAAGGGCATCGACTACTAATACATCCTGCTTCCGTATCGAGGGCCGCCCGCGAGGGCGGCCCTCTTTGTCTGTGGCAGGACGACTGAACAGGAGAGACCGGAGGAGCGACGCATGATGAAACTGATGAGAGCGGCGGTTGTGACGATTGCTTTCTTTATTGTCCTGGTCACAGCGAACATAACCGCTGGAGAGAAAACAGGAGCGTTCTCGCCCTCTGTGGACAGCAAAGGCAGCATAAGCCTGCCGACGGATTTTCGCTCGACCTGGGCCCACCTGGGAACATGGGTCGTGACCTCCACGGCGGCCGCCGGGCTGGGCCTCGACCAGACAGGGCCCGGTACAGGGACCCATAGTGTCTACACCCAGTCAGCGTCCTTGAAGGCGTACAAGAAGGATGGCACGTGGCCGGACGGAGCAATGCTCATCCTGGAGGTCCGGGCCATGACATGGGACGACCTGCCGACGGGACATGTGATCGTTGAGGGCGACGTCGTAAAATGGCTCGTCATGATCAAGGACGCCAAAGGACGCTTCCCGAAGAACCCGAACTGGGGCGACGGGTGGGGATGGGCGCTTTTCAAACCCGCGGGCCCGAAGATTAACGCCTCCACGAACTACAAGGAGGACTGCCTGGGTTGCCACGAACCTGCAAAGGCTTCCGACCGGGTCTTCATCCAGGGATATCCGACCCTGAGATGATAACGGGAGGGTATGGGGAGAGAGGGGAGGCTGCCTCGCAGACCGAGGTTGGGATACACTCTTGCCTGCAACGGCTCCTATTCGCGTCTTCGTACATGCATGTCCTCCTGGGCGGATTTTTCGAAGCCCTGATGCCCGCTTCTTATAGTATAATAGGACAGAGATAGGTCCGGACTCATGGCGTTACGGGGGGAGCTTTCTTTGTACGATAAACACAAATTCAAGGCCCGCGCGCTCACGGTCATCATCCTTGCCGCCGTTATAGCGGCCGTTCACCTCGCCATAATCGTCCTACTCGAGCATACGGTCGGGTCTATGACCGCGAGCCTCATCTCCCTTTCCAGCATCGGGATACTTCTTTTCGCCACCCCGCTCAGAAGAGCGGTGCAGACATGGGCCGATAGGGCCGCGTCCGCCGGACGGCCTGTACGCCGTCACGGGCTTGCTGAATCAATAGGAAATTTCGATACTGCCGGAGATTTTGACGAACTGCTCGATGTCGTCATGGCGGCCCTCGAGAGCGCCCTGGGTGCGGAGAGCGCATGCCTTTTCCTCAGCGACAATGGGGGAGGATACCGGCTGCACAGGAGCTACGGTCTCCCCGCGCCCGACGCGGCCGGCCTCAGGATGTGTAACGAGCTGGTGAGCCTTTTGCAAGAGACAAGAATGCCCGTCGAGCGTTTGGGCCTCAGGGCGGGCGGACCGCAGAAGGAACCCAAAGCCCTTTTTCAATGCCTAACTGACATCGGCGCCGAGGTTGCCGTCCCCTTGTGGCGGAGAGGGGAACTGCTGGGCATCCTGGGCCTCGGGCGCAGGAAAGCGGAAGGTCCCTATCACGGGCGCGAGCTCGACGTTATCGAGGAATTCGCCGCCGCGGCCGCCGGGGCCATTGAAAGCATGCAGCAGCACAGCAGCGCGCTGACCGACCGGTTGACCAGCCTGCCGAGCAGGAGCTATTTTTTGATGAGGATAGGAGAGGAAATCAAGGAGGCGAAGCGCTACAAGTACGCCGTGAGTCTCCTTGTGGCAAGCATAGACGATTTCACGAATCTTAACCGGGAACAGGGCCGCGTGGCAGCGGACCTGGTCCTGAAGGAGATAGCAGCTGAGCTGCGCTCCGGATGCCGGGACAGCGACACCATGGCCAGGTACGGCCGAGAGAAATTCGCCGTCCTGCTGCCGGAAGCATCTGCAGAGGACGCCCTGCGTGTGGGCGAACGGCTCCGGAAAAAGATAGAGACCCTCAAACCCGAGGGACTGCAGGTGACGGTCAGCATCGGCATCGGGCACCTCTCCGCCCGGGAGTGCGAGTGTTTCGGCCGCGATGAACTGCTTGTTCGTGCCGATCGGGCAGTGGCCGGAGCGAAAGAGCTCGGCAAGAACAGGGTGGCAGTGGGAGGCCGAAGACAGGATATGGTCTTGTAAAAAGTCCGAAAGCGTCACCCTCGCGCTCTTAGCTCCTGGTAAAATTCTTTTCGTTTTTAAAGTTAACGAGGTGAACCTCAGACCATAAAAGAAACTTTACCACGGAGTTGCACGGA
>CAKKPG010000159.1 GCA_919901555.1 Nitrospiria bacterium | reverse complement strand
AGACAGTAGACAGTAGACAGTAGACAGTAGACAGTAGACAGTAGACAGTAGACAGTAGACAGGGATATACCTGGATAGCGAAGTTCTTTTCCTGTATACTGTCTACTGTATGCTGTCTACTTTTGTATGCTGTCTACTTTTTTCAAAACCATGTCTGATCATCTCAAAGTCGAAATAAAACCGCTCCAGAACGCCGAGGGCCTTCCTCTTCCGCATTACCAGACGGAGCACGCCGCGGGCGTGGACCTCTATGCGGCGGTGGAGAGCGAGGCCGTCATCATGGCAGGCGCCTGGAAGCTCATCCCTGCGGGCATTGCCGTGGCCATCCCCGAAGGGTACGAGGGGCAGGTGCGGCCGCGGAGCGGACTGGCGCTCAAGCACGGCATCGGCATGCTGAACGCCCCCGGCACCATCGACGCGGACTACCGCGGAGAGATCGGCATCCTCCTCTTCAATTTCAGCGATAAGCCGTTTACCATCCGCCGCGGCGACCGGATCGCCCAGATGGTGTTCGCAAAGCTCGAGAAAGCGGAGTTTCAGCAGGTTGATCAACTGAGCGATACCACGCGCGGCGACGGCGGGTTCGGACATACGGGAGTGAAATGAATTGCGGAATGCGGAATGCAAATACTCCCTCTTTCCCCGGGGAGAGGGTTGGGGCGAGGGGGCAAATAAATGAATCCTGACGTGGAGATATTGCGATGAACTATAGCAAGAAAATCGTGTTCTGTATCTTGATAATTTGTCTGTCGGGCCTTTCCGCCTTTTCCCATGACCTCAAGGTCACCGAGAAAGTGCTCCCGAACGGGCTGAAGATACTGCTCAAGGAAGAGCGCAAGGCGCCGGTGGTGACCTTCCAGATCTGGTACAAGGTGGGCTCGCGGAACGAGGCGCTCGGCAAGACCGGCATGTCCCATCTGCTTGAGCACATGATGTTCAAGGGTGCGAAGAAGTACGGCCCCAAGCAGTTCTCACAGATGGTCCAGAAGAACGGCGGGAACGACAACGCTTTCACGAGCAAGGATTACACCGCTTATTTCGAGAACTTTGCATCGGACCGCATCGAGATATCCCTTGACCTCGAATCGGACCGCATGCAGGGCCTCCTTCTCGAACCCAGGGAGTTTCTCTCTGAGCAAAAAGTGGTGAAGGAAGAACGGCGGATGCGCTATGAGGACGACCCCACGTCCACGATGGTGGAGCAGATGATGGCAACGGCGTTCATGGCGCACCCTTACCAGTGGCCGGTGATCGGCTGGATGGCCGATCTCGGCAACATCGCCCGCGACGACCTCTTCAACCACTACAAAACCTACTACGCGCCCAATAATGCGACGATCGTCGCGGTCGGCGATTTCGAGACGAAAAAACTGCTTCCCCTTATTGAGAAATATTTCGGCGCCATACCCCGCGGACCGGACGTTTCCGCAGTGGGGGCCGTGGAGCCGAAGCAGCTCGGGGAGCGGAGGATCATCGTCAAGAAGGAGGCCGAGCTCCCGGCTGTCTTCGCCGGATACAAGACGCCGAACCTGAAGCACCCTGATTCATACGCCCTTGACGTATTGCAGGGGATTCTTTCGTCGGGCAAGAGCTCCCGGCTGTACGCATCCCTTGTCTACGAAAAACAGCTTGCCCTCTACGCGGGAGGGGAGTATGACAACATCACGAACGACCCCAACCTGTTCTATGTGTATGCGGGCGTGATGCCCGGCAAAACGACGGAGGAAGTGGAAAAAGCGCTGTACGCCGAGATCGAGAAGCTCAAGACGGAGCCGGTCACGGATGAGGAACTCCGGAAGGCAAAGAACCAGATCGAGGCGGGGTTCATCATGGGGCAGGATTCGGTCTTCTTCCAGGCCATGCTCCTGGGCCGGCACGAGACGGTGGCAAGCTGGAAGATGCTCGAAAAATATCTCGCCGGCATCAGGGCAGTGACGAAGGACGACATCAAGCGGGTGGCGAAGGAATATTTTTTCGAGGACAACAGAACGGTGGGGATCCTCGTACCGGTAAAAAAATAAATGCGGAGTGGGGGAGTGCGGAATGCGGAATAAAGAACGGATCATAAATCAGGTAATCCGCCTCGTGACGGCAATCACGCTGGTGGCCGTGCCGATAATCGCGAAAGCTGACGGGCCCCTCGGCAAGCGCATCCCGCTCAAGAACGGGATGATTCTCCTGCTTTCGGAAAAACACGATATCCCCATGGTCACGGTGAACATGGCGCTCAAGGCGGGGAATACCGCGGAGCCTCAGGACAAGCCGGGGCTGGCGTCGCTTACGGCATCGCTCCTCATGCAGGGAACAACAAAGCGCACGGCAAGCCGGATCAACAGGGAGATCGACTTCATCGGCGGCTCGCTCTCCGTATCAGGCGGAGACGATTTCGCCTCGGCAAGCCTCAGGGTGCTCAAGAAGGACGTAAAAACCGGCATGGACCTGCTCTCGGACGTGCTCATGAACCCCGCCTTCGATCAAAGGGAGATCGACCGCACGGTGAAAGAGGCCCTCGCCGAGATCCAGCGCCAGAAGGAGGAGCCCGAGACCGTAGCCTCCGAGGCGTTCGCGAAAGCTGTTTTCGGCAAGCACCCCTATGGCATAACGAGCGACGATGTGGCCGCCTACCTGCCGAAGCTCGCGAGGCAGGACCTTCTTGATTTCTACCGGCAGCATTACGGACCGAACAATACGATCATTGCCGTTGTGGGGGACGTGAAGGAAAAAGAGATTATCGCACTGCTGAACGGATATTTCAAGGACTGGAAGCGCGCCGAACAGCCCGTGCAGCCGTCTCCCGCCCCGCCGAAGGTGGACAGGACCACGGTTCTTAAACTGGAAAAAAATATCACGCAGGCAAATATCGTCATGGGCCGCATCGGGATCAGCCGTCAGGACCCGGACTATTACGCCGTTTCGATCATGAACTACATCCTCGGCGGCGGAGGGTTCACGTCGCGGCTCATGGACAATATCCGCGACAACCGCGGTCTGGCCTACGACGTTCACAGTATGTTTTCAGCCCGGAAGGAGCCGGGCGCCTTCTCCGTAAGGATCCAGACCAAGAACGAGTCCGCCAACGAGGTCATTTCCGAGACGCTCAAGGAGATAGGCAGGATCCGGAGCGAGCCCGTTTCCGATAAAGAACTCGCTGATGCCAAGGCATATCTTACGGGGAGCTTCGCCCTTCGTATGGACACCTCGGCCAAGATCGCGGGCATTCTTACATCCATCGAAATCTACAACCTCGGGCTCGACTATCCGCAAAAGTATCCGGCCATCATTCAGGCCGTGACGAGGGAAGACCTGCTCCGTGTGGCGAAAAAGTATCTTGACCCCGACCGGATGGTGATCGTGGTCGTGGCGAACCAGGAAAAAGCGAAGCTGAAACGGTAACTGCCGCGCCTGCTCCGTGCGTACGGACTGAAAGGGAGCCGTGAGATGATGAACCACAGCGTGACATCAAAGATAGTATTTTGCCTGTCGATCATGTTCGTCCTGTTCCTGAATGCCGGCTGCGCGCGTCAGAAGTCATTCATGATGCTGGAGGATGACGTCCTTGATCAGGACAGGGGATTCGAATCCATCGCGTTCTGGCGTGTACGGGTAACGGACCGGACCGCGAGCATCAGTTCCCTGCCTTCATTTTCCGTGTATCATCCAACCACGGGGAAGGGGGGAGCAACAGACTACGGCAACCTTGTTCTGGAACGAACCAAGGTTTCAGGCGAGTGGTCCAAGGAGGATGGCGGCCCACGATTGGAATCAATGGTCTTTGTGGGATCAAAATCAGGAGAGTATCTATTCAGGGATGTCCGTTTTTATCTGTATACGGACCAGATCCCGAACTATTGGAAAGGAGGGACCGTCGATAGAGACGTCTTTCTGACCGTACCCATTCATAAAACATGCTCCATCACCCAGGGAAGGCTGATGTACCTGGGAACGATCCAGATTGAGATAGTGCGGGAAGGAAAGAACGGCTATTCCTACCGCGTGCATATTGTCCAGGACACGAGTGACTTCGAGAGCGCTCTAAAGGAGTTTCAGAAGACCTATCCTGTTTTGTACAAGCGTTTTAAGAATAAGGTTGATACTGCTTCCTGGAAGCTGCGCCTCGTCGAGGATTTCAATGTGGATAATTCCGCGTGGACGCTGCCGGCAAAGGACAAATACCTCCATGCCCATTTCGACAACGGAGTATATGTCCTGGAGTCGAAGAACAACGACTGCCACTGGTCGTTCTTTAAGTCTGCCCTTGACAAACCGGAGAACTTCGACATTGAATTGACGGACAGGTGGGAATCGGGCGCCCGTTCCGGCGGGTTCGGTCTTACGTTCGGAAGCGATCCTGAAAATTTCTACGATTTTCACGTTTCCGGAGGCGCCCAGGCAAAGGCCGAGCTCTACAAGAACAGCGAGCTTCATTCAGAGCTTATAGGATGGAAAGATGTCCCCGCTGATACCGGTCCTAAAAAGAATGTCTATCGGCAGAAGATAGAGGTGCGCGGAGACGCGTTGAAATATTATGTAAACGACCAGCCGGCAGGGGAAGTGAAGAATGAACTCGATATGAAGGGTTTGTTTACTATCGGCGTTTTCGTGTGCGATAAGCAAAAGGCGGCCTTCGACCGGTTGACGGTCATTGAACGCTAATATAAAACGATCCCTATGTCCCCGATAATCAGAATACTCCCTGACGCTCTCATCAACAAGATCGCCGCAGGCGAGGTCGTTGAGCGGCCGGCCTCGGTCGTCAAGGAGCTCATTGAGAACTCCGTTGATGCCGGCGCGACGGAGATCTTTATCGACATCGAGCAGGCCGGAAGGCGGATGGTCCGCATCACGGACAACGGCAAAGGCATGTCGCCGGACGACGCCCGTGTTGCCTTTGAGCGGCACGCCACGAGCAAGATTTCCTCGGAGTCCGACCTGGAAGCCATCCGCACCATGGGGTTCCGCGGCGAAGCGCTCTCGAGCATTGCCGCCGTGTCCCAGGTGAAGATGCTCACCGCCGAACAAGGCTCTCCCTCGGGCGTGATGATCGAAATAGAGGGCGGTGCGGTCAAAACAGTATTCGACGCCGCCGCCTCCCCGGGCACGTCGCTGGAAGTGAATCATCTTTTTTATAACACTCCTGCGAGGCTCAAGTTTCTGAAAAGCCCTGCCACCGAATTTTCACACATCGTCTCCGCCGTGTCCCACCAGGCCATGTCCCATCCCGAAATCCGGTTCAGGCTCACGCATAATAAGAAGACAGTGCTCGATCTTCCCCGTTCCCGAGACGTAAAAGAACGGGCATTTCAAATATACGGCAATGAACTTTCTGAAAACCTGACGGAATTTTCCGGAGGCAGGGACAACGTCCGCGTTTCCGGACTGGTTGCGAAGCCCGCCTATACCCGATCGGACCGGACGTACCAGGACTTTTACGTAAACGGGCGCTCCATCAAGAACCCGTCCCTCACACATGCCTTGTACGAAGCATATCGAGATATGCTCATGCGCGACCGTCATCCGGTGGGATTCATCTTCATCGATCTCGATCCGTCCCTTGTGGACGTGAACGTCCATCCTGCCAAGGCGGAGGTCCGTTTCCGCAACCAGTCCCAGATCCACGATCTCGTCCGCGATGTGATACGGGAAGCTCTTCGTGGCGGACACGATATGCCTTCCGCCGACAATGCAGGTCGCGTGAAAGAGGCTGTGGCTGACTACCTTATAAATTCGGAATTCGGAATGCGGAATGCGGAATCAAAAGTATCAATTCCTGCGGGGAAAATTGATGTTGCATATTTTTCTAAGCATGACGCTTCACAGCTTTCTATTGAAGATTCTTCTTCTCATTCCGCATTCCGCATTCCGCATTCCGAATTTGTTGTCCCCCTCTCCCAGATCCACGATTCCTTCATTGTCGCCCAGTCGCAGGACGGCATGGCGCTCATCGACCAGCACGCGGCGCACGAGCGGGTGCTCTTTGAAAAGCTCCAGGACCAGTTCAGCGCCGGGAACATCCCCGTCCAAAACCTCCTCATTTCCGTGCAGGTTGAGATCAATCATGCGGAAAAGGAATTGCTTGCCGAATATCTTCAGGAGATGAACCGGCTTGGACTCGTCGTGGAAGACTTCGGCGCCGGCACCTTTATGATCAAGGCCGTGCCGGCCCTTCTGACCGGCGCCGACTACAAAAAGCTGTTCCTCGATATCCTTGACGAAATCAAGATACAGGGAAAGAGCAGGCAGATGGACAGGCTCCGCGATGAGATCCTGAGCGTCATGGCCTGCCATCCGGCCATTAAAGTTCATCGAAAGCTTGATGTAAGGGAGATGGAACAGCTGCTCCGCGACCTCTTCTCGTGCCGTATGCCCCACACCTGCCCCCACGGCAGGCCGACGGTGGTGCGGTTTTCCATAGAGGAGATAAAGAGGATGTTTAAGAGGATGTAATTCCCCTTGTCCTATTTCACCGCCCGTGACACCATGCAAAAAAGGGCAAGAGGCCTCGAAATTTTTGGATGACAGGTGATAAAGGGGTTACAGGCGGCGTAAAGATGCGATAAAGCGAACGAGTTGAAGTGACAGAGTTGGGGGAAAAGGTGATTGACGCCTAAAAAGGGCGCACCTGTCCCATAGAAAGCAAAAAGCAAGAGGCCTGACTATGCGGCTTCTTTCAGCCGATACGCCCTGAGATGACCGTTGCCCATTCTTATTTCCTCGATCGGGGCTCGGATTCGTTTTGAACTTTTATCAGGCTTCTCGGTCCGTTTATCATAATGCACGGCGTCCGGCGTCTGTCCGTCGATAGCCTCATGCAGCCGGAACTCATTGTAGTAAAGAAGA
>CAKKPG010000158.1 GCA_919901555.1 Nitrospiria bacterium | reverse complement strand
CGTGGTAAAAACTTGACTCAAAATTCAAGATGTCAGTCTGTAAAGTACTTTAACGTCGCTCTGATTTTCTCGGTAACCTCTGTGTCCTGTGGCAAATTCTTGAGCTTTTATGGCCCAAAACCACTCCATCATCGATGATCTGAAAAAAACCTTCCCTGAGGCCGTGATCGCAACTCAGGACACGCAGGACGAAATTCCCACGGTCTGGGCGGCGAAAGACCGGGTCAGTGACGTCCTCCGCCGTCTCAAGACGGGCGTTGAACGCCCCTACCGCATGCTCTATGACCTTACCGCCATTGATGAGCGTCCGCGGGCCCATCGGCAGGGCCAGCCTGACAGCCGGTTCACCGTCGTGTACCACCTGCTCTCCTTCGACAGGAACGAAGATGTCCGCATCAAGGTCCCGCTCACGGGAGAGTCCCCTTCCCTGCCGTCGATGACCGGCCTCTGGCCGTCCGCCAACTGGTATGAGCGCGAAGCCTGGGACATGTTCGGCATCGCCTTTGACGGCCATCCGCACCTTCAGAGGATATTGATGCCCCCCACGTGGCACGGTCATCCCCTGCGCAAGGACCATCCCGCGCGGGCGACGGAGATGGGCCCCTTCCGCCTGTCCGAAGAGAAGGAAGAGGCGGAACAGAAGGCGCTCCAGTTCCGGCCCGAAGACTGGGGCATGAAGCGGCGCGAGGAAGACTCGGACTTCATGTTCCTCAACCTCGGCCCCCAGCACCCCGGCACCCACGGACTGCTTCGCATCATCCTCCAGCTTGACGGCGAGGAGATCGTCGACGCCGTGCTCGATATCGGGTATCACCACCGCGGCGCCGAGAAAATGGGCGAGCGCCAGACCTGGCATACCTACATTCCCTATACCGACCGCGTCGACTACTTCGGCGGCGTGATAAACAACCTTGCCTATTGCCTTGCCGTGGAGAAGCTGGCGGGCATCGAGGCGCCGGAGCGGGCGCAAACGATCCGCGTGATGATGACCGAGCTTTTCCGCATCGCCAACCACCTTATCTGGTACGGCACCTTTGCCCAGGACGTGGGCGCCCTGTCGCCGGTGTTCTACATGTTCACCGACCGGGAGCGCATCTTCGACATTGTCGAGGCCGTGTGCGGCGGACGCATGCACCCCGGGTGGTTCCGCATCGGCGGGGTGGCCCAGGACCTCCCGAAAGGATGGGACAGGCTGGTGCGGGATTTTTTGAAGTACCTGCCGCCGCGCCTGAAGGAATACGACACGATCGTGATGAAGAACCGCATCTTCAAGGCCCGCACCAAGGGCGTCGGCGTCTATACCCTTGATGAGGCCGTTGAATGGGGCGTGACCGGGCCGGGACTCCGGGCCTGCGGTCTTGAGTGGGACTTCCGGAAAAAGCGGCCCTACTCGGGCTATGAGAATTTCGAGTTCGACATTCCCACGGCGACCCGCGGCGACTGCTACGACCGCGGCGTCGTGCGCGTGGAAGAGATCCGCCAGAGCCTGCGCATCGTCGAACAGTGCGTGAACAACATGCCGGCGGGCCCGTACAAGTCCGACCATCCCCTGGCAACACCGCCGCGAAAAGAGCGGACCATGAAGGACATCGAGACGCTCATCACCCATTTCCTCGGCGTGAGCTGGGGCCCGGTGATCCCCCCGGGCGAGGCCTTCATGGGCATCGAGGCGGCGAAGGGAAACAACGGGTACTACCTGATCAGCGACGGGAGCACGGTGTCATACCGCACACGCATCCGCACGCCGTCATTCCCTCACATGCAGATGGTGCCGAAAATAAGCAAAGGACTGATGATCGCCGATCTTATGGCGATTCTGGGGAGCATTGATTTTATTCTGGCGGATCTGGACAGGTAATGGACAGCCACGGAGGCATGGCAAATGCAAAGTGCAAAATACAAAAGTAAAAATGAATGAATAGAAACCATGCCAAAGGCCGTACCGTCATTTTGCAATTTGCATTTTGCAATTTGACTTTTGCATTGCTTTCTTTGCGCCTTCGTGCCTTCGTGGCAAAAGGAGTTAAGGTTTTCCGTGCTGACCGAAGAAGAAAAAAAAGAGATCAACGCCGAGCTTCGGCGCAGTGACCGGAAATCGTCGGCAGGCGTGGAGGCGCTCAAGATCATCCAGAAAAGCCGCGGCTGGGTGTCCGATGAGGCCGTCAGGCACGTCGCCGCCATGCTGGAGATGACACCCGAAGAACTGGATGCCGTGGCCACGTTCTACAGCTTCGTCTTTCGCAAGCCCGTAGGCAGGCACGTGATCCAGATCTGCGACAGCATCAGCTGCTGGGTCATGGGATACGATCCGCTGTACGAACGTCTCGTTGCAAGGCTGAATATCGCTTTTGGACAGACGACCGTTGACAACCGGTTCACCCTCCTGCCCGTCTCGTGCCTCGGCGCCTGCGATCGCGCGCCGGCGATGCTCGTGGATGAGGACCTCTACGGACCGGTAACGCCGGAGATGATGGATGAAATACTTGAGAACTACAAGTGATTTTGACAGGTAATCCTGTCTAAAAGGTTTACATGGAACGACCGCTTACGAAGAACATACGTCCTGGCCGGGAACCGCTCTCTCTGAAAGAGTACGAGAAGGCCGGTGGCTACCAGGCCCTGCGCAAGGCGCTGAAGAACATGACGCCAAAGGACGTGCTCGAAGTCGTGAAGGCGTCCACGCTCAGGGGACGCGGCGGCGCGGGCTTTCCCACCGGCATGAAATGGAGCTTTGTGCCCATGGGAGACGCCGCGCCCCGTCCCAAATACCTCGTGGTGAACGCCGACGAGATGGAGCCCGGAACCTTTAAGGACCGGCTGCTTCTTGAAGGCGACCCGCACCAGATCGTCGAAGGCGCGGTCCTGAGCGCCTATGCCATCGGTGCGGAAAAGGCCTATATCTTTCTGCGGAGGGAGTACTATCTCGCCGAAAAGCTGCTGAACAAGGCAATTGCCGAGGCCACCGGGAACAACTATCTGGGCAACGGCGTCCTGGGGACCGGATATAATCTCGACCTCCGCGTCCACTCCAGCGCTGGTAGGTACATCTGCGGCGAGGAAACGGCCTTGCTCAACGCCCTTGAGGGAAAGCGCGCCACGCCCCGCGCCAAGCCGCCCTTCCCGCAGGTCTGCGGCCTCTGGGGCAGACCGACGATCGTGAACAACGTGGAGACCATAGCGAACGTTCCGCACATCGTGAACAACGGCGCAGAGTGGTTCAAGTCCTTGAGCACAAGCACCGACGGCGGAACAAAGCTCTACGGTGTAAGCGGCAGGGTGAAACGGCCGGGGGCCTGGGAGCTTCCCATGGGCACGACGGTACGGGAGCTTCTCGAAGAGCACGCGGGCGGCATGCGGGACGGCTTCGCCTTTCGCGGCGTGGTCCCCGGCGGCGCATCAACGGACTTTCTTGTTGCCGAACACCTAAACGTGAAAATGGACTTCGACTCGGTGATGAAAGCCGGAAGCCGCCTCGGCACGGGCACCATGATCGTTCTCGATGATAAGACTTGTCCCGTGGGGTTCGTCCACAATTTGGAGGTGTTCTTCAGCCGGGAATCATGCGGCTGGTGCACTCCCTGCCGCGAGGGGATGCCGTGGGTGGAAAAGACCCTGCGGGCCATCGAGAACGGCCAGGGAGAACCGGAGGATATGGGAATACTCGAACAGCAGTGCCGGCTGCTCGGCCCCGGCAACACCTTCTGCGCCCTGGCCCCCGGCGCGGTGGAGCCGCTCCAGAGCGCGCTGAAGTATTTCCGGGAGGACTTTGAGAGGCATATACGGGAAAAGAGATGCCCGTGGAAGTCATAAT
>CAKKPG010000157.1 GCA_919901555.1 Nitrospiria bacterium | reverse complement strand
GGCGTTCAGGAGGTAGTCGCGTTGGACCTTTTTGAGAAGTGCAGAAAATACACGGCGGCAAAAGAGGTGATGGCAGCCGGATTCTATCCCTACTTCCGCGTGGTGGAATCCGAGCAGAACCCCGAGGTGGTTGTCCAGGGCAGGAAAATGATCATGCTCGGGTCGAATAACTACCTCGGCCTTACGAGCCACCCCAAAGTGAAAGAGGCCGCCATCGAGGCGGTACTCAAGTACGGCAGCGGCTGCGCCGGATCGCGCTTCCTGAACGGCACGCTTGATATCCACGTTAAACTCGAGGAGAAGCTGGCGAGGTTCTTCCGCAAGGAAGGCGCGCTCACATTCTCGACGGGATACCAGACCAATCTGGGCATCATCTCCTCCATTGCTGGCAAAGACGACGTGGTCGTGATCGACAAGCTCGACCACGCGAGCATCATCGACGCCTGCCGCCTCTCTTTTGCCGAAGTGAAGAAGTTCAGGCACAACGACATGAGGAGCCTCGATCACGTACTCAAGACCAGCGGCGACCGGGGCAAGCTCGTGGTCGTGGACGGCGTGTACAGTATGGAGGGCGACATCGCGCCGCTGCCCGATATTCTGAAGGTCTGCAAAAAATACGGAGCCCGGCTCATGGTGGACGATGCCCACGGCGTGGGAGTCCTGGGCAAGACCGGCCGCGGCACGGCCGAGCACTTCGGGCTCGAAAAGGACGTGGACATCATCATGGGCACGTACAGCAAGTCCCTGGCGTCCATCGGCGGCTTCGTGGTCGCGGACGAGGACGTCATTCACTACATGAAGCACACCTCCCGGCCGCTCATCTTTTCCGCAAGTCCTCCGCCGGCGTCCGTGGCCTCGGTCATCGCGGCCCTCGACGTCATTGATCAGGAACCGGAGCGCCGTGATCGCCTGTGGGAGAATACGAACAAGATGCTGAAGGCCTTTAAGCAGATGGGCTACGACACCGGTGTTTCCGAGACCCCCATTATCCCTCTCCTCATGGGCGAGATGGAACGGGCGTTCACGATGTGGAAGATCCTGAGCGAAGAAGGCGTGTTCGTGAATCCCGTGGCGCCTCCTGCCGTGCCGCAGGGACGGTGCATGATCCGCACGAGCTACATGGCCACGCACACCGAAGAGCAGCTCGACCGCGTGCTCGGGATCATCGAGAAGGCGGGAAAGAAGCTGGGGATAATCTAAATCTGACAGCATTGGAAATTGTAAATTGAAAATTGGAAATTGCAAAGTTCTCATTTATGACCGGAAGAGAGATGTATGCAGATAGAGCAGGTAACGGACAAGCGGGGTATAGATCAGTTCATCCGCTTTCCCTGGAAGGTGTACATCGGAAACCCGAACTGGGTCCCGCCGCTCCTGAGCGAGATGAAATTCATCCTTGGCCCGGAGAACCCTTTCTTTCACCATGCCGACGCAGCCTATTTTCTTGCTCGAAAGGACGGGGACGTCGTCGGCAGGATAGCGGCGATCATCGACCGCAACCACATCAACATCCACAATGAGCAGGCAGGGTTCTTCGGTTTTTTCGAGTGCCTGCAGGATTACCCCGCAGCCGACGCGCTGCTGACCGCCGCCGCCGCCTGGCTCAGAGAGCGGGACATCGAGATCATGCGCGGCCCCGTGAACCCTTCCGTGAATGACGAGTGCGGCTTTCTCCTGGAGGGATTCGATTCGCCCCCCATGATCATGATGACCTATACTCCGCCGTACTATCTCGACTGCATGGAACGGAGCGGCCTGGCCAAATCCAAGGACCTCTATGCCTATATTTCGGTCATCAAGGACGTTGCATCGATACGCAGACTCGAACGACTGGCGTCAGGAGTCAAGGAAAAGATGCCGGGCCTCGTTGTCCGCCCCGCAAATATGAAAAAGTTCAAAAGTGAGCTGGAGGCCGTCAAAGATATCTATAACTCCGCCTGGAGCCACAACTGGGGTTTTGTTCCCATGACCGACGAGGAGATCGAGTCCATGGCGAAGCGGCTCAAGCCCCTGATCGTGCCGGAGCTGCTCATCATGGCGGAGGTGGACGGCAGTCCCGCCGGTTTTTTCATGGCCGTGCCCGACTACAATCAGGTCTTCGGCAAAATCAACGGCAGGCTCGGGCCCGTCGGCATCATGAAGTTTTTTTGGCATTCCCGGAAGATCAGCGACATTCGCGTCCTGACCATGGGAGTCAAAGAGGAGTACCGCAAAAAGGGCATTGAGGGGCTTCTCTATCTCGAATCGTTCAGGGCCGCAATGCGCAAAGGCTACGAGCGGGCCGAGATGTCCTGGGTGCTGGAAGACAACGTCCTCATGATGAAGGGCTGCGAGCTGATGGGCGGCAAGCTGTACAAGAAGTACCGGATATACGAGAAGAAGAT